>NZ_JAQQDU010000043.1:0-72001 GCF_046027825.1 Paraburkholderia sediminicola
ATGTACGACGCCTGCCCGCATGCTCCTGTGGCGTCCGCCCATGCGCACGGTCAAGGGCAGGCATCCTACAAACCTAAACAATCTGAGATCATCGTTCGAAGGTCCCTTCCTGGCCGCGTTCTGCCTGACGATGGCCGGCTCAGGTCGCCCCGCCACAGACACCTAGCATTGTCGCGGGAATGTCCGTTTGAACGGAGACAAGAGACCTTCAGCACTAGAGAACGGCACGCCCTGCCGGGAAACCGTCTCCCGCTAAGGACCTAGCGAAAGGAGACCGAGGCAATATCGATGGCAACCAGCAGCGGTTCGTCGATCTTCTGGCCATCAGCGTCACGCGCGAACACGCGCCGGGTCGTCGGCACCATGATGCCGTCAAAGTCCTGATAGTTCGACGCATAGTTTGCGCCGGTAGCGCCGCCCATGACGTCCACGGTGTAATCATGGCGCCGCAGCAGACCATCCGGGCCGAAGTACGAAATCTGCTCGCGTGAATGCGTTTCGATAGAACCTGGGAACGTCACTTTCAAGCGCCGCCATTGCTCACCGTCTTCATGCCACGGCGACAACTCCTCGGTCACGACGCCGGGATACGTATAGAGAAACGGTGTGCTGAAATACGTCCACAGTGCATAACTGCAGAAATATGCTGCATGAAGATCGTCCCAGGGCGTCTGCTGGCTATGACCGTCGAAGGATGAACACGGATTGTCGCGACTCTCGAGTACGCGCCCGTCGGTCGATTCGACAGCGATGCGGCCCGGCGTAAAAAGGGCGTGTCGATCGGGCGCTGTGAAAGGTCGCATTTCGACACGCTGGGCGTGCGTATCTATTGCGGC
This sequence comes from Paraburkholderia sediminicola, assembly GCF_046027825.1. GTDB lineage: Bacteria > Pseudomonadota > Gammaproteobacteria > Burkholderiales > Burkholderiaceae > Paraburkholderia > Paraburkholderia sediminicola_D. The sequence goes on from NZ_JAQQDU010000043.1 coordinate 837, forward strand.
AACAACGTGCCTGAAAATATCTGGCTTCTGCTTGACATGCCAGATGCCGCCTGTGATCGACATCTCGGCTTCGAGCGTTCTGAACGCATTCCAGCGCGCAAGGCCTCCATGGGCCTCAATAGCCAGCTTCAAAAGATCATTCGTCATGCCGTTTCCTCTCGTGTTGGTGTGCTCCGGTGGCCTATCGCCTGTCCGATGCAGATTCCTGAACTGCGGCAATGCGCGCTCGAATGGTGGAGCGACGTGTGTCAGCCAGCCGTGGTCAGGCGACGAGAACCGCTCGGCTGCGTCGTAGGTCCCCACTCGTGGGACAGGGTGTCGAACGCCTAAAGACGGATATTCTTAAGACAATGATGAATGACATTGTTATTGATGCGAATTGTGGACGCGCGCCTCGCCAATGTCAATGGTGATCGACATTGTATTTTTCGATGGATGTAATTGCGCCGATGTCGGCCGCAGGGAGGCGGAGTGGGTGTTTCAAGGCAACAGGCGGTTGAAAACCGGCTCGCGATCGCGGCAACGGCGGGAAGGCGATCACGCGGACATACCACGTGACACACACTCGGACATTGGGCTAGTGAATGCCCTGTAGTCCGTTCTTCTCCAGAACCGATTTGATCAACGCGCTCACCCGGAGCCCGGTCGCCATGGACGCTTGCCGAACTTGCGCCTGAACGACAGGATTCGACACTGCACTCATGTATTTGACGAGGACTGGATCGCGATAAATCGAAATCAGATGGATAAGATCCGCATCCGACAGATTGGCGACGCCAGCGCGGGTCATTGTTGCGATTGCCCCACCACCTTCGGCCGCCATATTGGTTACCGCCGCATTCACATCGCCTTGTACGGCGAGCCACTTATCCGGCCCAACGTTGGGATTGGCCTGCTTCGCCTGTAGCATCATCATCCGGGCGAGCTGCGTTTCTATGGGCTCCACCTTGTCACCCTGCTGGCTCTGGATGAGTTGACTGATTAGTTGTGCGCGGTCGGCGTCCTCAGCGTGAGAGTTGGCGCTATACAGCGCTATCGCAAGTATGGCGCCGGCACCAAGCATGTAATTTGCGAAGCTACGCACATTTAACCCTCGTGTGATCAGTATCGTTTTCGTGCACTTCACGCACGTGACGTCTACAACAGGACTCTTGTCCCCAGCGTTTGCATAGGCCGGGAAGCACTATTCGCACGTGCCGGCACGTCCCACTGTTATGCAATGCTCGACTGACCAATGGCTTGCACCCGTGAGGCCTGTGCTGCCTCCAATGCCGAGCGGGCGATGCCGAGGCCGAAGATGGAAGTCGACCCTCGACACGTTTTGATTGGGCGATGCTGGCGGTAACGGCGAAGCAGCGACAATCGCACGTTGTACGGCGGCGTCCCACGCGTCGTTGCCGCTCGTGTGTAGCAGCGTGACAGAGCCAATCGAACCGTCAGAATTAAGCCGGAGAGATACGATCGCGTCCGGATTGCCAAGATCGCTATTGGCATCCACAAACACGTTGCTGGTCAACGCGCAACTGACGTAGCGACGCCATTGCAACGCGTTCATTTCGCCTACCGTCAGAGGTGGTCCGCCGCTGCCTGCTGCATAAGCCAGGCAACGTTTCGCTACGTCGTCAGCCGACGGTATCAGAGGTTTGTTGCTGTTTCCCGGCGCCTCGGCCGAGCATGCGGTCAGTAAGGAGAGCACGAGCGGAATTAAAACAAGAGCAAGTGTTTTTTCTCGCACAACGACTCCGAAGGAAAGGCTGACCAGAACACCGAAAGGCATTACAGCAATTCAAACGATGCATTGTCAACGATGTGGTGTTGTCGTTCGAGTGTCGACTCCTGGCCGCACACGGTCCGTTGAACTCATCACGGCAGGCGGCAACCCGGCCCTGCCACCGCAAGGAGGCAGGGCCTGCTACCGCCGGGGAACAGTTGAGAAAGGCCGCCGTCGATCGCAGTGGCTAGCTGACGATCGGCAAGCAAAGCCCGGTTGGTCGGTCAGAACAAACGGAAAATCGCCGGAACGAGGACCGCCGAAGCGCAGCCCATGAGCGCCATGCCGAGCGTGGCGAAGGCCACGGCCTCCGAGCCGAACTCGACAGCACGCGTAATGCCGAAGGTGTGGGAGGTCACGCCGAGCGTAAAGCCTTTCACGGCCGGACTGTCCACGCCAATGGCTTTGAGGAGGAACGGCGTCAAGGTGACACCGGCCAGCCCGGTAACGAATACGCCAAGGATTGTCAGCGGTACCGACCCGCCGATCTTGTCAGCCACCGACAGGGCGATCGGCGTCGTGACGGATTTGGTGCTGAGCGCCCGTTCCATCAACGGACTCAACCCGAACACATGGCCCAGCAGCAGCGCACTGCCGGTGACCGCGAGGCCGCCGAGCAGCGTCGCAAGCACGATTGGCAGCAGCACCGCGCACGCCTTGTGCACGTTCTCATAGAGCGGCACCGCGAGCGCGACCACCGCTGGACCCAGCAGGCTATGCAGCATGCTGGTGGCGTTGAAGTACTGGCTGTACGGTAAGCCGGTACTCAGCAACAGGGCCACCAGCGCAATCGTCGCGATCATGACCGGTTGCAGCACGGGTAACTTCCCCGAGCGAAGATACAGCGAGTTGCCGGCCGAGTAGGCCGCGATCGTCAGCGCAACGAGACCCAGGGAACTGCTGAAAATCGTCATAGCAAGCATCGGTATGTGGGAATTTATGACGCGACCGGACCGGTCACGGCGTGACGGCGCGCGAGCAGCGTGTTGGCGATCCATGCGGTGGCGAGACAGCCAGCCACCAGCGCGAGAACCAGCACCAGGATCAGGCTCAGGATGCCAGGCGGCACGCTGTGAATCAGGTTGACGACGCCAACGCAGGTCGGCACCAGCATCAACGCAAGGTAGCGCAGCAATACATCCGACGAGACTTTAAGCGGTGCGTCCACTTTGCCTCGCAGGGTCAGGACGGCGAACACCAGGCCGAGTCCGATGATCGCCCCCGGTACCGGTAGCGCGAATCGCGTCGACAGGTAACTGCCGACGAGATACATGGCAATATAAAAAGCGAAGCCGAACATCATCAGGACTCTCTATCCGAAGCGGCGCCACAGTGGCGCCGGTTAGATGCGACTATGGCATCAGCCGGTTAGCGGGAAAAGCGAGCAATTCGCAGCCTCGGATTAGTTTTTTTTGTTGCACGCCGGCCCCGCTCGGCCGTTAGGCGACTCAAATGCGCGGCGCACCCGCAGCGAAAGCCTCGAGGTTCGCGGTCAACTGATCGGCCATCCGCGCGACGGCATCGCGCGAGGTGTAGGCGTTATGCGACTTGAATATCACTTTCTAATACCTGGAAAAGCGTCAATAATCCTTGCGCTTGCGTTACTTTGGCTAAAGTCTGGATGTGATGAAATATCGATTGCCGCCGTTGAATGCGTTGCGCGCGTTTGAAGCTGCCGCACGCCATATGAGCTTCAAGAAAGCCGCGGAAGAGTTGTGCGTCACACCAGCCGCCGTCAGCCATCAGATCCGCACCATCGAGGAGTACCTCGGCGTCGAGTTGTTTTCCCGCTCGAACCGCGCGATCGAGCTGACTGAGCACGGCAAGCGCTGTTTCCAGGAAGTCAGCCTCGGGTTCACCCATCTGACGCGCGCGATGACCTGGGTCGATACGACTCGGGATTCACAGCGGCTGGTCATCACGGCGGGCCCTGCGTTCACGACCAAATGGCTCGTGCCGCGTCTTTCGAAATTCACCGACTTGCACCCCGAGATCAAAACGCGCGTGTCCGCTTCGCTGGCGCTCTGCGATTTCGTCAAGGAGGGGGTGGATGTCGCGATTCGCTTTGGCCGCATCGATACGGCGGGCTTACATGTGGAGCGTCTGATCGAGGAATCCGTGGTGCCGATGTGCAGCCCGATGTTACGCAACGCCCAAGATCAGCCGCTCACGCCCGACGATCTCGCCCGCGTGCCCTTGATTCACGACGAATCCCTGCGGATGGTCGACCCGGTGGCCACGGGCTGGTCGGAGTGGTTCACGCACGCGGGTATGAAAATCGATGCGACGCGCGGTGTGTTGTTCAATCACGCGGACCACGCACTCCAGGCGGCGGTCGAAGGCACAGGTGTCGTACTGGGCCGGCGCGTGCTGGCCGCGCAGGACGTGCTGGCCGGACGGCTGACGATCCCGTTCGGACCGGAGATCCCGACGGGGCTCTTCTTTCACTTTGTATGCGCCGAGGAAAAGAGCCGGACATCGACGGTGAAGCTGTTTCGGGATTGGCTGTTCGAAGAGCTTCAGAGCGAGGCGAAGCCCTTAGTTTGACTCGACCGGCGTAACGGTGGAGCGCTGCTTATGCCTCACTCAGACCGAGCACGGCGAGTGCCGCTAGTCGGGTTTCGTCGCTGGCATAAAGCAGAACGACAACGTCGTCTCGTCTCGCGTGGGCAAATGGCTCACTCATGTGATCCACTATTTTGTGCACATTGTCGATCGCGGCGGTCAGCACGCTTTGGCCTCGACGGGATGCCAATTTGCTCAGCGATTGCGTCTCCATCGCCGACCGTAGATGGATGAAAATCCGCTTCCCGTCTACGACGGAAACGACTTTTCCTTCGTGAATACCCCTTCCCCATTTGCTTTTGATTCTCATAGTCTCTCAGGCCTTTTTTATATTTTTCGAACGGAACGGCACATACCGCATTCAGGAAACGTTGTCCTGTGCAGGGACGCTCGTCGGCGTCATTCCGTCTCTATTGTTTCAGCCACGCTCGAACACACTTGACCGTACGTCTCAGTTAGCCCGCGTTCCCGCCTCCGGCGCGCGAACGCCGGCTTTGGCCGAGGACGCCGGCGACCCGGGTGACTTCGTTTGTCGTGAACTTCATCCAGCCTCGCGTGGCGAGAACGTGAGCCGCCGCCTCGATGATCGCATCGACGGTTGCTCGCGAACGCTGCTGCCTGGGTGCTCTGCGGGCCGATTGAGGGGGTGCGGAAAAGCGAGTAGCCATGGCCGTGGATCCACGCAAAAATTCATATATACCTGCGTAAACAAAGTGTGATGCGCGGTGCCACTGCCATCCCCTAGTAGAAGGAACCCAGCATGGAGTCGCTGCCCCGAGTTTCACGGCAAGTCACGCTCGCTGCCCATCCGGAAGGCAAGCTGCAGTCGGCTCATTTCACGCTTGTCGAGACGACACTACCGCCATTGGCGCCCCACCAGGTAATGCTACGCAACAGGTGGTTCCGCATCTCCGTGTCGACGCGATTAATGGCGAGCCGCGAAGCCAAGGAAATTAAAGGTATCCCCTTTCCTGCGCTCAAGCCAGGCGATGCCCTTGCCGATGCCGCTATCGGCGAAGTGATTGCCGCGACGCCCGAATCCGGGCTACAGGTGGGCGGCACGGTCTTGCATTCGCTGGGCTGGTGCGACTATGCGGTGGCCGACGCGCGTCAATGCACGGTGTTGCAGCGCGACCGCCTTGACCCGGCCGCTTACCTTGGCCCCGGCTGGACCGCCTATGCCGCATTGACGCGGGGCACGCACGTCAAGCGCGGCGATACCGTGTTCGTTTCCAGCGGTGCCGGGGCGATCGGATCGATGGCGGGACAGATTGCGCGCAGGCTCGGCGCCGGACGCGTCATCGGCAGCACGGGCACCCCGGGCAAGGCTGAATGGATGAAGCGCGAGCTCGGCTATGACGCGGTGATCGTTCGCGACGGCAGGCCCTTCGTCACGCAACTGGCTGAAGCCGCGCCGGACGGCATCGATGTCTTCGTCGATATGGTCGGCGGCGAGCAATTGACGGCTGCGGTCGCGCTGGCGCGAGAAGGTGCGCGCTTCGTGATCCTGGGTGCCCTCATCGCTGAACTGAATGCTGAACGCTCGACCTCCATTGCGCCGACCGAGATCGATTCGTTTCAGCTCCCGATCAAGGGAATCACCCTGCGCGGCTATAGCGCATGCGAAGACGACCCTGGCGCGTTTGACGAATGGATGCAACGTCTGAACGAATGGCGGCATGAAGGCACGATTCGCCTTCCATGCACAACCTTCAGCGGACTCGACAATGCCCCAAAGGCATTGCAAGAGGCTTGTGCGGGAAGGCTCAAAGGTGTGGTGCTAGTCGAACTGTAGCCCCAGGTCTGTCACTGCGCCCGCGAAAACATTCGTTCGGACCGGGTGGGCGGCGGGGCATATGACCGACCAGATGTCGATGAACGCGCCATCTATCCATCATGGGGGCGAGCGAGACCAAACGAAACGAGAGATTTAAGTCAAATTCCAGGAGAAATGCATGTCGAGTGCAAGCGTAGCCATTGTTTTTCACAGTCGATATGGTCATACGGCACGGCAAGCCGCAGCCGTGAAAGAAGGTGTCGACCGCACGGCAGGTGCAACGGGAATTCTTCTAGCCTGCGAAGATGCGCAAACGCGCTGGGACGAATTAGCGACGGCCGATGCGATCATTTTCGGCTCGCCGACTTATACGGCGGGAGTGTCAGCCGAATTCAAAGTCTTCGAAGAAGCGACATCCAATGCGGTCATGGCCAAGGGGTTTCTGTGGAAGGACAAGATTGCCGCCGGATTCACAAACTCTGGCGCGCACGCCGGAGACAAGCTGGCGACGCTTGTCCAGCTTGCCTTGGTTGCCGCCCAGCACGGTATGCATTGGGTCAGTCTTGGCTTGCCTCCCGCGAATAACTCAACAATGGGCTCGGCAGACGATCTGAATCGCCTTGGCTTCTGGCTGGGCGCTGGTGCGCAATCGAATACGGATCAAGGCCCTGACACCGCGCCGCCCGAATCGGATCTCGCCACTGCACGCTATCTTGGCTGGCGCGTCGCTGAAGCGACGCTTCAGTTCGTCCGGGGACGTGCAGCATCGCCTGCCCGAGAAGCCGCCCATCGTTCGGGTGGTCGGGTAAGTGTGGAAGCTGGAACCTGAAACGGTCGCTCAGGTGTCTTCGTCAGCATCAGGCCGTACGTCCCTTGATGGGCGGCCCAAGCTAGACAGACACCTGCTCGATCGCTCGTGAGTTCAGTAGGTGCTCACGAGCGATGATGGTCGTGATCCGACAGGATGGTCACTCGCTGCTTGTCCACTCCACATTTGCGCCCACCGAGCGCAAATTTTCCACAAAGTTGGGGTGCGCGCGGCGGATCGGCAGTGCATTCATGATTTCCGAACGTCCCTCGATACTCGCGGCGACCATCAGTAGCGCGATTGCCACGCGGATGATGTACGGACTCTCAACTTTCGCGGGACTCAACGGAAGCCCGCCGAACGTGATCAGACGATGCGGGTCCGACAGGAACACGTGCGCACCGAACTTGGAGAGTTCAACGGACCAGCCCATCGCGCCGTCATAGACCTTGTTCCAGAACATCGCGCTGCCTTCAGCCTTCACGCCAAGCGCAATGAAGATGGGGAGCAGATCGACGGGCAGATACGGCCAGGGCGCCGCTTCCACCTTGGTAAGAATATTCTGGGTGAAAGGCCGGCGCACTCGCAATGGACCTTCCCGAACGGCATGCGACCAGCCATCTCGATGTTCCACCTGCACGCCGAACTTCGCGAAGGTTCGGTCGATCAACGGGAACTGCTCGGGCGCGGTGTTTCTGACCGCGATGTCGCCACCAGTGATTGCGCCAAGCGCGAGAAAGGTCGCAATCTCGTGGAAATCCTCGCTGAACCGAAACTCGCCGCCGCCGAGTTTGTGGCCGCCTTCTACGCTCAGACGCGATGTACCAATGCCATCGATTGGGACACCCAGCATGGCCAGAAAACGGCAAAACTCCTGCACATGCGGTTCCGATGCTGCATTGACTAACGTCGACGTGCCGCCGGCCGACGCCGCACAGAGCGCGAAATTTTCGGTGGTGGTGACCGATGCGTAGTCAAGCCAATGATGATTGGCAACCATTTGCGTGCTTGCGCGCACGATGAGCGAGTCGGCAGTGCGCTCGACGCATGCGCCGAAGCGCTCGAACACCTCAACGTGCGGATCGATCTCGCGTACGCCTAGCGTGCAGCCTTTTACATCGTTCTCCAGACGAGCGACGCCAAAACGCGCCAGCAACGGTGGGACCAGCATGATCGAAGAACGCATCTCCTCAGGCAACCTGTGCGCGACCGGATCGAATACCGTCGCGTGGTGATGCAAATCGAGGATGCCGGTAGCAAAGTCCATCGACACATCGCTACCCAGCGTCCGAAAAATCTCAAGGATCTTCTTGACGTCGGTGATTTCAGGTACGCCGATGAGACGGAGTGGCTGATCGGTCAGCAGCGTGGCACAGAGGATGGGCAGGACAGCGTTCTTGTTGGCGGATGGCACGATCTCGCCGCGTAACGGGAGGCCGCCATGGACGATCAGATTCGACATGTTCGGGAGAGGTGGGGGAATTAAGAAGCGAGGCCAACATCATGCCATTGGACAACGCGAGGAAGATAGTTCGGGATTTCGGGGCCGCTTTTTAAGTGGGGAAGAATCGCTGTGTGGCTTTTGCAATTCGTTCACCCGCTTAAGCGGGCAACGGTTAGCTCATAAGGGGCCGGAAGTTGTGTCGCGGAGTTCCTGTATCCGATGCACGTACCCGGTGCGCCGCCGGTTATCGCATCGTCTGCCTGCACCATCACAGGTATCACCAAACGTTTGCAGCGTGCATGACTACGCCCGCGACGCCCGTGGAATCGACCCGGCCCAATGCTTGCTTTTATGTAGGCACAACATTGCAAACAACGGGACCAGGCCATGTCGAATCCGCTCGAAATCGTCGAACTGACGCATCACGTCAAGAAGCTCGCCACCGGCAAGATCTCCGATATCAACGACATCAATCGCGAGACCACCTTCCTCGCACTCAACGCCTTGATCGAAGCGGCGCGCGCCGGCCATGCGGGCCGCGGTTTTGCGGTCGTGGCGAATCAGGTCAAGCATGTGTCCGCGCGGATCGGCGAAATCACCACCGTACTCAATCGCGAACTCGCGGGTTCGCTGACCAAGCTGACCGATCTCGGCGACAGCATGATCGAACGGCTGCGCTCGCACGAGGGCCAGCGCTGTGCCGATCTCGCGCTGAACATGATCGACGTGATCGACCGCAATCTGTACGAACGTTCCTGCGACGTGCGCTGGTGGGCGACCGATTCCGCCGTGGTCGACTGTCTCGCCCATAAGAGCGCTGAAACGCGAGCGTATGCGTCACGCCGCCTGTCGGTGATTCTCGACAGCTACACCGTGTACCGCGATTTATGGATCGTCGACGCGGCCGGCAATGTGGTCGCGAATGGTCGGCCGGATATGTATGCGGTGCATGACCGCAATGTCGCCGAAGCCAGCTGGTTTCGCGATGCGATGAAAACGCCTTCCGGCGCGGACTTTGTTGCCGGCGATATCGAGGCGCTACCGCTTCTGAAGCACGCGCACGTCGCGACCTATGCGACAGCGATCCGCGAAAACGGCGCGGTCGATGGCAAACCCCTCGGTGCGCTGGTGATCTTTTTCGATTGGGCGCCGCAAGCGTCCGCGGTCGTCAAAGGCGTGCGGCTCACGGACGAGGAATGGCGCCGCACGCGCTGCATGATCGTCAACGCGTCGCATCGCGTGATTGCGAGTTCGGACGATAAAGGCGTGCTGGACGAACAGTTCCGTCTGAATACCGACGGCCGCCCGGCAGGTTTTTATCAACTGACGGATGGCCGCACCGTATCGTTCGCCGCCACCCCAGGCTATGAGAGCTATCGCGGCTTGGGGTGGTACGGCGTGATCGTGCAGTCGCCTCCGGCTTAAGCCCTGGGCAAGCGGATCATGGAATCAGCCAAAGCGCCGCCGCATAGATGACGAGCGATACGACAAACGTGATCGCCGTGTAGCCCATGACGCGCTGGATGCGAATGCCGGCGATCGCAACCACGGGTACAGCCCAGAAAGGTTGCAGCATGTTCGAGACGTTTTCGGCCATGGCGACCCCCATGGCCGTGCGCGCAACCGAAGCGTGCAGGCTGAGCGCGGCGGGAAGAACGAACGGCCCCTGCACAGCCCAGTGTCCGCCTGCGCTGGGAATGAGCAGCGTGATGATCAGCGAGCTCAAGTAACTCAAGACGGGCAGCGTGACCGGCGTTGCAATGGCCACGAACGTCTTGGCGATCGTCGACGCCAACCCGGTCCCGGTCATGATGCCCATGATGCCGCCGTACATCGGATATTGAAGCAGCATCGATCCGGTCTGCCGCGCGGCGCGGCGAATCGCATCGGCATAAGCGATCGGTGTGCGCTGCAGCGCCAGCCCTACCAGCAGGAAGATCAGGATCGTGGTGTTGATATCCAACTCGAAGCCCTTGCTGCTCCACGTCATCGCGAGATAGCCGACGCCCAGCACCAGCAGGAACAGCGTGCCGAGCATTGACCGTTCCGCGCGGGCAGCGAAGGACGATGCCTTCGAATCGCGGGCATGTGGATCGGCCTCTGCAGCGGCTGCAGGCTCAGGCTGCGTTTCGTTGAAAGCGACCACATCTTCCTGCTTCGGGTGCATCCAGATGAAGATTGCCGTCATAATGACAACCACCAGCACCGTCGGGATGAAGACGAAAGGTGCGAACACGGTCTCACTCAGCGGAATGACCTGCCCGGTGGCTTTCTCGACAAGGTTCAACGCATTGCCATGCGACGCCTGTGACAACGCGATCGAACTGGACAAACCGCTATTGCAGACCGACCACGCGGAGTAGCTCCCCGCGACGAGCCACGCGAAATCCACCTTCACGCGCTTGGCGATTTCGCGCGACAGGAGTGCGCCCACAACCAGGCCGAGCCCCCAGTTGAGCCACGCGGCCATCGCGACGATCGGAAAAACCAGCAGCGCAGCGCGGGTCGGCGTGTGTACGCCGGCAGCCATCGCCCGCAAGCCGCGCTGGACGAGGGGCGCGTCGGCAATCGCATAGCCAGTCGCCAGAATCAGGATCATCTGCAGCGCAAAGCCGAGAATGTTGAACGTGCCACCGTACCAGGAGGTCAGGATGACCGCCAACGAAGCATGCGGCGCGAAGGCCACCGCCAGCAGGGCTACCACCAGGGTCAAGCCAATTGCAAGGACGAACGGGTCCGGCATAACCTGCTCAAACACATAAACGAGGCCCGCCACGACGTTTCTACGGCGTGCGCTGTGATCTGCGTCGGCTGAGTCGATGTCTCTCTTGTTCATGGTTTCTTGTCCTTTGGTCGCCGGCTTCTGGGACAACACTTCCCTTCCCGGCACCCGCGCTTGACGCTATCAGGCGTGCTCGGCTGACAAATGCCATACGCCGCCGGTGTGCCATAAAGTACATTCTGCTCCGCGCTTCAGCATCCGGCCACTGCGATGATTCCCGAGACCTGCAGATTGTTGCCAAGGAAGGTCAGGACGGCGTTGTGAGTGCGCGTGCAGCGGACGGTCACAGCCGCCCTATTCAGAGCCGGAAAAGTTACAGACGACGCAGAAGCTCCGGCAGCGATGTGAGTTCGTCGATGACGTGAGGAGGAACAGGAAAACGCCGGGACGTCGACTGCACATGTGCCCACGGCCCGCGGCGTATGAAAACTGGAACCATGCCAGCTCGGAGCGCTGGTTCAATATCGTTATCGAGCCGATCACCCACATAGGCGATTTCTGATGGGGCAACGCCATGTGTAGCGGTGATCGCACGCTCAAAAAACTCGGGGGCGGGTTTCTCCACATGCCACGAAGCAGACGACGCGACAATGTCGGCCGGCACGCCAAGCGTGCGCAACGCGTGTTCCGCTTCAAGGGGTTGATTTCCGGCAATACCGATGAGCAGGCCATCATTTCGCAAACGCGTCAAACAGGGTATCGCGTCGGGATAGAAATCATCCGGCGTGATCGAATAAACGTCGCCTTGCATTCGGCGTTGGCGGCGCAATTCCGAGAATTCGATGTCTGGCCGGATAATCCTGAACACAGCCTGATGATGTTCCCCGCGTTCGATGACAGCGCCTAGTACGGCGAAAAACGATAAGCGGGACACGCCAAGATAATCAGCCCATCCACCCCAGTCACGGCTCTCATCGATAAGGGTTTCGCCGACATCAAAGAACACGGCTCTAATGGTCATAGGTGGCAGGGTGAAGTTTGATCACCCACCGATCAGCACGGTCGGGCAACCAAGGATAATCGTGCCGCCGTGTGCGCAGCGATCCCCTATGCGCGCGGCGGGCGGCGAAGTTTCCTTATCATTCTGTTCTTCTCCGACCATCACCGATCCTCCATTTCCGTTTTCTTCCGCAAGTTTATCCGGGAAGCCGTCGCGGCAACCGTCGTGAAAATCATAGACGCCGACTCTTCAGAACGAAATCACGTCCCGCTCATGTCGTGCGTCCCGAACCAGTCCGGGACGAATTCAATCGCTCCGTCGAGTCTCCGCAATATCCGGAAGCTCAGTACAGCGACCTCGTCGGTCGGATGGATCAGGTCCGGCACCGTGACAACAGCTATGCCAGCGCCAACCGCCGCGCGCGCACCGTTCTCGCTATCCTCAAAGGCGAGGCAAGCGTCCTCGGACACGCCTAGTCGATGGGCCGCCAGTCTGTAGACTGCCGGGTCGGGTTTCCCCCGAGCAACCTCGTCGCCACCGGCGATCGCCTTGAAGAAATGGAGGATACCTACCCGACCAAGGCGGGATTTGATCTCCTCGAGAGGTGATGAGGAAGCAACGGCGCACGGAACGCCGACGCGCGCTAGTTCACCCAGCAGGCTTTGCGCGCCAGATTTCAGCGGAAATATCGGATGCGCCGATGGCCTGCTCAATTGCTCCCTGACTCGGGTCAACGCTTCCCGAAACGTAGCGGCTCCACCAAGCAGTTCAGTCAATATCAACTCACATTCCGCAGACGACCTGCCGACAATTCGAAGATAGTCGCGAGGCGCCAATGCAATGCCAAGGTCGAGCCCCACGCTGATCCATGTATCCATGATCGTGCGCTCGGAATCGACGAGCAGGCCGTCCATGTCGAAGATCGCAGCGGCGAACATTGGTTTCACTCCCTGAACTCCCGTCGAGAGTCCGCACTGTATCAAATCAGCGGAAGCTCGTAAGCGAGGCCTGTGTCGTGCAGAAACTGTGCACAGTGTGCATCCCTACCACTGGCTTCGCGAGCGAAGCCAGTGGTAGGGATGCCAATCCTGCTGCTCTGTGGTTGATGACCATCGCGGACAGATTTCGCTTTGCCGGAGCCGCCGGCGCGGCTGGGTACAAACGGCAAGCCATCGTGCCGCTCCTCACCACAAACCGCATGGCGGGTCTTCGAATGTTGCAGCAAGAAACGGGGGGCTGCTGACGGCCTGCGTCGCTATTGTTCAAGCAGAGAGAGGCGATCGTGCTTCTCTTCTTCAAACACAGTCAATGAGGAATTCACCATGTCCAAAGAAGATGACAACAAAGCGATCGTAGGCCGCTGGTTCACCGATTTCTGGGGCAAAACCTGCAACCTCGATATCGTCGACGAACTTGCTGCTCCCGATATGCTTCTGCGCTACTCGCTGCACGACCCGCGCCGCGGCCGCGAGGACATCAAGGCATTCATGACCGGTTTCCGCGAAGCATTCCCGGACCTCAACTTCTGGGGCGCCGCTGATCTGATCGCAGAAGGGGACTATGTAGTCGGCCGCTGGGAAGGTGGTGGCACGCATACCGGCCCGGCATTCAACGATTTCCTCATCGGATCGTTGCCGGCTGCAACCGGCCGCACAATGCGTTTCACCGGCACGACGGTACTCCGTCTTAAGGACGGCAAGATCGTTGAAGAAATCGGACTGGACGACGGCGTAACGGCTCTGCAGCAACTCGGGCTGATCAACGCAGCGTGAGCGAGGGCGCGGCGCGCCGATATCTTTCAGCGACGCCGCGTGTATTTGAATGCAGCGCGCGATGCGCTGCATTCAGGATTTCATTCCCTTCACGCATATGCCGGTTGAAATGCCATTCGGTCGCACGAAAAGCGATGCACATGGCCCAACTGCGACGCACTTCGGCCCCGTCGCGGGAGTGTATTCGGGTATAGCTTGCTAGCATCGTCTGCGCTTGCGCAGGCTGCAAGCCTTAGCAGTAGCCACTCCCATTCAAGACACCTTCAGACCTATGAAAATTGCCTTTATCGGCGGCGGCAACATGGCCGTCGCACTGATTGGCGGCCTTATCAGACGCGGCATCTCACCGAACGACCTGTACGTCATCGATGTGAACGAAGACGCGCGCCATCGTGTAGCCGATCAGTTCGCGGTTACGAGCAGCGCAACTATCGACGCCGCGCTTGCGCGTTACGACGCCATCGTGCTGGCCGTCAAACCCCAGGCGCTCAAGATGGTCGCCGAAACCCTGGCGCCGCACCTCGGCGCGCAACTGGTCATCAGCATCGCGGCAGGCGTGCGTCTTAGCGATCTATGTCAATGGCTCGGCGAGTACCGCCGCGTGGTACGTGCGATGCCGAACACGCCAGCGCTGGTCGGTATGGGTATGACAGCACTCGCAGCGACTGACGCCGTCGATGCGTCGGGCAGGCAGGTGGCAGAGAACATCGTCAGTGCGGCGGGTGCGCATTTATGGCTCGACGACGAGTCGAGCCTTGACGCCGTCACCGCGATCTCAGGCAGTGGACCGGCTTATGTGTTCTATTTCATCGAGGCACTGCAGGAAGCAGCGCGTCGACTCGGCCTGAGCGAAAAGCAAAGCGCGACGCTTGCTGTCGCGACGTTTCGCGGCGCAGCGCAACTGGCTGTCGAATCGGTCGAACCGGTCAGTGTCCTGCGCGAGCGTGTGACTTCCAGCGGCGGCACGACCGCTGCCGCGCTCAACGCGTTCGACGTGCAGCACGTCAAAGAAGCCATCATCAACGGCGCGCTAGCCAGATCGGCGACGAACTGGGCGCGCAGTAACAACGCCCCGCAGACAAAAAAGGATGGCGAGGACCGTGAAGCCCGATGCCATCCAAAACCTGCCTTGGAGACTGCTCAGCTATGCTCCGGTTCCGTGACGCATGACGCCGTGAGTGTCGTGACGGACGCCCCTTCAGTACGGTATCCGGCTGAACTAGAACTTCGCGCGAATTCCCGCGCGTGCGAGCAACTGATTCGTGCTGCTCGATTGACCTGCGGGGAACCCGTCGTAGATATCGGCGAGCGCGCCGCCCGATGCCTTCTGATACACACCCATCAGATAGACGTCCGTGCGTTTGGACAGCGCATAGTCGGCCATCAGATTGAACTGGTTATATTTCGGTCGATTGCCACTGTCCAGATAATTGACCCGCACCGCAGTGAACGTGTAGCCCGCCGAAAGCGTAGCGGCCGGTGTCACCCGATATTGCCCCCACAGCTCGTAGTTGTCGAAGATCACTGAACTGTTCGTGCCATTGGCTGAACCGAACCGTGTGTTCGTGTAGTCGAGCCCGATCATCGCGCTGCCGATCGTATAGGTACCGCCCACACCGATCACCTGCATGTTCGCGGGTTGACCGACGTAGCCGAACGGCCCGTTCGCGCTCGGCGTGGCCTGGTTCGCCACAAAGTTGCCGTCGGCAAACTGTGTCGCGGGTGTCTTCGCGCTCTCGTAGACCGCCGCGAGGTAGACCGGACCGTTCGTATAGCCAATGCCCGCGGAGAACGTGTTGTTTGCCGTTGCTGATCCGGCCACGCCGCCAAGCGAATACAGCGCTTCGAACTGGAACCCAGCGAAAACAGGGCTGTTGTACTTGATCGCATTGTTGATGCGAAAGCCATTATCCGAGTTGTCGATGTCGCCGGCGTGCGAGAAATAGGCACCCCAGTTGCCGTTCATCGTGGTCGGCTGCAAGTAGTCCTGAATCGAATCGTACTGGCGGCCGAGCGTGACCGTGCCGAACCTGTCGCTGTCGATCCCGACGTAAGCCTGGCGGCCGAACAGCAGACCGCCCTGGCCCAGCTTGCCAGTGTCGGCATTAAAGCCGTTTTCTAGCTGGAAGATGGTCTTGAACCCGCCGCCCAGATCTTCCGATCCCTTCAGGCCCCAGCGGCTGCCTTGTTCGACGCCGCTCACCAGTGCGACGACCGAGCCGTGCCCGGCATTGTTCACGTAGGTGACGCCATTTTCGACGATACCGTATAGCGTGACGCTGCTTTGCGCATGCGCGGTCAGTGCGAACGTGCCACTCACCGCTACGACTACTGCGATCTTCCTCATGGAAACCCCTTTGTCGGTCAATTAACCTGCGATCCATGCCGCCTATGCGGCATGGGAAAGACGGTGCGCACGAAGCATCTTCGTTTCGCCGCGCTCTTCAATTTGTGATTTGTAGTACTAATATATTGATGTGGCGCTTACCACGCTTGTTAGGCGTTCGTTACATCTTCACGGCATCCAGTAGCGTCTTCTTGCCCGCCCGGTAGGTGTAAAGCGAAATGACGCCGTGGCGCAGATCGCCGTGCTCATCGAACTGCGTCTGGCCAATCACACCGGAATGGTCGGTCTGCGGCATTGCCGCAATGATCTTGTCGGCGCTGGTCGAGTTCGCACGCTTCATCGCATCGACAACGATATAAACGGCGTCATATGAAAACGGGGCGTAGATCAGGATCGGCTGGTGAAAGCGTGCTTCGTATTTCTTCACGAAAGTCGCGCCGCCGGGCATTTTCTCCAGCCCGAGGCCCGCTTCGGAGCAAACGATTGCATCGGATGCCGTGCCCGCGAGATCCGCCAGTTGCTCCGTACAGACGCCGTCGCCCGCGAGAATCTTCGCCCTGATGCCGAGTTGCCCCGCTTGCTTCGCGAACGGGCCCGCCGTTGCGTCCAGGCCGCCGTACATGATCGCATCGGGCGATTCGCCCTTTATCTTCGTCAAAATCGCGCGGAAATCGATGGCCTTGTCGTTGGTCGCGTCGTGCGACAGCACCGTTACGCCCAGTGCCTTCGCCTTCTTTGCAAACTCGTCGGCGAGCCCCTGGCCGTAGGCGGTTGAATCGTCGACCACCGCCACGCGTTTCACTTTCAGTGAACCGGCGGCGTAGGTGGCGAGCGCGGGTCCCTGTTGTGCATCGGTCGCGACGACACGGTAGGTCGTCTTGAATCCCTGCAGGGTGTACTGCGGGTTCGTCGCCGATGGCGAGATCTGGACAATACCCGCGTCGCTGTAGATCTTCGACGCTGGAATCGAGGTACCCGAATTCATGTGTCCGATCACGGCAACGACCTTGTCGTCGGCGAGCTTTTGTGCGACCTGCGTTGCGGTGCGCGGATCTCCCGCGTCGTCCTGCGAATCGAGTGCGAGCGTGACCTTGTTGCCGCCTATGACGAGACCGCTGGCATTGATCTCCTCGATCGCGAGGCGCGCGCCGTTTTCCTGATCCTTGCCGGCGTGCGCGCTGCCGCCGGTCAGCGGCGCCGAGAAGCCGATGCGTACGACCTGGTCGGCGAGCGCACCGGACATATGCGCCGACAGGAGTGCCGCCGTAACGGCGACGAACAGAGGATGAAGTTTTATCGTTTTCATGATGTCTCGTTTAAAAGGGAAGAGATCCAGCAGATCGGGACCGCGCATGTCACGTCGATACGTCAATTTCGATGTCGGTTCTTCTCCTCCATTCGCGTTGCCAACGGACATCCGCCGTCGCGCTGCAGATGCTCGATGGCGGCACGTGTGTCGGGCAGGCGTTCGTCCTGGCCGAGCTTGAATTTCGCCTCCAGGCTATCGATAGGCAGTTCGAACGCCACGATGTTTGCCACGCGCCGCGCGATGCCCTCGTCGCCGAGTTCGTTGATGCCCCAAGGCTTGTCGCGCCCCTGTTCGAGATGCCGCACGGCGTCGCGCAGATGCGCGGTCGCGCCGTCTGCGTCCAGCGCGCGCGGGCGGCCGTGGCAGTGGACGACAGAAAAGTTCCAGGTGGGCGCGCTGTCGCGCACGGGGTAGCCGGGATACCAGGATGACGAGATGTAGCCGTGCTCGCCGACGAAGATCGCCGCCGATTCGGCGCCCTGCAGAATCAGACTGGCGTGTTCGTTAGCCCTTGAAAGATGCGACACGAGCGTGCCATGCGGCCCCCGGGTGCGATCGACCATGAAGATCAAGTGTGAGATAACGAGCGAGTCCGGCGACTTCGTCACGAGTGTCCCGAACACCGTCCGGTCAATAAAGTCGTGTACTTCGTGCGTATTTGCCGGGGCGAAGGCGGGCTTGGAGTACATGGCTGGGCCTTATTGAATGGGTGACGCGAGTTGCGTGCGCAGCCACGAACTGGTGTCGTCGAGCGCCGTGTTGCTCACTGCAGCAATCGACACCGCTTCGAGAAAGCTGTGGACGGTGCCCGGATAAACGACCTGTGTGACGTCCGTCTGCGCATCCCGTAGCCGCTCGGCCATGCGCAGGTTTTCGTCGCGCAGGACGTCGAGTTCGGTGATCGCAAAGAAGGCTGGCGGCAGATTGTCGAGGTCTGCGAGGATCGGTGCGGCCAGTGGGTCGCGAGTGTCCTCGGCATCGCGCAGATAGTTGCGCCAGAACTGCCTCATTTCGTGCGAAGACAGCAGGTAACGCCCGTCGCCGAATGCTTCGTACGATTGATAGGAAGGCGATGGATCGAACGCGCCGTAGTTGATCACGAGCGCGCGCAGCAGATTGCCTTGGCCGATGTCCCGCAGACGAAGCGCGCTTGCCATCGCGAGATTTGCGCCTGCCGAATCGCCGCCGATGGCCAGACGCTGCACATCGACGCCTGGCAGCGCGCCGGGCTGTGCGAGCCACTGGATCACGTCCACCACCTGATCGATAGCGACCGGAAACCGATGCTCGGGCGCGAGCGCATAGTCCACGCCGATCACGACGACGCCCGCGCGTGCCGCGTATTCACGCATCAGCCGGTCATGCGTATCGAGGCTGAACATCGTCCAGCCGCCGCCGTGCAAATAGACAAAGGCCGGCAGGTCGCCCTCGAGAGGCGGACGCAGCACACGCACACGGACGCTCGTACCCGCATGGGGCGTAGGCACATCGATATCGTCGACGCGCGCCATGGCTGGGCCGCCAGCGGCCCACGGCGCCCGGACCTGTTCTGCAACGGTACGGCGAGCGGCGAGCGGCAACGTGTCCAGGTCCGGCTGCCGCGCGTAAGCCGCCGTGACGCTATCGACGAACCGGCGGATACCGGGTTCCAGCGGATCGCCGGAGACTGTGATGGAGGGTGCGGTCATAAGTGGGGTCAAGATTGGGTTCGATTCGAAGGCACCGCATGTGAGAGGCTGCGGACGCTGAAATATAGGCAGCCAGTATTCGGCCCGCATGTTAGAGTAGGTCGATTTATGTAGCGATCGGGCCATTCATGCGCAGCATCGAATCGAGCGACTATCAGGACGTGGCGCGCCCCGTCGCAGCGATGGCGGTCGAGTACCGCAGCGGCAGCCGTGACGGCCGGCACAAGCACCGCCGGGCGCAGTTGCTTTACTCAACCACGGGTGTGCTGACCGTAGTGACCGACGAGGGGACGTGGACCGTGCCGCCGCAACGCGCGGTGTGGCTACCGGGCGGCGTCGAGCATGAAGTCATCTTTCGCGGGGACGTGTCGTTCCGCACTTTGTATGTCGAGCCGCTGGCCGTGGGTCAGCCGTTGCCGTTGCGTTGTAAGGTGATCGAGGTATCGGAATTGCTGCGCACCTTGATTCTCGAAGCAATGCTGGTGCCGACCGAATACGAGTTGGGCGGACGCGACGAGCGTCTGATGCTGCTGATCCTCGACGAGATCGTGCGTCTGCCGACCGCGCCCTTGTACATGCGGATGCCCGCCGATGAGCGGCTGCTACGCGTGTGCCGCGCGCTCGTCGCAGCGCCCGACGATGTGCGCGATCTCGACGAGTGGGCTGCTCTCGCAAACATGTCGCGTCGCACGTTCACGCGCACGTTCCGGAACGAAACGGGCTTGAGCTTTTCGGACTGGCGCCAGCAGGCGCGCATCTTCGAGGCACTGGCGCTGCTTGCCACAGGGAAGTCGGTGACAGCGACAGCACTTGAAGTCGGCTATGGCAGCGTGAGTGCGTTCACGGCGATGTTCCGCCGCAGCTTCGGCGTTGCGCCCACCGCGTATCTGAATGAGCGCGCGGACTAGGATAGTCCCTTATCGAGGAACGAATGGACCGCTTGACTGGCATTGGAGTATTCGTCGCGGCAGTCGATGAAGGCAGTTTCGCCGCCGCTGCGCGGCGCTTCGGGTTATCCGCTGCGATGGCCGGCAAGTACGTCAGCGCGATCGAAGCTGAGCTGAATGCGAGGTTGCTCCAGCGCACCACACGTCGTCTCAGCCTGACTGATATCGGTCACGTCTATTACGAGCGATGCAAACGAATTCTCGAGGCCTACGACGAGGCCAATCGCGAGGCGGGCGATGCTCACGGAACCGCACGTGGCGTGCTGCGAATTGCCGCGCCAGTCACTTTCGGGGCGATGCATCTCGGTGAAGTCCTCGCGAAGTATCTGGAGGAACACCCACACGTCAACATTGAAGTGTCACTGAGCGACCGCTATGTCGACCTGCTCGAAGCCGGCGTAGACGTTGCGGTACGAATCGGGCGATTGCCCGATTCAGGATTGGTCGCACGCCGGCTCGCACCGTGTCGAATGGTGATCTGCGCGTCCCCGGACTACCTCAAACGTCACGGAACACCACGCAGCCCGGACGACCTGCGGCAGGCACCGCGGCTCACGTTTAGCGAAGCCGTCTCCGTTGGAGACTGGACGCTGGTCGACGCGCAACTTCGTGCACACGTTATCAGTGGTCCATGCCGGATGGCAGCCAACAATACCCAGATGCTGCTTGCAGCGGCGCTCGCCGGAGCCGGCATCGTCTACGGGCCGACATTCGTGTTCGGAGAGCAGATCGCGGGTGGAAAGCTCATCGAACTGCTGCCGGAGTACCACACTTCGGAACTGACGATCCAGGCGGTCTATCCGAGCGCACGTCATATGCCTCTCAAAGTACGCCACTTGCTTGACTATCTGGTCACTGCATTTGGCGACGAGCCACCGTGGGATCACATCACGCCACAACGCC
The DNA here is from genome assembly GCF_046027825.1 of Paraburkholderia sediminicola. Classification (GTDB taxonomy): domain Bacteria; phylum Pseudomonadota; class Gammaproteobacteria; order Burkholderiales; family Burkholderiaceae; genus Paraburkholderia; species Paraburkholderia sediminicola_D. The sequence continues at coordinate 21,890 of NZ_JAQQDU010000043.1, forward strand.
CTGTACGAGCGCGTCGATCCCTCGGCGTGCCCGAACCAAACATTCCGGCTCATAGACGCCGGGACGGCAACGCGAGCGGAGACTAGACGCCGGAATACTCGGCAGCGAGGCTGGTTCCGAGTGGGTTGGAGATCCGTAGCTTCCATCCCCCATCGTCGCCACGCGTCATGACTTGCGTAGCGGTGCCGGATTGACTGGCGTGTTGGCCGTCCGGCAGCGTCATGGCCACGGTCCAGTCGACCAGTAACAGCGCGATGTCGTCACTGACGAGCGAAAGCCGCACATGGTTGCGGAGGCGTGGCCCTGTCTTTACGATTTCCGTGAGCTGACGGCGCAGCGCCTCCAGACCGCTTGCCGTGTTTTCACCGTCTGCCATCCGCATCGTTGCGTTATCGGTGAACAAGCCGAGCAGGCTCTCGATATCGCCCGCGTTGAATGCGATATCGAAGGCGGCCGGAACCTGCTCCGGTGTGTTGGGCGTACTGGTACCAGCGCGTGATTCCAGTTCGCCAACAAACTGGCGGATCACCGTCGCGAGGGCGGAGGGAGCCTCAAGCGGAGACAGGTGTCCGGTGCCCGGCAATACATGAAGACGCGCACCTGTGATCCGGGGCAGCAGTTCCTTTTGCAAGGTGTCTACACGATCGACCTGATCCAGTTCGCCTGCAATCACCATGACGGGCACATTGATGGACCCGACGTCGCCCGTGATGTCTTCAAGCATTGCGGCATTGGGCCACGCGGCCTTGGCTTGCGGCGCGCCGCGCAGACTGTCGACGATGACCTGCTCCCGATCTGCGGGCGTAAGCTGATTTGCGGTGAGTACGTTGTCGAGCGCCCAGCCGATCGATTCACGCGAATCGTAGGCCGCAGCCATCATTGTGCGTTGCCCGTCCGGAAGGAGCATTGGTGAAGGCGGTGAAGGCGCGACCAGCACGACACCCTCCAGTCCGCCAGGTCGGCGCGACGCAAGCAATTGCGCTATTTTCCCGCCCATTGAGTGACCGACCAGGACGTAGCGCCGCAGATTCAGTGCCTCGATAACGTCCTGGGCATCGTTCGCCAGATCGGCAATTGCGTAGCCGTGCGTGGGCGCGTCCGAATCACCCCATCCACGATGGTCGGGAGCGATGGTCCGGTACTGGCTCGATAGCTCGCCGACAACGCCGTCCCATGTGCGGGACGATCCACCCCAGTAGTGAAGAAGCACGAGAGCCAGTTTCCCGGCCCCCTGTTCCCTAACGTTAATCCTCGTGCCTCTCGTACGGATATCCATTGCGATGCTCCTTGATCTGGTGCGCCAACGGCGCAGTAGCGGGAACGATTCGTGCTGCACCCGAACCATGGAGACATCTTAGATTCCGTCGCCATACTTGATAATCACCATTCTGCTATCGGCAGTCGATCGTGGGGAGATCGAATTGTGGAGGCTACTACGGAAGGACAGGCGGGATTGCGACGCCGCTGCTGGCTGACGTCTCGCCTACGATAAAACTCATGCGAAGGGTCCGCGCTAGCCCGGATAGGTGCACGACGCCCATGCGGGTTCCGGCTAGCAACGACCTGCCGCCGCCCAAACTCTGTGTAAGGAGAACAACATGACGCGACTCATCACTCTGTTTCTGATCGCTTGTACCGCACTCATCGCGGCCTGCAACACCGTTGCGGGTGCGGGCGAAGACATTTCGAAGGGCGGCCAGGCCATCCATAACACCGCTGAGGACTCAAAATAACCAGCGCTGGCGCTACGGGCCAGCGGTTCGACAGTGTGGTCTACCCTGCTGGGCGCACGTTTGCCAGGTAGTCGCGAATACTCGCGGCGCCTGGCAACGGACAACCGACTTGTGCCGGCCCGTACTGAGCCCGACGACAACCGGCTCAGTGCGGCCCACATGAGTCATGTCGGACTGCTCAATAACGGTTCAATCAGATTGCAATACCTTCCATTTCCGCGAATGGAGAGCGCAAGACAATCGCGTCGTCACGTTCCGGGCCTGTGGTCACCATTGATACAGGAATGCCGACTTCCTGCTGAATCGCTTCAATCAGCGCCGCGGCCTCGCGGGGCAGGTCCCCATAAGACCGGATGCCCCGGGTCGAACCGTCCCAGCCATCAAAGCGCTTGAGAACCGGCCGCAGGCGTTGCTGCTCGGCGTTGGTGGACGGCATATAGTCGATGCGCTTCCCATCAAGCTCGTAGCCTACGCACACGTACACCGAATCGAAGCCATCGAGCACATCGAGCTTGGTCAGCGCTAGCAGGTTGATGCCGGCGACCTTGCTGCTCTGCCGCAGTTGCACAGTATCCAACCAACCGCAGCGCCGCGGGCGGCCGGTATTGACGCCGTACTCACCGCCGCGCTGCCTGAGCACGTCACCGAGTGTTCCATCCACTTCGGACGTGAATGGACCTCCGCCGACACGCGTTGCATAGACCTTGCTCACGCCAAGTACCTGCCCAAGGTGCGCGGGGGCGATGCCGGTGCCACTGGCCGCGCCAGCGGCCACGGTGCACGACGAAGTCACATAGGGATAGCTACCCCAGTCCACGTCAAGCATCACGGCTTGCGAGCCTTCGAATACCGTGCGCTTGCCCGATGAATGGGCGTTGTCGAGCTGTTCCCAGACGCGTCCCATGAACGGCAGGATTCTTGGCGCCATGGCAAGCAGATCGCTCAACATCGGGTCTCGCTGGAAAGGTTCCAGACCGAGGCCGCGGAACCATGCGTTATGGTGCTCAAGCAATCCATCAAGCTTTTGGGCGAGCAGTTCCGGTTCGGCAAGGTCACAGACGCGCAAGCCGCGGCGTCCAACCTTGTCTTCGTATGCCGGACCGATACCGCGCAGCGTGGTACCGATCGGCCTGGCGCGCAAGCGTTCCTGAGCGGCGTCGATCGCGCGATGGACCGGCAGGACAAGCGTAGCCGTCTCTGCGATCTGCAGCACCTCTGGCGTGACGCGGATGCCCAGCGCGGCCATACGGTCAATCTCCGCAAGCAGCGCCTCGGGATCAAGGGCAACGCCGTTGCCGATCAGACCAAGCTTTCCGCGCACGATACCGCTGGGAAGCAGCGCCAGTTTGTAGGTCTGGCCGTTCACCACCAGCGTGTGACCGGCGTTGTGACCACCGTTGTAGCGGGCAACGATGTCCGCCTTCTCGGCAAGCCAATCCACGATCCGCCCTTTGCCCTCATCGCCCCACTGCGCGCCAACCACAACAACATTCGACATACGGTAGTCTTCCTGGTGACTTAATCGAACAGATCCAGAACCCGATCTGCTGCCAACCAGCGCAATATATTGGACTACGGCCGCCACGAAAATCGATATAAACTCATCAGACCTGTCAGGAAAACTCACATAGAGATTCGCCGTATGCCACGTCGTCTGCCACCGTTGAACGCACTGCGCGTATTCGAAGCTGCCGCCCGGGTCGAGAGCTTTTCGGCCGCAGCCGACGAACTGTGCGTCACGCACGGGGCCGTTAGCCGGCAAGTGGGACAACTGGAGGCCTGGCTCGGACACAAGCTGTTTGAACGCCGCGGCCGAAGGGTCGTACTCACCGCGCCGGGGCGCGCTTACCTGTCGGAGATATCGGCGGCGTTCGACCGCATCGCGCTGGCCACCAATGAACAGCTCCGGGTCACGCGACAGCAGATCATCAGGGTCAATGCGCCGACGACTTTCGCGTTGCGATGGCTATTGCCGCAGCTTTCCAGCTTCCAACTGACCCATCCGGCGGTGGAAGTCCGACTGACTACTTCGGAAGAACCGATCGAAAGGCTGCGCGACGAATGCGATGTGGCCATTCGCGGCAGCGAGCAGAAACCGGCAGGGTACGTAGTCAACGAATTTCTGTCGGAAGTCCGACTGCCGGTATGCTCGCCCAAGGTGTTGGAATCTCATCCGATACACCATGTCTCCGACCTGGCGCATCACACCCTGCTGCACACGGCGACCTATCCCGGCCTTTGGGACGAATGGCTGACGGCGTGCGGCAACCCTCGACTTGCCGCACGCAATTCCCAGCAACTGGACCACTTTTACTTGACCCTGCAGGCCGCCATTGATGGTCTGGGTATTGCGATGGGCCCGACCGCGCTTGTAGCGCTCGATGTCGAGGAGGGCCGTCTCGTGTATCCGTTCGACGGCCCGGCCTTGCCGGCATGGCGCTACTGCAGCTACGTCCACCATGCACGACTTGAGGATCCCGCCATCAATACTTTTCTGACGTGGTTGCGCGAACTGGGGCAGCGTTTCTCACGCACTGCATAGTGGCCATTGCGCGCTATTTCGCGCCAGCTTCGCGGGGATCGAGCATCGTATTGGGCACGGCCCGAATTCGACATCCAATGACCCGATACCGAAGGCGGGCCGACTCCGTCGCCTCTACGATGTAACCCATGAGCGTTAAATAAAACGCCCGTTAAAGCATGTCGTTACCTGGAGAAAGCATGGAGAAGAAGCATCTCGCCCTGGCGTTATTAGTCACGTTTGTATGGGGCATCAATTTTCCGATCACCAAGCTCGGTTTGGATTCGGTGGACCCGTTTGTGCTGACCGGCGTCCGTTTCGCTCTGGCCGCCATTCCGTTGGTGTTTTTCATCCGCAGACCATCGGTCCATTTCGGCTACGTCGCGGCGTACGGGTTGATTTTTGGCGTCGGCATGTGGGGCGCGATTAATTACGGAATCGCGGCGGGTGTTGCGCCGGGTATCGCGTCGCTGATCATCCAGCTCAGCGCATTCTTCACGATGTTTTGGGGAGCATTTCTGTTTCGCGAGACGTTACGTCCTGCGCAATGGATTGGCGCGATCGCGGTTCTGTTTGGGCTAGCCGGGATCTTCCTGGCTCAGAAAGGCGCACACCAGATCTTTGGTATCGCGTTGATCGTTCTGAGCGCAGTCGCGTGGAGTGTTGGTAACGTGATTATCAAGAAGTCCGGAGTGAAGGAGATCTTCTCCTTTATGGTGTGGGCCAGCCTCTTTCCGCCGATTCCTTTACTGCTCGGCACGTGGTGGCTGGAAGGAGCGCATCCATTCCTGATGAGTTGGCGAAACATGGATGGCGTCGCGTTGTTCTCGCTGGTGTTTCAGGCCTACCTCGCGACTCACTTTGCGTACTGGGGTTGGAACTCACTGATGAAGCTCTACCCGGTTTCGACGGTCGCACCCTTGTCCCTCATGATTCCAGTCTTTGGCATCGTCACATCCATTCTGCTGATCGGCGAGCAGATACATCCCGTCGAGTTGGTCTCGATCACGGTGATTATCATTGGCCTTGCAATCGGGATATACAGAAGACGCGATGGCTCCAGAACGACCTTGAATTGCGCGAAACCGGGTTGACGGCGCTGCATGCCATCGCATAGCATCCCGAGTAGCGGTGCAGGCCGCTTCCGGGTCCGCGGAAAGGGTTGAACCCACCTGTAGCAGCGCGTCACAAATCTCACCATCCTTTGTGCTGGCAGTATTGCGGACCTTCGGCCATTAAATGCACGAGGATCCGCCATGAACAAGCTGCCTCCCAAGGCCAATCTTGACCATCTGAAGAAGCAGGCAAAGGAGTTGTTGCGTCTCTACCGCAACGGCAACGCAGCCGCGATCGCACGCTTCGCCCAGAATCTTCCCGCCGCCGCGCACCGCACGGATAGTGAAGTGATAGCGTTTCAACTTCGCCTGCACGATGCGCAGTCCTGCATCGCACGCGAGTATGGCTTTTCTTCCTGGGCGGATCTCGCCCTGCATGTCGAAACAAGCGCCTTCGCCGATCACGAACAGGCGGTTCGGGTACGCCGCTGGCTTGGCCTCGTCTATGGCGGCGACGCCACCGGCACCTATGACGCGGCACGGCCACGTGTTGCAGCTCAGCTCCTGCAGCAATACCCCGAGCTTCTCGCCACCGACCCTTACGTCGCCTGCGCAGCGGGGCATCTCGACGTGGTGTCCCGGACCATCGCAGCCGATCCGGATTGGATCAACCGTGCGGGGGGACCGCTGAAGCTCCCGTCACTCGTCGCAGTGACACACTCACACCTGGGACTGCTGCCGGAGTTCGCCGTACAGCTACGCGAGTGCGCGCGGTATCTTCTGCAGGCCGGGGCCAATCCCAACCAATTTATCGGCAACCGGTTTCCACCGGCATCTCTCGCCACCCCCGATGAGATGGGTCCACTCTCCGCTCTTTATGGTGCGGCTGGCGTGCTCCGCGATCCGGCTCTCACGGAGATGCTCCTGCAGGCCGGCGCCGACCCCAATGACGGTGAATCGCTCTATCACTCGCTGGAGAACCCGGACTGCACGCGCCTGCTGCTCCAGAACGGCGCGCGCGTGACCGGCACGAATGCGTTGCGGCGAGCGCTTGACATGCCGGACCCGGCCGCGCTCGAACTCCTGCTGGCTCATGGCGGCGACGCTAACGAACCGGCCGGAGAAGGACCCACGAAAGTCTGGGGTCCTCCGCTTCTGCGTGCGATCGCCGTGCGCAGATCGTCCGGCCATATTGCCGCACTGCTTGCTGCCGGTGCCGATCCCAAGGCGCGAACGCCCGCCGGCATCAGTGCCTGGCGCCTGGCGACGCAGGTCGGTCTAACGGAAGTCGTGGAGCTCTTGCGCGCCTACGGGGCAGAGGAGAATCTCACCGCGGAGGATGACTTCGTGGCCGCCTGTGCCCGCGCTGACGCGACCGAGGCGCGCCGCATCCAGGCACAACATCCGGAGCTGCCCGGCTCATTGCCGGAGGACCGGCTTCGGCTACTTCCGGATGCCGCGGCATGGGGATCCAGCGCGGCGGTCAAGGCCATGGTCGAACTCGGCTGGCCCATCGCCGCGCGTGGAGGTGACTGGGACGCGACAGCGCTGAACCACGCCGTCTTTCGTGGCGACGCGGAGCTGACGGCTTTCCTGCTCTCTCACGGCGCTAGCTGGCGTGAGACGCAAGGCTTCGGAGACGACGTGCTCGGCACACTGTCCTGGGCCTCTGTCAACGAGCCAACAGGGCCAGTGAACCCCGACTGGATCGGTTGTGCTCGCGCGCTCGTGGCTCACGGACTTCCCAAGGTAGAGCGGGATCCGTCAAACCCGGAACGGCTACTCATCGACGGTCAGCCCAAACGGTTTTCCGAGGACGTGACGGAGGCGCTGCTCGGAGGTGGCGGCGCAACCTCTGAACCGAGCTGACCCGTGTCATGGCTTTGTCGCCCACGCAATGCTTTTGAATGTCCTCTGACATCAAATCGCTGCGCGGGGGCGACCGAGTCCAACGCGACACGGCTGGCTCGCTGTCTCGTCTGGTCTAACGCACAAGTCGCTCTTAGAATGACGCAATGTAGTCAATAAACGGGCACGGCAAGTCAACCAGCTTCCAATAGGGACGCCGCTTCGACGTCCTCCGCATCGAGGCTGCACTGCGCGCCCGAGACCAACAACCGAAGAAGCTCCCGATGAACGCGCCGCGCGCTGTACCGGACACGTACGCGCGCTCTGTATTCTCCAGGGTGACACGATGAAAATTTCGAACCAGAGACGTCAGTTCCTGCACCTCGCGGCCCGCTCGGTCGCAGCGTCGGCAGCCGCATCGATCTTGCCGGGGGTGATCCGCGACGCGCTCGCCACGCCCGCAGCGAACGTGACGGGCACGATCGACGATATCCAGCATATCGTCATTTTCATGCAGGAAAACCGCTCGTTCGACCACTACTACGGCACCCTGCGCGGCGTGCGCGGCTTCAACGACCGCATGGCGATTACGCTGCCAAACGGCGCCCCGGTCTGGAAACAGCCATACCCAGGCAATCCGGCCGGCTACATTCTCCCGTTCCGCATCGATTCGACGACCACCAGCGCGATGTGCGTGGACGCCCCCGCGATGAACTATGCGATCGACATAGCAATCTGGAATCAAGGTCTCTATAACGCATGGAATACGGCGCGCCCGCCGCGTCTCGGCATGGGTTACTTCACGCGTAGCGACCTGAACTTCTATTACGCGCTGGCTGACGCGTTCACGATCTGCGACCAGTACTACGCGTCGGTGATGACGCAGACTAATTCGAACCGTCTGCACGTTTTCAGCGGGAGCAACGGGCTGTCCGTGGGCCAGTCGCCGACCTTGGGCAACCTTGAACCAGCGCCGGGATTTAGCTGGCCGACTTTCGCCGAAACGCTGGAAGCCGCGGGTATCAGTTGGAAGGTTTATCAGCAGGCCGACAACTTCGACGACAACGCGCTTGCCTGGTTTCAGAATTTCAAGGCCGCGCCAGTGGGCAGCGCGTTGCACAGGAAAGGGCTGGCGACCGTACCGGATATCGCGCAGGCATTCGCCACGGATATTGCGGCGGGAAGCTTGCCGCAGGTGTCCTGGGTCATCGCGCCGACGCCATTGTCCGAGCACCCGAACTACCATCCGGCCGACGGGGAAGACATGACAGCGCGACTGCTGGCAGGTCTGGTCGCGAGGCCGGACGTCTGGTCGAAAACGGTGTTCCTGTTGAACTATGACGAACAGGGCGGCTTTTTCGATCACGCTCCGCCACCAGCGCCACCCGCTTCCTCCGCTCAAGGACTGACGACGATGACGACGACAGGCGAAGTCTCTGGTGGCCAGCCCATCGGCCTGGGGTTTCGCGTGCCGATGACGGTGATCTCCCCGTGGAGCAAGGGCGGTTATGTGTGTTCGCAGGTTTTCGATCACACATCGATTATCCAGCTCATCGAGAAACGTTTCGGCGTGCACTGTCCGAACATCAGCGCATGGCGTCGCTCGGTCTGCGGCGACCTGACGTCGGCGTTCAACTTCCGGCGTGCCGACGCTGACTGGCCGAGCTTGCCGGATACAAGCGGCTACGTCGCGGCCGCCGATCAGCAGTGCGGTTCATTGCCGGCGCCGACCGTTCCGGCCACGCAGTCCATGCCGAAGCAGGAGCCCGGCACACGACCTTCGCGCGCGCTGCCGTACGAATTCCACGCGAGCGGACGGGTCGATCCGGCTGGCGCCACGTTCTGGATGACCATCGCAAACAGCGGTGCGCAAGGCGCGGCGTTCTCCGCTTATGATCTCGCGACACCTGCGAATCCGCCGCGCCGCTACGCGGTCGATCCTGGCAAGCAGTTAACGGATTCATGGCGCGGTTCGACGTTGACGGGAAGCCGGTACGCGCTGGCGCTGCGCGGCGCGAATGGCTTTCTCAGATTGTTCCGCGGCGAGGTGACCGCGACAGCGGCCGCATCTGTGGCGAATCCCGAGATTCGCGTGGGCTATGACGTCGCAAACAGCGCCGTCCACCTGACGCTGATGAATAGCGGCAGCGGTCCGTGCACGTTCACGGTGGCGTCGAATGCATATCGCAAGGACGGACCTTGGACGTTCACGGTAAAAGCGGGCGGTGTCGCGGACACGAACTGGTCTGTCGTGGAAAGCGGCAACTGGTACGACTTCAGTGTCACGGTCGATGTGCAATCTGCATTCTTACGCCGCTTCGCAGGGCGGTTAGAGAACGGCAGCGATCTGATCAGCGATCCGGCCGCAGCGTGAGCCGGTGAAACGAGGTATGACCAGGATTCGCAATCTGTGGTCTGTAGAGCACAACTGCGAATCCGCCCAAGCGTCTCCCACGGACGAAACGCACAATCAGGGCGTCCAGCGATAAACGGTGATGCTGGAACCCTTGACGTTGTTCTTCGTGACCACGTACTCGCCCGTCGATCGAAGGTATGCCCTGATGCCGTACATCGAATCGATGGCGCTGCTGGCGTCCACGGTACCGGTGCTGGTGTTGACCAGCGTGGCGTCGAGGTTGCCTGTAGCGAGATTGAAGGCGTCGATGTTCGGCAAGGCTTGCCCGGTGCCGAACCAGTAGCCGACGAAGAGATAGCTCCCGGCCGCGTCAATCGACCTGGCGCCGGCGTGGGTGAGGTTGATCACCGGATTGGGCGCCGTGGTGTTGCCCGCGCTCCAGCCGTGATACACCTCGATCCGTGTGCCGATCGACGTCCAGTCCGTACTCCCGACAATGCCCTGTCCGAGAATCATGGTGTCGCTGTCCGCGAGGTAGACGATGCGCGTCAACGGCTTGATGCTCTCGGGAATGCGGATGGGGATACCGGGTCCCCAGCTTGGCTTGCCGCTGGCGTCGAAGCCGTTCAGCGGGTAGTGGTAGATGTAACCGGTCTTGTCGAGGCCGGCCCACACGCCCCCCTTGCTGTCGATGCAGAATCCGTCCCTGACCAATGCGGTCGTATTGAACGCCGTACCGGGAAGCGTGGCGTCCGGTATGGCGATGTAGCCATTTGCAGCATTGAAGTGGAAGAAGTAGAAGGTATCGGGATTCTGGCTGGTCGCCACGAGGATCCGGTTGGCACCGACGGTGGCCAGTTGACCGAAGTGTTCATCTCGTGCGCGATCGTTCATGTTGATGCGCGGGTCCGACGGGTAGGTGAACGGATCGACAGTGTTCGCTACGAAGGTTCCCCCAGCGGTGCCGGTGTAGATGTTGGTGCCTCCATAGAAGTAGACGCCGTCGGTACCCGGGTCCGCAGCGGCGATCCCCTCAAAGTTGAGAGACTGAAGCTTCCATTGCAGGTGACCCGAACTGCTGTAGGAGTGAATGTCGGTACCGCCGTTGCGACCGAGGTCCCAGCTTCCGCCCCACGGGTTGTTGAGCACATAGAGGTTGCCTGCGGTGTCCTTGCCGATGCCTGCGACGCGGGTGAAGCGCTTGTCGCCAACCTGACCTTTGATTCCCGTCGTGGTGTCGAGATAACCGCCCTGAATGCCGAATGTACCGGCGAGCGTCGGCGTGCCCGAGAGCGTGTAGCGCTTGATGTTCATGTCGGGGCCCTCGTCCCCGACCATGAGTTGCCCCGACGACGCATCGAAATAGAGCGCTGATGGCTGCGACCCGCTGGGCATCCGGATGGTGTTCAACAGGGCGCCGGTAGGACTGAACCCGACGATCGCGCCCTCACTCTTCTGCGCGACCCAGACGTTGCCTGCGCCATCCAGTGCGAGAGCGCCCGGGCCCGAGACGTTGATGTCCTGCTTCCAGACTCCGCCGGTCGTGAAGATCCGGACGCGATTGCCATAGAAGTCGCTCGCATAGAGGAGCAAGCCCGCCGTGGCAAGTCCGGTGACCACGTCGACCCGAGGCAGGTTGTTAAACGCACTGACCTGAATCAAAAGATCGCGAGCCTTGGTGGTGCGGTTGTATCGTCCCACCGCACCGCTTCCGTACGTCCCACCGGGCTGCAGTGCGACGAAGACCGACGTCGCATTACCCGTGATCGCGCTGCCCTGAAACTCGCCGTGCGCGCCGATCGAGCCGAGGCTCTTGCCGGCCTGGTAGATAGCGACGCCACCCTCGTACTCGTCCCACATGGATGCCGTATAGATGACACCCTCGGGCGCGATCCACATGGAACGCGCCGTGTTACCCACATGGGCGGCCAGGGTGCCATAGGTGTTCGCCAGCCAGTCGGTGGAGTTTTCCGCCTGACACGCCGGCGCAATCGTGGCGATTGCTGCGGCAAGAAGCGCTGCGGCGAGGAGCGCTGCACGAATTCGTTTTTTCTCGACCATGACTGATGCTCTCCAGAAAGTAGTGACCATTCATGTGAATGGTCGGCCAGCCAGATTTCAAATTCGTGATGGATGACCCACGTATGACCCTATGCAACTCGTTGCGCCTTTACAAGCCGCACCGCGACTTTGCATGCGGACGTGGATTGCAGTCTTCCCTCGCCCTCGCGCGCAAGAGGTACTATTTCGCGTTGTCCTGGCATGTCGTTATGCATAACGAATGAATCAGGGTCCACCAACAGGAGGGGTAGACATGAAAGCAATCGAAAGCAAGCGCTTGTCCATGCATATCGGCTCCTGGGCGGCCGCGTGCCTGCTGGCGGCGGGGTTTAACGCTTCGACCAGTTCCGCGGCCGACGCAGAGTCCATCCTTCTGCCTCAGGATGCGCCGCACTACAGGACCGGAGACACCTGGACCTATCTGTGGTCAGACCTGCTATCCGGGAAAAGCAAAACCATCACGCAAACCGTGACGTCCGTCCGTGCCGATGGGAGTGCCTCTCTTCTGATAGGGCCCGGAGGCGGGCGCGTCGAACTGACCTCTGAAGCAAACGTGATTCCCAACGAGGCCGCCCAGCACGCCTGCGGTATCGCGCTTCGTTTTCCGCTGCGAGCCGGAACGCGCTATGAGGCGGACTGCCAGGCCTCCGGCGAAGCGGGCACGACTGTGCTGCGGCGAGCCCAGTGCGAAGTGCAAGGTGTGGAGGAGATCAAGACAAAGGCAGGCTCATTCTCCGCGATCAGGATCAGAATGACCGGAGTCTGGTCGCCGCAATCTGGCGTTGGGGGTGGACCGCTGGAGGAGACACTGTGGTATGCCCCGACCGTCAAGCGCGTTGTCCGCGAGGAGTTTCAAGGCCGCATGGCCGGAAAGGGCGCACCCGCGACAACATCAGCGGAACTAGTGCGATACGCGGTGAAACCATAGCGAGCATCCTTCTTCCCGAAGCCCGCTGGCAACGAGAAGAATGAGTGGCATCTGGCATGTCGTCCGCTGTGTCGGCCACCGAAATTGGAGAGTCAGCGCGCGGGGGAACGGACTTTGCCGTCCACCGCCACTTACGTTAAATCATCTCGATAGCCATGGCAGTGGCTTCGCCACCGCCGATGCAAAGGCTGGCAATGCCGCGCCTTCCTCCCGTTAATCTGAGGGCCGCAAGCAAGGTGACCAGAATGCGCGCTCCGGAAGCGCCGATGGGGTGACCGAGGGCACAGGCGCCGCCGTGTATGTTGACCTTGCCGTGATCGAGCGCCATGTCCCGCATAGCGGCCATGACGGCGACCGCGAATGCCTCGTTGATTTCCCACAAATCTACGCTGGACGTCGTCCATCCGATCCTCGACAGGAGTTTCTCCATCGCGACCGCGGGAGCGGTGGTAAACAGCCTCGGCTCTTGAGAGTGGGTGGCGTGCCCGACGATAACGGCTAGCGGCTTGATCCCCAATCTGTCGGCACTTGAAAGGCGCATCAGCACCAAAGCGGCAGCACCGTCGGAAATCGAACTGGAGTTAGCGGCGGTAACCGTGCCATCGGTCTTGAAAGCGGGTTTCAGGCTTTTGATCTTGTCCAGTTTAGCTCTGGACGGCTGCTCGTCGTGCTCCACCAGGACTTCGCCCTTTCTGCCGGAGGTCATCACAGGAGCGACTTCCCATGCAAAGGCACCGGACCGAATCGCAGCCTGGGCGCGGGTGGTGGATTCGATTGCGTAGGCATCCTGATCCTCTCGCGAGAAACCGTAGGACTCGGCGCACTCTTCAGCGAATGTCCCCATGGCACGGCCCTTATCGAAATAAGCGTCTTCCAGGCCGTCGAAGGACATATGGTCGAGGATCTGTCCGTGACCAAGGCGGAAGCCCCCTCGTGCCTTTGGAATGAAGTACGGCGCGTTAGTCATGGACTCCATGCCGCCCGCGACAATGACCTCGTTGCTGTCGGCCATCAGTAGATCGTGGGCCAGCATGGCAGTTTTCATGCCGGAACCGCACACCTTGTTGACCGTGGTGCAGCCTACCGACAGAGGCAAGCCGGCGGTGATTGCCACCTGACGCGCCGGGGCCTGGCCGAGGCCGGCGGGCAGCACACAACCCAGAATGACCTCCTGCACCTTGTCGACGCCAATGCCGGCGCGCTGGATAGCGGCCTTTACGGCGACGGCGCCGAGCTGTGGCGCCGTACAACTGGAGAGACCCCCCTGGAAGCTGCCAATAGGGGTACGTGCGACAGAAACAATAACGACGGGATCTTTGGACATGGCTTACTCACTGGAAAGAGGGATGTGGTTCATTTGGCGGCCATACGGATGGCGCCGTCGAGGCGGATGACTTCGCCGTTCAGGTATTCGTTTGCGAGGATGTGTTCCACCAGAGCGGCGTACTCTGCTGGCTTGCCCATTCGGGCTGGAAACGGCACGGTTTTGCCCAGCGCCTCCTGGACTTCAGCGGGCATGCCGAGCAGCATTGGGGTTTCCATGATGCCTGGCGCAATGGTCATGACCCGGATGCCGTAGCGGGAGAGTTCCCGCGCGAGTGGCAACGTCATCGCGACAACACCGCCCTTGGAAGCGGCGTAGGCTACCTGCCCCACCTGTCCGTCAAACGCGGCCACCGACGCTGTACAGATGATGACGCCACGCTCGCCGGCGGTCTCTTGCGGGCAGGCGCTCATCATCTCCGCCGCCATGCGGATCATGTTGAAGCTGCCCACCAGGTTGATATTGATCGTTCGAGCGAACGACTCCAGCTTGTGGATTCCTCCACGGCCGATGATCTTTTCGGCGGGAGCAACACCTGCGCAATTGACGAGTCCCCGGAGGAGTCCCATTTCCATGGCTGCTGCAAAAGCTGCCTTGGCGCTCTGTTCGCTGGTGACGTCGGTGGCAACGAATCGGGCATTGGGTCCTAGCTGCGCGGCGATGGCGTCACCCGAGTCGGGGTTGACGTCCGCCAGAACCACCTTGCCGCCCCGCTCGACGATCATGTTCGCTGTGGCCGCTCCCAAGCCAGAACCAGCCCCAGTCACTACAAATACGTTGTCTCTGATCTGCATGTCCGTTTTCCTTTCATGTGACGCTCCGCGGATGCATTCGGTATGCGGGCCGCTAACTGACGTATCGATTCGCTTCCGATGTGCACCGCTAATCCGGATAGAACGTTGTGAACGCGCCGACCTCTGCCCTCTCCGTGACGAGGGTGTTCTCGATGCATGAGGTATCCGCAAATCCAAGACTCATACCGACGACGAACCTCTCACTCGCCTCTAATCGAAGTTGATCGGCGATGATCTTGTGGTACTTCATGAATGCCGCTTGAGGGCATGTGCTCAGGCCATGGGCACGGGCGAGGATCATGATGTTCTGCAGGAACATGCCGTAGTCGAGCAGGCTTCCCTGCTGCATGACGCGGTCGATCGTGAAAAACAATCCGACAGGCGCGTCAAAGAATTGATAGTTGCGGCTGTGCTGGGCCTGCATTCGTTCCTTGTCGCCCTTCTCAATGCCAAGCAGCCCATAAAGCGTCCAACCCACTGCATGTCTTCTTTCAAGGTAGGGCGATATCCATTCGCGCGGGTAATAGTCCCACTCGTCCGTGCATGTCTCGTCTAATGCCGAATCGTCATTCACCCGCTGGATCGCGGCACAGATGCGGTCTTTGGCGCGCCCCGTGACGACATGTACGCGCCAAGGCTGGATGTTGACGCCCGTGGCAGCGAACCGCGCTATGTCCAGTATCGATTCCACCGCTTCTTGAGGAACCGGCGTGGGCAGAAACGCCCTGACGCTGCGACGCGACAGGATGGCCCATTCGATGGCCTTGCGCAGCGCATCGGCATCCATCGCCGGTGGTGTGTCACTTCTCTTCATCGGTCACTCCATCTGTCTCCAAGGTCGGCAAATCCGCGCAACTCCGTTGCACGGCAGCATTGCCTTGTGAGCAAGATTAGCGAGGCAGAAAAGGACGTGTTGTCTCAAACATGACAATCGACATCCGGTAACCCATCGTCCTCAACGAACAGAAGGAGTGTCTTGTTCAGGACAGTTCCGGATCAGCGCAACGTTTAAATTCGGTGTGGTGCCGCAAGGTTTGAGCGCCCCGATTCAGAGGTTGCACCCAGGCAACGCTTGTATCCGACACACTTTCACATCCCGGCGAGGAGACATAACATGCCCACCCCAATCTACGAGCGCGGACTCGATCGAAACGAAGCCAACCATGTGCCGCTGACACCGCTGCACTCACTGGATCGATGCGCCGAATTGTTTCCAGAGCGTATCGCTATCGTGCATGGCGCGATGCGCCAGACCTGGGCGGCGACGCGCAGCCGCTGCCGCCGGCTGGCCAGTGCACTCGTCCGGCGAGGCGTCACGCGCGGCGACACCGTATCGATCATTGCGCCTAATACGCCCGCGTTGGTGGAGGCGCATTTCGGGGTGCCGCTGAGCGGAGCCGTACTCAACACGATCAATTGCAGGCTGGATGCCGACGGCATCCGGTTCATCCTGCTTCACGGGGAATGCAAGGTTCTTCTTGTGGATCGTGAGTTCGCCGCCCTTGCTGCGGACGCACTCGAGCACGTTCCGAATAAGCCGCTCGTGATTGACATTGCCGATCTCGAAGCGCCGCCGGGGTCATCAATAGGTGAACTTGACTATGAGCAATTGCTGGCAGAGAGTGATCCAGACTTCGAAGGCGTATGGCCCGCGGACGAATGGGACGCCATCGCATTGAACTACACGTCCGGCACGACCTCCGACCCGAAAGGGGTCGTCTTCAGTCACCGTGGGGCTCAACTGATGAGCATGCTCCAGTTGATTGACTGGGGCATGCCGCGCGGGCCGGTGTATCTCTGGACCCTCCCCATGTTCCACGCCAACGGATGGTGCTTCGCCTGGGCAGTGACAGCAGCGGGTGGCACCCATGTCTGTCTGCGCAAGGTCAACGCGGCGGGAATATTTAGAGCCATCCGCGAGTACGGTGTCGATCACTTTTGTGCGGCGCCAATCGTCCTGGCCGCATTGGCCGACGCGCCCACCAGCGAGCGGAGTCCGTTGCCGCGCGTCGTGCGCGTGCGCACGGCGGGTTCACCGCCCCCGGCAACCGTGTTGAAATCCGTAAGCGAGCTGGGATTCGAGGTTGAGCACGTATACGGCATCACCGAAGCGTCCGGCACGCCGGTCAGTTGCTTCATCCAGGCAAACTGGCACGCACTGGCCAACGAGGACCAGGCGCGCCTGAAGGCGCGGCAAGGTCAGCGGGCTTCCGGACTCGAAGCCATGCGGGTAGCCAATTCCGTCACGCTTGAGCCGGTTCCCGCAGACGGAAAGACGGAGGGAGAGATACTGCTGCGCGGCAATGTCATGATGAAAGGCTATCTGAAGAACGAGGAGGCGACCCGAAACGCCTTCGAGGGTGGCTGGTTCCACACGGGCGATATTGCCTTGGTGCACCCGGACGGATACATTCAGATCACGGATCGTTCGAAAGACGTCATCATTTCGGGTGGCGAAAATATCTCATCGGTAGAAGTCGAGGACGTATTACACCAACACCCGGCAGTACTCATCGCGGCAGTGGTGGCGCAGCCCGATGCCAGGTGGGGTGAAGTGCCTTGTGCATTTGTCGAATTGAAACAGGGTATCGATGCACCTTCGGAACAAGCGCTGATTACGTTCTGTCGAGAGCGGCTCGCTCACTACAAGTGTCCTGTGAGGATCGTGTACGGCACCTTGCCAAAAACAGGCACAGGAAAAATTCAGAAGTTCCGACTTCGAGCGCAGGCTGGCAGCCGGGATGCCATTACGAAGCTATCTCACGCATAGCCAAATTACTACTGCGGCACGGTTTTCGCCCACGGCATCATCAATCTTCAGCGTGGGCAAAATCCCGAAGCCCGGCCAGGTCAAGAATTCGCACTGAGCCATATTCGATCGTCAAAAGCCCCGCATCTTCGAGCTCGTGAAGCGCCCGGTTGGTGTTCTGCCTGGAAAGGCCGGACAGGCGTCCAATTTCTTCCTGCGACAGACCCAGTGTCAGATCAGTAGCGCTAAAGAGTTGCGGATTGAACAGTTCGGCGAGACAGAAAGCGACTCTTGCAGACGCCTTATGCAAACGGAGGTTTCCAACCAGACCGACGTAGTATCCGCACCGGGCGTTGAGTTGATCGATGACAAATCGACTGAACGCATGGCTATTGTCAAGCAGCCACTCAACTGTGCTGCGTGGAATGAACGCGATTTCACTGTCGCGCAGCGCTACCACCGAGTATGGGCGAGGTTCATCTTTTAGTAGAGCGCCCTCCCCAAACCAGGAACCGGCCGGCACGCCGGCGAACGTTGTGGCCCGCCCCCCTTTAGAGACCGTATCGACCTTCACTAACCCTTCGATCACGCCAAGCCAATGATCCGCAGGGGCTCCCCGATGACAGACCAGGGCGCCAGCAGAATACGATCGTTGAAAGGCATCTTTCTGGACGCGAGCGAGTTCCTCCTGTGTCAATTTAGCAGACCAGGCGGAGCGTGATATGAAGTACTGCAACTCAACTGACAGAGGCATAGCCAAGTTAGGTTCGAATGACCTGGAGGTCCTAGTGTAACCATTTGCCGGCCGACGTTGACTGGCGACTAGCTGGATTGAAATAGGCTCAAAGCTCCGGCCCCGAGCAGCGGCCAATAGTCAGCGCTTTCGCAACCCGATAGCAAGCCCGCGTTCAACCTGCGGCCCGCTCCAGCAACTCACTCCAAAGACGCTGCGCAATGGGACCGTGCGCGGCATCTCGAAGCCGCGCCGCGTAGTGTTTGAGTGTCGCGCCCTGCAGGTGCCGCCCCTCGAGCGATACAAGCCGCTTTGCCTCGAGGTCGCCCGCGACGAGGTGATAGGGCATGTGTCCCCACGCGAGTCCCTGGACAATCAACTCGCGCTTCATCAACTGGTCGGGCACGGTACACGTTGGGGCGCCCTCGATCAGATAGTAGTTGGCGTCCGAGGGTCGCTTGCTCGTATCGCGGATGATGCACTGGACATAGGGTCTCAAGTCGGCTGGCGCGAGCGATTCGACAGTCAATTGCTTGAGATACCCAGGCGCGGCGACTGGAACCAGCTTGACCTCGAACAGTTCAACCGATTCGATTGCGGGCGACGGTTTGTCGAGGTGATGGAAGATCAGGTCACACTCGCCGTTCTGCAGCCGTTCCCAAGGACCGCTAATCGCCTCGAACAGAAGCGTCAGGCGCGTGCCGCTACTCGCCTCGAAGAACCGTTTGAGCGTGCCGAGCGTCTCGGGCAAGGGACACAAGTCGCCCACCACGACGCGTAACTCGGCCTCCTGTCCGGCAGCAAGCTGCGCCGCTTCGCGCCGGAGATTTTCATATTGACGAAGAAACTGCATCACCCGTTCGTGATACGCCGTGCCTTCCGCGGTGAGCGTGACACGGTATCCGGCCCGGTCCAGCAAGACCATTCCCACTTGCGCTTCAAGCGCCCTCACCGCCGCATGGACCGTTGGATGCGTTCGGTTTAACCGCGCTGCAGCCGCGGCAAAGCTGCCTTCGGCAACCAGCGCCGCAAAGCACTGCAACTGTAAAAACGTGGGCTCGTTCATTGTAGAAATGGCCTTCAGTCTTTGTCGAAAGATAGTAATTTTCTTCGACGAATATCGATCCTACCATTCAGTCTCCCCATGAGGAGATCGACATGAAGGCAATCGTGAGAAACAGGTTTGGTGGTCCCGAGGTGCTTCACATCGTCGAGAGGCCACGCCCAGCCCTCCAACCCGGCTGCGTCCTGATTCGCGTTCGGGCGTTTGGTCTGAACCGCGCCGAGCTCTACATGCGGCGAGGGCTATGGGGAGAGGTGGCGGAAATCAGCGGCATCGAATGTGTCGGGTCTGTGGTGTCGGATGCGACCGGGATCCTGCGCGAGGGCCAGACGGTCGTCGCGCTGATGGGCGGGATGGGGCGAACGATCGACGGCAGCTATGCGGAATACGTCGTCGTACCCGCCACCAATGTGGTGGCCGTTGACACTGCCCTTGACTGGGCTGAACTCGCCACCCTGCCGGAAGCTTACGCGGTCGCGTGGACGTGCCTTCACCGGAACCTCGAAGTACAGCCCGGGCAGCGACTCGTCGTGCGCGGGGGTACCTCGAGCCTCGGGCTGGCGGCGATCGATATCGGCGCCCAACTCGGCGCGACGGTCATTGCCACCACGCGCCGCCCGGATTGCGAAGCCATGCTGCGCTCGCGGGGAGCCGCAGATGTGGTGACAAGCGCCGGTGAGTTATGCGCGGCGCGGGGATGGCCGGGTGGTAAGGCCGACGTGGTGCTTGACCTCATCGGTAACAGCACCCTTCTCGACTCGCTGCGCGCCACGCGTCGTGGCAGCCGCGTGTGCCTGGCCGGATTTCTGGGCGGCCTCACGCCAATAGCCGCGTTCGATCCGCTCGGCCAGATGCCAAGCGGCGTTCAGCTAAGTTTTTTCGGAAGCTTCATGTTCGGTACTCCAGACTTTCCGCTATCGGATGTGCCAATGCAGAACATCGTCGAGCTGGCCACAAGCGGTTGTTATCAAAGTCGACCCTCACGCATATTCAGCCTCGCCGAGGTACCGATTGCTCATGAATTGATGGAGCGTAATGAGGCCGCGGGTAAGTTTGTCGTGGTCATCTAAGCCATTTCTTGAACGCCTTCGGAAGGCTCGGGAGTGATCCTCCGAAGGCATCGCGGCCAATGGCCCTTCATGGCCGGACAAGATTGATGCCAATAGGCGTGCGTTGGTCGACTGCCTTGGATCAGGTTACCTCGGAGACGGTCGACGTGAGTGCCAGACGCACGGGCTGATCTGCCCGCAGGGTGACGTTCATCACGGGGTTGGGATGCGCCATTCCATCCGGGACTGACAGCGCAAAGCGTTGCAACATCATTGCAGCGATAACCGTCATTTCAGCCATAGCAAGGTGTTGTCCGAGGCAAACGCGTGGACCTGTGCCGAATGGCAGGTAGGCGCCGCGCGGAATTCGCGGTGCATCGGTGGCAAAACGCTCGGGTTGAAAGGCAGCGGGCTCAGGAAACCATCGTGGGTCGTGATGCATCAACTGAACCGGTAGCATGAACAGCGTGCCGGCGGGGAAATGCCAATCACCCAAGGCGATCGGGCCCGACGCGCGACGACTGATCAGCACGGGTGCAGCGGGGTAAAGGCGCAGCGTTTCCTCGATGGTTTGCGTCAGGTAGCGCAGCGCTGGCAGGGTCTCCGTCGTCGGCGCGCAGCCGCGCAGCGTCCTCTCGACTTCGTCGCGCGCGCCAGCCTGGGCCGCCGGGTTCGAAGCCATGCACCACGCCCACCAGATCAGCGTCCCAGCAGTGGTCTCGTGCCCGGCCAGGAACGTCGTCATGCACTCGTCCCGCACCGCCTGCAACGACCACGTCGCTTCATCGTCCCGATGCAATCGCAGAAGACGGGACAGCAGGTCGTCGGGCCAGGTATCGTCCGGCATGCTCAAGCGGGCCTGAAGACGGCGATCGATCAAGCCCTTCAACACCGTCAGGCATCGTCTCTTGCTGCGCTTCCATGGCACCCAGTCGGGCCAGCTTGCAGGCCAGTAGAATTCGGCGTCGGCTGCCTCACTGATCGTGCGTACGGCCTTCTCGGCATCTCGTGCGTCCTCGCCGATTTCATCCGAAAACATCATTCGCACAATGACGTCCATAGTGAGTGATGTCAGCTTGCTTTCGACCGGCCAGTCGGGATCGTGAGTCGGCCACTGCGCGAGTGCCTTATCAGTCTCGGCAGCGATCGTCGAAACAAAAGTCTGCACTGCTTTCGGGGTGAAGCTTGGCTGCAGCGCATGCCGCTTGTCGCGCCACGCGCCGCCCTCGGCGGTCAACACGCTGTGTCCGTGCACCTGAGCAAATACTTGCGTAGCCCGCTCCCAGCGGCGGAGCGAATCGTGGTGCGTCACCAGTAACTCGCGCACGAGTTGCGGATCGGCGACCACGACCGCATGCTCCGGCCAGAAACGCAGATGCACCACGTCGCCAAACGCCTGTTGCCATTCGGCAAGCGTACCGAGCAAGTCGCGCGACATCCGGCTCAGAAACCCCCAGCCGGTCAGGGCGGCACGTGGCCCGGGCGGCCATACACCGGGTGGATGGCGCGGCGGTACGGGCGCCTGTGTGCCGGCATGGAATGGGCAGTGGGATGAAGGTCGGGTCGTCATGTGCCACATTGTCAGCACGGCTGAAAGGGTTGTCTTGAACGCAAACGACATCGACAGGCACCCGACGCTTACCTATACTGCTCAGCCATGTCCGCTAATCTGACAGCAACGCTGCCACTGTGCCCCGCCCGGTCTGAACGTGCTCCGCGAGCATTGAACGA
Source organism: Paraburkholderia sediminicola (assembly GCF_046027825.1). Taxonomy (GTDB): domain Bacteria; phylum Pseudomonadota; class Gammaproteobacteria; order Burkholderiales; family Burkholderiaceae; genus Paraburkholderia; species Paraburkholderia sediminicola_D. Next base: position 43,835 of record NZ_JAQQDU010000043.1, read on the forward strand.
CGGCCAAAGTCCTCATTCACGGCTGTATCTCCCACGGTCTGCTTTGCAAGACGCGGTCGTGGCAATCATCTGCCGGGATACGCGTGGCTTCGCGTTGAGTGACGCGCAGCGTATAACCCATTTCCCAGCGTCGCCGCTCGTATGTCTTTCCTGGTACCAGGGGCTCGACGCAGGGCTCGTGGAACATGCCACCGACGGCCCGATATGGCGGCCGTTTGGTACGGCGCTCACGCTGTCGGGCAGTCAGTCCAGGCCGACTGCAAGCTGGGCGCCGACTAGCGGCCGTGGGGGCATGGTGTGTTTCACCCCCGATGTCGCCCAGGCATTACTCGGCGTCGATTTATCCACCGTTCACGATCGTTTTCTTTCTGCCCCGGAACTGTTCGGCGACACCTGGCGACCGCTGCATGAGGCGTTGCTCAATGCCGATAATGATGCGGCGACACTGGCAGCGCTGGAGCAGTATCTCGCACCGCGCTGGCTGGCAACTCGAGGGCGCGGCTCTGCCATGTCCTCGCTGCGCCAGGCCGGCCGTCGTTGGGTCGGGCGGCTGGCCTGGCAGGCCGGCGAATGGCGACGAACGCATAGTCCGCGTCAGGTAGAGCGGCGTATCAAATCGTACAGCGGGCGATCATTGCGTGAGTGGCAATCACTCGTGAAAACAGAAGGTGCATTCTTCGCCGCGCGGGAGCAATTCGACGCAGGACAAGCTTTCGATTGGGCGGCGCTTGCCCAGGACGAAGGCTTTGCCGATCAGGCTCACTTTAGCCGCGCGGTGAAGCGCATCACCGGCTTCTCGCCGAGCGATTTCGCACACCGTTTTATCGAAGACGAATCGTTCTGGATGTATCGGCTATGGGTATGACCTGCGCAGACGCGCGATGCATGATTGCTCAACCCGTCGACGTAGCTTGAGCAATTCATGCATATCGGTCATCGACGAACGGCGCTCAACTCAAAGCGTTCCGCCAGTTGCCATGAAAACCGGCAGGCACGCGATGCGACAGATGTGCCAATGCAATCGGACCCGCCGCGATGTCGGCTGCATCAAATACCGCTAGATCGCTGCGGTTCTCATTGCCACGCCAGACAACGCTGAGTAGCCAGCCGTCTCCTTCCGGTGCATCCGCATGGCGCTCGACAAAGATCGGTTCACTACAGTAATCGCCTATGGAGGGGAGCCATTCGGCGGTACGGCCGGTGCTCAGGTCGATGTGAGCCAACCCTCCACGCGCGTCGTCACCCTTGATGCCCTCGGTCACCGGGGCGGAATTGAAATAGCCGTGCCTGTATCGCGACATGGCAAACCGTTCGTCGAGCCGGGGAAACTCGCCTGAGCGGGCGTCCATCAGTCGCTCCGAGAAGCTCGTCGTATTGCCGGTCAGATCGAAGGTCCACCGCACGAGTCGCGCCTGCGGTGACTCGTCGCTCACTGGCGTGCCATCGGGTCGCGGAAATAAGGGCGCGACATCGTATTTCATCACGTCGCAGACGATATGCTCGCCGTCGTCGAATGCATTCATCGCGTGGAAGACATAACAGGGATCGCCGACGAACCAGCGCACGTCCGCCGCTGTCCCGTTTCGCGGCAAGATGCCGATATGCGTCCCTTTGTCCGGCTCCCAGGCGTAAGGCGGAAGACCGCTCTGCGCCCGCTCCATTGAACCGGTGAGCGGGAAGATCGGAAAGATAATATGTGTGCGGGTAACGACGAAGTCGTGGACCATGCTTGGGAACGGCGCCGCGAGATGCAGACTACGCTGCAAGCGCCCCTCGCGATCGGCTACGTGAAGCATCAGATCGCAGGTAAAAGGGCCGCGCGCTGCATAAGCGAAAAAGACCAACTCGCCGGTAAGGGGATCGCATTTAGGATGCGCCGTCATCTTGCCCGGTAGCTTGCCCTCGAAATGGTGGTATCCGCGGGGCTCCAGCGAGAACGGATCCACTTCAAACGGTGCGTGCGCTTCCTCGAGTGCCAGCAGACGGTTGCCATGCCAGATGACATTGGTATTGGCCGTTGTGGAGTTGAGTTCGAGCAAAGCCGGGTCTGTCAGGTGCCGATGGGTCAGCGACCCGGACATGCCTTCCCCATCGGCATTTTCCATGATCCATTTGGGTGTGCGAACCCAACGGTTGCGGTAAGCGACGCGCCCCTCGTCAATGTGAAATGCGTGCAGCATGCCGTCGCCCGAGAACCAATGGTACGGGCCGCGCGGCGCGAACTGCGGATTCGGACCGTTACGGTATAGGGTGCCGCGCAGTGCCTTGGGCACCTCGCCGGTTATCGGCAGATTTGGTGCGTCGCACTCCATGTGAAGCGGCGCGTAGTAGCCGGTGAGAAAGGGATCGTCGGTGGGAAAGGGCAAAGCCACGGGAGTCTCCTGGTTTCTTTGGGTCAGCCGGTACTGTACGGTTGCCGAGGCCGCCATTAAGCAGATGGGGATCGCGCCGGACAACACCCTGTCAGCATCGACGGCCACTCGAAAACGTCATCGATAGCGCAAGTGCGTGTAAATTTGGGGCCTGTGGCTTCCGACCCGCCACTGCTTCTTCGAATCGGTCGTCATCGGAGTCGGTCCCACAGTCTTACAGGAGCCGGTATGAGCACGAAGCACAGCAAAAAAGAACATCTTGAAGCGGCGGCGTCACATCACGAACAGGCCGCGCGATACCACCGCGCTGCATCGCGGCATTTCGAGGCGGGTAAAGACTATGCCCACACTGCACACGAGGCGATGATGGCCCACGGCCACACCTTGCACGCGATCGATCAGGCACACGTTGCGGGCGCACACAGCGCCGGTACGCCGCCTGCGTCGACCGGCTCGGGTGCAAACAGCGCAGACGCGGCAAAACTTCACGCCACGGCAGCGGAGCTTCACGATCAGGCGGCGCAGCATATGCGCCACGCCGTCAAGCTCTTCGATCAGGACCGCAGCGCCGTCGCCCACGACGCGCAGCTAGCGCTCACCCTCGCACTACGTGCTTTGTCCCATGGCAATGAAGCAGCCAAACTATTTATCAAGCTCGCGCCCGCCGAAGCTTCGTGAGTGATGTCCACGGCCATGGGCTGGCCGTAGACATCCGCAGCCGGTACGCCCGGCTGAATCCAGTGCTCCCCTCGGGGCTATGCCTTGCGGTCCAGCAAGTCTGCCGCAATAGACTTTGCATGCGCGACGGCCTCGCGCGGGTCGGGGAATACACCCAGTTGTTCCCAATGTTCTTCGACCGCGTAAGTCCCCTTCATACCGAGCGCCCTTTGTACGCGTAATTGCGCCGCGTACCTGCCGTCCTCCAAGGGTCGGGCCGTTGCAACCACTTTATGCGGGAGACCCGATCTCTCCGGCTGAATCAACTCGACAGGACCGCCCGGCGCGCCGACATCGTTCAACGCGTTCCTCGTTTTGCAGTCCGGGCAGTAGAAGCACCACCCTTCGTTCTCTTGGATGGATCTGACCTGCCCGCGGGCCAGCACGGCGCGACATTCAACATTTTCGCAGATGAACGGCATAGCAGTCTCCGGAGTTGTTTGCGAGAAATCCTAGCATGACCGACGACGGTTAACCATCAGCATTGTTGCCCTGCCTGATTCGCGCACTAGCACTCGGGCGTCCCCCTGCCCGCTCCACTGGAAAACCCTCAAGCGCCGGTCGGTGCGATCGCGGTACGCGGCCGCAGCGTCGCCATGATCAGGTACATGCCACCGCCGATCACCACGCCAAAGAACCACCCATAGGTATTCCACCAGACCGGCAGCAGGTTGGTGAAGTTTGGCAGGAAGGTCGAGAACACGCTGCCGACCGCCGCGGAGACCAGCGCGTTGACATTCCAGCCGCCTTCGTAGCGGTACTCACCGTGCTCCTGATAGAGCGCCGCGATGTTGATGTTGCCCTTGGCCACCAGGTAGTAGTCCACCAGAATGATCCCCAGCAGCGGGCCCATCGTGGCGCCGATGCCGTTGACGAAGTGCGCGGCGTTGCCCTCCCACGGTGCGAACGGATAGAGCACCAGCGCGATGGCCGCGGCGATGTAGCCCCCCTTCTTGAAGCTGATCTGCTTGGGGAACGTGTTGGAGATGTCGAACGCGGCCGAGACAAAGTTGGCCACCACGTTAATACCCAGCGTGGCGATTGCGAAGGTCAGCGCCGCGATGAGCGCCAGCACCCAGCTGTCGAACTTGGCCGAGATCTGTTCGGGGTGGAGCAGCACTTCGCCATACACCTTGAAGGCGGCGATGGTGGTGACGCCAGCGACCAGCGAGAACGCGATCAGGTTGACCGGCAGGCCCCACAGATTGCCCTTCTTCACTGCGTCGCGGTTTTTCGCATAGCGAGAGAAGTCGCAAAAGTTCAGGTATAGCGCCGCGAAATAGGTGATCCAGGTCGCGCCCACGGCCATCAGCGCCCAGAACGAGCCTGGCTCGCCGCTCACGCCGGCGTCGCCCGTCTTCTGGAGCAGCACGTCCATCGGAATGCCATGGGAAAACGAGAAGCCGCCTGCCTTGACGCACAGGCCGATCGCCAGGATCAGCATCGCGACCCACACTGCGGGACCGGCCCAGTCCTGGAATTTGCGCACTGTCTCCATGCCCTTCTGGATGATGAGCAACTGCAGCGCCCAGATGACCACGTAGCAGATCACCTCCAGCCCCGAGTGGCCGAGCACTTGCGTGTCCTTGTGGAATGCCATCAGGCTGTCGTTGCGGACCAGCAGCGCGACCATCGCACCCGAGGCGGCCGCCGTCTGCGCGCCGTACCAGAAGCAGGCCACCACGGCGCGAACCATGGCTGCCAGGTTGGCGCCCCACACGCCAAAGGAGGCGCGTGCCAGCACCGGATAAGGCACGCCGGTCTTCTCGCCGGCGTAGCCGATCAGGTTCATGAGCGCGAAGATCACCAGCGAGCTGAGCCCGATCGCCAGCACGAAGTTGATAAAGCTGCCGCACAGCAGGAACAGGCTGGCGGCGAGGTAGTAGCCCCAGAGGCTGTGCACGTCCGAGGTCCAGACATTGAAGATGCTGAAGGCGCCCCAGTTGCGCTGCCTTGCAGGCGCGAGATCTTCGTTGTAAAGGCCGGGGGAAGGATCGCGGATTTCCATCTGTCATCTCCTTTGAGTTCGTGGAACTGAGGAAACACCGCTGGGCACTCCTGGGTGGAGATGCCTCCGCGTCTGAAGCCAGTGGGTATGTAAGAAAACTGTATGCGCTTTGCCGCATCGATTCGAATGGGTTAACCCTGATCGAGATGCGTGCTGGCGCAAGCCATGCGCCTATTCCCACGCACGATGGGCGCCGTCGCAAGTTCGCCGTTGTCATTCACGAGACCATCCAGCGAAGTTATTATTGCCCGACAAAAAAACGAGACCAGATGGCCAAACCTGTGCTTCATTGCAGGTTATTGCTGCTGCCCCCCCATATCCAACTCACGTATGCTGTGAATGGAATAATCATGCGGTCTTCAGAATGCGCAATACGAACGCCACACGTGCAAGGCCACTGACCTGTTTCAACGACAGGCCCTGGAAACCGTTGCTTGGATTCGCGGTCTCAGTGTGCGCGTTCGCATGCACGGTCATCACCGCTTTACCGGCGTATTCAGGTGAACTGACGAAGGTACCAGTCCGGGGGCCACAGACCCAGGCTATCTTCATCGAGCAGCCAGCCAATGCTCCGCCATGGGTCATCGTATTGTTTGCCGGAGATGACGGTGTGGTCGCTCTTGACGAGGCCGGTCCGACGACAATGAAGGGAAACTTCCTCGTTCGGACCGCTGGATACTGGACTTCCGCGGGCGATGCGTCTGCTATCGTCGATGCGCCATCGGATCAATCATCCGGCATGAATGACGCGTTCCGTCTAAGCGAAGCGCACGCTCAGGACATACACGTCGTTGTCGCTGCTCTCCGGCAAAGCTTTCCTGCCGCAAAGATCGCTCTGGTGGGTACCAGTCGGGGCACGATTTCGGTTGGCAATGTGCTCCACCGGGAACCACGGCTGGCCGACGCGTATGTCCTGACCTCGCCCGTCACGATCGGCACGCGTGGCGAGTCTGGACTTTCTGGCATGCATTGGGACGTGGGCGCTACACCGGTCCTGGTGGTGTCGAACGAAAATGACGGATGTCGGGTTTCACCGTTTAGCGCGGCCCGTACGCTCGCTGAGGACAACCGGTTTCAGTTCCTGGCGGTATCAAGCAGCGAGCGCGGCAGGGTTCGCGCCGATGAATGCGGGGCGAAGTCGCCGCATGGCTTTTTAGGCATCGAGACGCAGGTGCTGTCCACCATCTCACAATGGCTCGCCGATCCGGGTTCAGTTGGAACCCTGCCGCACTAGCAGGTCATCTCGATGCGGCCGTACGCGTCCCTCAATATCGCATGCGGGTCCGAAGCCTGCCGATCACGCTGGACAAGCTGAACCCCGGCACACCCGCGACCACGGTATGACAGCCCGGTAGAAGTTCGCGATGCGCGATCCTGTGGCGTTTTCGCGACGTCCATTCGGCACAGGTATGGCAACAGGCACGTCCTGCAAGCCTCGGCAAGGCGGCCGAACACTTCATACGAAATACCCGATTTGCACCCGCAGCGAGCTTGGATAGCATGAACACACACGTCAGCGTCCCCAACGTTCGGCGTGTGTGTTTGTTCGCCGCAGCACCGTCTGCGGCCTTTTTTTAACTGACGACAAGTCAGGCGTGTTCGCGATCACTCGTCATCACGCGTGAACGCCTTTCGCGATCCACCGACGAATCCTCGTCAGCACGCGTGCGGCCAAGGATCACGAACGCCGCAATCGCGCACAGCAGCGTGACCACAGTCAGCCCACCGAGCAAAAGACCGAATGCGTCGGCATAGATATGCAGCAACGCTGCGCGAGGCACGTCCGGAAGAAGTGTCGAGGCTCGATTGAGATCGCCTGCAGCAAGTCGCGCTGCGGCTTCGGCCACGTCGGCGGATAGGGCCTGGTGTCCCAGGGTCGACTGCACGCGCGCCTGCGTCAGTGCGGCCAGAATTGCGCTGACCGTTGCGAGTGCAATGCATTCGCCTGCCACACGCGTGGTGCTGAAGATACCTGTCGCCATCCCGGCACGCTCCTTCGGCACGACGCTCACCGACAGTCCGTCCATCAATCCCCAAGGCATCCCTGCCCCAACACCGATGGTGAGCAACGGCGCGATGACAGCATGGCTCGCGCCGCCGCCCAACACAATGGTCAGCCAGTACAGTCCGGCCGTGGCGATCAACAGGCCGATGCCCGAGATGACCCCGGCGGACATCCAGCGCGTTAGCATCGCGGCGGCGAGCGGCACGACGAGCATCGGTGCGGACAGCACGAGCATCAGCCAGCCCGCGTCGATCTCGCTGTCGCCGTCGACCCCGACGAAACGCAGCGGCAGCACGACGAGCAGCACGATATAGCAGTAGCAGGTCGCGATCGGCAGTACTTGCACGCCGACAAAACGCGGATAGCGGAACAATGACAGATCAAGCATGGGCCGCGCGACGCGTGTTTCGATGACCCAGAACGCGGCGGCCAGCAGTGCCGCGCCCAACAGGAATCCGACGACGAGCGGGTTCGACCAGCCGCTCTCCGAGGACTGGATCACGCCGAACGTGAAGCACGACAACGCGCCGGTAAACGTTGCGATTCCCGCCCAGTCGATGCGCTGCGCGTTCGGGTCGCGCGATTCTCGCATCTGTGGCACGCCAAACAACAGCGACAGGGCGCCCACTACGGCACCCGTCGCGAAGATCGCTCGCCAACCGAAGCGCTCGATCATGAAACCCGCCAGCACGGGCCCGAATGCAAGCCCAAGCCCGAAGGTCGTGCCGAGCAGACTGAATGCCCGGGTACGCGCGCGGCCATCGAACTCCTGTGCGAGGGCCGCCGTCCCACCCGCCAGCGCAGCCGCCGCAGCAACGCCCTGCATCGCACGCAGCAGGTCGACAACCAGGATCGACGGCGCGAAGCCGAGCAACAGCGAGACCAGCGCGAATCCGCTTACGCCGATCGCAAACAGGCGCTTGCGTCCAAACCGGTCCGCGAGCGCCCCCGCCGCCATCAGCAAGCTACCAAAGGTCAACATGAACGCGTTCGTGATCCAGTTCATCTCGACCGGGCCACCCGCGAGTTCCCGGCCGATCGCGGGTGTTGCCAGCGCGCCCGCCGAAAAACTGAGCGGCAACGCGAGCGCAGCAAGACAAACGGCCGTGAGAATGGCGACCGGCCGCCCCAATGAAACGGAAGAAAAAGTGTGGCTCATCGACGCTCCCCAAAGGAAGCCGGTCCGCGTTACGCCTCCTGGACGCGCACTACCCGGCAGAGCGATCAACGATAATCCGGATTCAATCGGAGAAAAACCCCGTGGAATTCCGCTGATAAAGGAGTTAAATTCCTGAATTCAGTCGTCTTGATGGGTGTCGTAGCGGGATGGAAAACCTCAACGGAATCGTCGCCTTTGTGCGCACGGCGGAAGCGCTTAGCTTCGTCGCCGCCGGCCAGAAGCTTGGCGTCTCGGCGTCGGCGGTCGGCAAGACGATTGCCAAGCTGGAGCAATCGCTCGGCGTGCGGCTCTTTCACCGCACCACACGAAAGGTCACGCTCACTGATGAGGGGCGTCACTTCTACGATCGCTGTCACCGGATACTGGAAGACTTACGCGATGCCCAGGCCGTGCTGTCAGAGGCGGCACAAACGCCACGCGGCAAGCTGCGCGTCAGCCTGCCCGCGATCGGCTATCGATTCCTGTTGCCCGTGCTGCCGGAATTCACGCGGCGCTATCCGGATGTCGAACTGGATCTGGATTTCAACGACCGGCTCGTGGACGTCGTTGAAGGCGGTTTCGACGCCGTCATTCGCAGCGGCGCACTGACCGATTCGAGCCTGATGTCACGCCGTCTCGGCGCATTCCGCTTCTTGCTGTGCGCTTCACCTGGCTATCTCGCGCAGGCTGACGCGCCGCGCACGCTGCGCGACCTGGAAGAGCATGCGTGCGTGCGCTACCGTTTTCCCACAACGGGCAAGCTCCAGCCGTGGGAACTGTTGGCGGATGGCAGTGAGCCTGCAAACCTGCGCACCGGGATGACCTGCAACAATATGGAGGCGCTGCGCGCAGCTGTCATCGCGGACTTCGGCATTGGGTATATGCCGGACTTTCTGGTACGCGACGCGCTCGCGACAGGCCAGCTCACGACGCTGCTCGACGAGCTTCGGATTGCGCCAGGACAGTTCTCGATCCTATGGCCATCGAGTCGGCAGTTGTCGCCGAAGCTTAGGGTGTTCGTCGATTTCATGTGCGCGCAACTGTTTCGGGGCCTCTGAATCGACCGCTCACTATGTTCTGCTTCACGGCACGATCAGCAGCTTTCAAGGTGCAATGGCCGCTCGCCGCGCCGACCTATCTAACACGTGCGGTCTGGCGGATCAGGTTGGAATCTACCGAAGATTCGCTTGAAAAAACGTCAGCGCCATGTCGTCAAGCTGCTTGTGAAAGGCTATGCGGTCGAAGCCGTTCGCATCTACGCAGAGTTCCGGCTCATCGTTCTTCATCGCCTCGGAGCATGGTGCAAGAAAGGCGAAATGCGCTGAGTTGGAAACAAGGTGATAGTCAGGTCTGTGAGGAAGGGCGTTGGCGAGTGCGGGAGCGTTGTGCGGCAGCACGCCATCGCCGCCGAACTGAGACGCCCAAAGCTGAATTGGCGCTTTCACATTGTTCAGGCTCTCCGCGGTTGGGAATACATTGAGCGGGTCCGCGATGACAAAGGCTTTGATCCGCGCGTCATGCGTCAGAGGATCGGTGGGTACCTCTCCGCGTCGGATCTGGCCGCAAATCGGGGCGGGTTCCGGGCAGGGAACATCGGCGTGCAGGAAATCCGGGTTGCCGCCGGCCAGCACCAGCCCCGTGTAGCCGCCACGCGAAAAGCCAAAAAAACCTATCCGTTCCGGGTCGATTCTGGCTGCGTCGGGCGCGGCGCTCAACATGTAATCGATAAGACGTTTTATGTCGGTCGGTCGCTCGACGAACTCAGACATCTCGCCCGCGCGACTCGAATCGGAGAATGTATCGCCTGGATGATTGATTGCGGCTACGACAAAGCCCGCGTCGGCAAGCGTCTCGGCAAGATCATGGTGGCCAAGGAATGATCCGCCATGGCCGTGTGAAATGACAACCAGGGGAAGCTTATCGCCCACGGTCGGACAGTCGCGCCGCCCCTTCAGGACATATGGCCCGATCGGTACTTCCTGGGAGGGCTCTGCGCACGGCGTCCACACCATCGCTCTTAACGCCGGGCCGTTGGCATCAGGCGGAATTTGAACGAACTTTATTCCCGCGGCGTGCGCGATTGTCGTAGCCAGGCACAACAGAACGGCGGATATGAACGTTTTCATAGAGTTTTGAGAGGCAAGTTGTCTGCTTTCAATACGCTGATTGGCGGTATCACGGCGAAACTGCTCAAAGGCTGAACTCGACCAGGTCCAGATTTTATTCTCTTGCGCGAAGGGCGATGTTTTGACGGTAACCTTGTCGATCACGTAGGCACCGGCAAAAAATGAAAGAATTGCGAAAGAATGAGTTTTTCGACGGATGTTGTCGTGTTGATCTGTGTGGCTTGCTGGGTCGCTGTAGCCATTGCTCGATCGGGCCTTCTTCGTGGCAAACGCGGTGCGCGAGATCCACGAGGCATGCGGGTGCTGCGAGGCGCACTCGAAAGACGTGATGTGCCCGACGTCCGGAGCGTGGGAGACATCAGAGATGTGAGGAGCGTCAGCGGCCTGCGAGGGTTGAGAGGGTTAAGAGGTTTGAGAGGCGGAAGAAACCGGCGTGGGTAGGATCTCGCCGGATAAAAAAACGCCAACCTGTGGGTTGGCGTTTTGCTTGGGGTATGACGGGTATCAGAACTGGTTCATGGTGTTGTCTTTACCCGCCGCTTTCAGGGCCGCTTCGCCGCTGAAATAATCCTTGTGGTCGTCGCCGATGTCCGAGCCGGACATGTTCTGGTGCTTGACGCAGGCGATGCCCTGACGGATTTCCTTACGCTGCACGCCAGCCACATAACCCAGCATGCCCTGGTCGCCGAAGTATTCGCGGGCCAGGTTGTCGGTCGACAGTGCGGCCGTGTGGTAGGTCGGCAGCGTAATCAGGTGGTGGAAGATACCTGCTTCGCGCGCCGAGTCGGCCTGGAAGGTGCGGATCTTTTCGTCGGCGACGGTCGCCAATTCGGTCTGATCGTATTCCACGCTCATCAACTGGGCGCGGTCGTAGGCGGACACATCCTTGCCTGCGGCCTTCATCGCGTCATACACCTGCTGGCGGAAGTTCAAAGTCCAGTTGAACGACGGGCTGTTGTTGTACACCAGCTTGGCGTTCGGGATGACTTTGCGAATCTCGCTGACCATGCCGCCGATCTGGGCGATATGCGGTTTTTCGGTTTCGATCCACAGCAGGTCAGCGCCGTTTTGCAGCGCGGTGACGCAATCCAGCACGCAGCGCGCTTCGCCCGTGCCGGCGCGGAACTGGAACAGGTTGCTAGGCAGGCGCTTGGGACGCAGCAGCTTGCCCTCGCGCTTGATGACGACGTCACCATTGCCCAGTGCGTCGGCCGATATTTCGTCGCAATCGAGGAAGAAATTGTATTGGTCGCCCAGGTCGCCCGGCGTGTTGGTCACGGCGATCTGCTTGGTGAGGCCTGCGCCCAGCGAGTCGGTACGCGCCACGATGATGCCGTCGTCCACGCCCAGTTCCAGGAAGGCGTAGCGGATCGCGCGGATCTTGGCCAGGAAGTCCTCGTGCGGCACGGTGACTTTGCCATCCTGGTGGCCGCACTGCTTCTCGTCCGACACCTGGTTTTCGATCTGAATGCAGCACGCGCCCGCTTCGATAAATTGCTTGGCCAGCAGGTAGGTGGCTTCGGCGTTGCCGAAACCCGCGTCGATGTCGGCGATGATAGGCACGACGTGCGTGACGTGGTTGTCGATTTTTTCCTGGATGGCGGCCTTGGCAGGGCCTTCGGCCGCGTCCAATTGACGGAACAGGCCGCCCAGTTCACGGGCGTCGGCCTGGCGCAGGAAGGTGTACAGCTCGCGGATCAGCGCGCTGACCGAGGTTTTTTCGTGCATCGACTGGTCCGGCAGCGGACCGAACTCGGAGCGCAGCGCGGCCACCATCCAGCCGGAGAGGTAAAGGTAGCGGCGGTCGGTGTTGTTGAAGTGCTTCTTGATCGAGATCATCTTCTGCTGACCGATGAAGCCGTGCCAGCAGCCCAGCGACTGGGTGTACTTGGACGAGTCGGCATCGTAGGCGGCCATGTCGGCGCGCATGATCCCGGCCGTATACCTGGCGATGTCCAAGCCCGTTTTGAACTTGTTCTGGGCACGCATGCGTGCGGCAGACTCGGGATTGATGGCATGCCACGCGCTGCCTTGTTTCTCCTTCAAACCAGCAACTGCCTTGATGTCGTCTTGATATTGGGTCATGTGTATCTCCTAAGAGCAAAGCGCATTTGAGAAATAGTTGCGTGTGCCGCCACGTGTTTCGAAGCGAACTGCATGACTAAATTGTAGGACCGTTTTGACGCGCTGCATCACAGTCTTATATAAGACATATGACATACTTTTCTCTTATTTTTCAATGAGATACAAAATGATTATTGCGATGTGAAACATGTTTTCAAGGCGCGGGAAGGTGAAGCTGCGGAAATTTGAACCGAATTCCACAATGTGAAACGTGCTTTCGGTTGTTGGTGGCAGGACAAGAACGGATGGCTTGAGCAACGATGGCTGGCGGGATGATTTTGTAGACGTATCGACTACGATGAGCGACCTGCACGCGCTGAATCGCTATGGCCACGGATACGCGACAACGATCACCGTGTGGCATCGCGTCCAGACGCGTTTGGCCGCCGTCCTTCCTGATGGCGTCATCAGGAAGGACGGAAAACGGCCTGTACTTTCGTTACCTTAAGCCGTGGTCGACACTAAGCTCCCAACCGTCGGCATATGCGAGTTTCCTTTGAGGTTATTCGCGAGCGTCTGCACAAACGACTGCAACGACGTGCCCGAGTTGCTATCGCCGAGTGAGCTCAACAGCGCCTGAAAATCCGTCTGCAGCGTCGACGTCTGCGAAGAAGACGAAGAAGAATCGCTACTTGCATCCGAGGTCGTGGACGCAGCACTCGAACTCGTCGTGCTGCCAGACCCGAGTTGCTGTGCGAGCGCATTCAGCGCCCCGCCAATATCCCCATAGGAAGAAGTCGCTATCGAGTTCGTCGAGCTGCTCGTGCTGTTAGACGTGAAGCCGTCACTACTGCCCGGTTGCTGAAGCGACCCGAGTGTCTGAAACAGCGCCCCGAGAAAAGCCTGCAGCGCGCCGGAAACCGAACTGGTTGACGTCGCATCGCTCGTGGAGGCGGTGGAAGAAGCTGCCGTGCTGGACGAGCTCGAAGAAGCCGTCGTGCTCGACGTACCCGAGGTAGCGGTGGTCGACGACGTGCTGCTGATCCCCAGCGCCGACAACGCCGCCTCGAGTGCCGACAACAGCGGGTTTGAGTCCGTCGAACTGGTTGAAGAGGACGACGAGGACGACGCCGCTTCGCAGCCGCCGCCAGCCGAGCGACGAGTCGTGCCGACAGAAAGCAGGTTCGTGCTCGTTTGCGAACCACTTACACTTTGTATGCTCATGATGCTTGATCTCCTTACGAGTTGAGCAATCAGAGTAAGTGATGGCAATACTTCCAAATGCCTGGTAAGGGGGCGATTCCCCGCCCATCTCGGTCATCGGTAAGGCGCGGAAAGTTTTGGTTCAGACGATGTTGTCTTTTCAACGCGCTACTTCGTTGACGTCGATTCGAAAATGTGTCGACAGTGCCCGCAATGGCGATTTCCGCGGACTACTCGGCTATCGCCCAATCGGAGGATTCACACCGAGGCGGCCATTCGCGGAGTATAGAAAGTAATCCAGAACAAATGCCCGGAATGGTCGTGCCGCCACAGCCGACCATCCGGGCTAAATACGAGAAGCGCCCGGCATCAACATAGTCCCCGCTCGTGCGGCAAGGATGTCGAACGCTTCCATCACGAGCGACCTGTTCTGCTCAGAGGTCGCCTGTATCACGTATCCGGCAGGCAGTGAATCACCCGCCAAACACTTCCGCCATCTGTGCATTGAAGCCGTTGACCAGGTCGTGTTCACCGGGCCCCGGGTTGCCGCGGAACAGCTTCGCGCCTTCAACCAGAATCTCATCTGCGTTGGTTCCGAGAACAGCGATCGTTTCGTCGATGAACGCATCAAGCGGCATCGCCTGTTCGGCCTCGCGGCTGTTCATCAGGTCCGTGCGCACCCAGGGCGGTGCGATCTCGAGTACGCGAACCTTCGTATCCCGCAGCACGAAGCGTTGCGACAGAACGTACGAATGCAATGCCGCCTTGGTCGACGAGTACACGGCAGTCGCAGCCAGTGGCACGAAAGCCAGGACCGAGCTGGTGTAGGCGACGACCGCGTCGTTCCGGGTCTTGAGATGATCGATCAGTGCCGACGTCATGCGGATCGGCCCCATCAGGTTGGTCGTGATGGTGGACACCATCAGCGCGTCGTCGATGTGGCCACCCGCCTGGTCAGGCTGCATGATCCCGGCGTTGTTGATCAGCACGTTGAGGTCGGGATAGTCAGCGATAAGTTTCGCCGCTACCTTCTCGATGCTGGCCGGGTCGGCAATGTCGAGCTCGATGGCAGCCATACCGGGATTCGCCGCCACCACCTCGTCGAGATGGCTGCGCCGGCGGCCGCTGATGATGACCTTGTTGCCGCGCTGGTGGAGCGCCTCGGCTATCCCGCGGCCAATGCCCGAACCGCCGCCCGTGATGAAGATCGTGTTTCCAGTGAGTTTCATGATCGTTTCCTGTTGAAGTTGCTGTAAATGAGGTTTGCGTGGTCAGGCGGGGAACCGGTCGCCGAACATCGGCAGACCGCTCAAGGATTCGGCGCGAGTCGCTTCGTCCTGAAGGACGTCCCAGTGCTCAGCGAGCTTGCCGTCTTCAAAGCGGATGACGTCGGCTGCAATCCACGCAGCGGGTCTGCCGATCCCGGAGAAGCGGCCATGGGCGATGACATAATCACCGTCGGCCACCATCAGATGGTTCTCATAGCGCGCGGTGTCAGGCAGCGCGCGAACCAGGTTGAACAGGCCGTCGCGTCCCGGCGCAATGTGGGCGCTATGCTGAATGTAACGGTCGGACCAGAAGCGCTCGGCTGCCGCGTAATCGCGTTTATTGAACAGCGTCTCGAATGCTTCCAGCGCGAGCGCCTTGTTCTGTTCAGGAGTTGTCTTCGTCATGGTGAGGCCCTCTTTAAAGATTCAGATGACGACGCGGTCAGGCGTCAGATAACCGTTGTGCCCTCTGCGGCCTGGACGTTCAGGTAAAGAAGGCTATACTTAAGACAATGGTGAATGACCTTGTCATTGATACGGAGTGTGGGCGCCCGCCCCTCCAATGTCAATGGTGATCGACATTGTATTTTTCGATGGATCTGATTGGGCCGTTGTCGGCTGAAGGGAGGAAGAGTGGGTGTTTCCAGGCAACAGGCGGTTGAAAACCGGCACGCGATCGTGGCCGCCGCCGAGAAGCTGTTTCGCGAACGCGGCGTCGATGCGGTCGGGCTCGCCGAGCTGATGAAGGCGGCGGGCTTTACGCAGGGCGGTTTCTACAACCACTTCAAATCAAAAGACGCGCTGGTCGCCGCGGTGATGGAAAAGGCGATGGAAGACGGTGGGGAGACTTATGCCTCCATCATCGACAACGCCAGGTCGGCTGACGCCAACCCGGTCAGGCAACGGATCGAGTGGTACCTCTCACCTGAGCATCGCGCGAATATCGAGGCGGGTTGCCCCTTGTCAGGTTTTGTCGGCGACGCCCGCCGGCTCGGCGACGTCGCGCATGGCGCTTACGCGGAAGGGCTCGCGGCGAACCTCCAGGAATTCGCCAAGGTCATCGAAGAGGCGGAGGGGATCAGCGAAGGCAGCCGCGGGAAGGCGATCACGTTGTTCAGTCAGATGGTCGGTACGCTGCTGCTTTCACGTGCGGTTGCAGACGTTGATCCGGCGCTCGCGGATGAAATTCTTGACGAGGGTCGCCAGCATCTCCTCACCGCCGTGGACTCGCAACCCGGAATCAAGCCGCGTGGACGCTCGCGCCAGCGATAGCACCATGTCCTTTGAAGTTCCGGAGCGCTGTCTTTGCGCCGCCCCTGAACAGCGCTTCGAATCTGGCAATAGCAGCCCTTCTTCGCTCTCAGACGCCTTGCGCAAGATGCCATTACAATCCAGCACTTCGATCTGACAACGGCGATGTGCGCTATGAGATACCTTCTTGCATCGACACTCGCGGCGCTCATCGCTGCCGCGAGCACGGCCGCTGTAGCCCAAACATCCGGGGGCAGCGACACACCCAAACTGGAGTGCGCCATTGGGTATGTCACCGGCATCGGTGGAGCGGCACAGAGCTTTCGTGAATACCTTGCAACGCCCGACAGAGACCGATATCGCTACCTTGCGGACAACCCGATCCAATGCAAGGTCTCCGACGAGGGGCGCGCGTCTGGCTGTACCGGTGTCACAAGCCTTCGGCATGAAAAAGTCAGCGTGTACGACGACGTCGATAACGAGACGATGGCTGTAGTCGCGCGCGTGGAACTCGAACACGGGACGTACCCGGTGATTATCGTGGTGCGAAAGCAGGATGTGAAATGCGAGGAGTGAGTGCCTTCACGGCGCCGTTGGGGGCGCAGGTTTTCCCTCAACAGACCAAGGACGTTCAGGCACCACTCAATCTACGACACAGAGCTGCAATCAATCCGGCCAATTTACGCGCCGCCGAAAAACACAGGCTTCATTCCATTATTCGGATCCGGGCGAACAGCGCCTTGAATTTTATGTCCCAAGTGGGAGACAGCAGTGCCGAACGAACGCAGTTCATGATGGCTGCCCGACGCTGAAGTACCGTCAGCAACGCCGCCAAAATCGGTCGCAGCGTCACTCCCTGGATTCACGCTAGTTTGTACGGCCTGAACATTGGTCGGAGCGACCGCTTCGTTCGATTGAGCAAAAGATGAGGCAGCCGGAATTGCAAGAGCAGCGACGACGATGAGCGATTGAACGAGTTTCATGATGCTTAACTCCAGACTTCGTTTGTCCGCAAACGCCCGTTTGCGTTTCAGTGTTTGCAGTCTAGGCTGGGGCCTGTTCGCAATTAAGTACTTGCAGAACAAAATAATGTTGTAGAAATAAGTACAAACCCTTAGAAACAAACGTCGTACACGCAACAGCTTGCGTTCGCCCCCCCATCTACAAGCGCTGGTACGCGGACCAGAGGGTGACGCTCTTCGAGATCGCGAACACGGGCTCGGTGACCCAGCAGGCAGCGCTTCCCCATTAGGTTTCCGGGCTTCGGCAATTTGTCTGCAGATTGCCCCTCACAACGACAGCCGAATCCGTCCCGACCTTGGCCGCTGCCCAAGGTCCCGGATTGGAGGCGATCGTTATCGTTCGGATACCTACCGATGAAATTCGCGAACCCCATTACGCGAGGATTGACCGGTTCAGGTGGGACGCGAAATAGCGACCAAAGGCGCTTCGACCGCTGTACCGTCTTGCGCCTGATGTATTGGTGCCGGATGACGCGCAGGCAGAGCGCCTGGAGGTGTATAGCGCAGCGCGACTATTCAGTGGAGGCGTAAAACAGATGCTTGTTGCGATCGGCAAATCAGCGAAAAGAGGCCATAAAAAAGGCCTGTTTGTGATGTGAACGCACGCACATGACCGATAGAATTTCGTCCTATACCCACGTGACACACTGTCGCGCGTTCGATATCTGTCGGATCGCTTTCTCACATCGGATTTCCGGTTAATTCAGCATGACACGGCTTGCACGGCACTACGTCCCAGAACAACCGCAGCACGTTATCTTGCAGGGGCTCACGGGGCCCGCATTCCTGGACGAAGGAGACTACCGGTACTTCCTCGCCTGCCTGGCAGACGCAGCGCGCGTCGCCGATCTGGCAGTCCACGCGTGGGTACTCATGCCCGACGCGGTACAGTTCCTCGTCACGCCTTCATACGAGTCGAGCGTGGCCATGGCGATGCAGGCGGTCGGCCGTCGCTATGTCGAGACCTTCAACCGCCGCCATGGGCGCCGCGGAACGGTGTGGCGTGGCGAGTACCGGGCAACAGTGATTGAGCCCGATCGGTATTTCCTGCTCGCGAGCCAGGCCATCGATCATGCGCCGGTGCGCAACCGCCTTGTAGCCGAGCCGGGAAACTACCCGTGGTCGAGCTACACGCACCACATCGGGCTGCGTGTCGATAGTTTCATCAGGGACCATCCACTCTACCGGGCGCTCGGCAATACACCATTCGAGCGCAACCAGGCTTACCGCGATTTGGGCGCACAACCGCTCGACGAACGCGAGGTCAATAACCTGATGGAGTCGACGCTCAAGGGCTGGGTGCTCGGCAGCCCTGCGTATTGCGATTGGGCGGCGCAGACAGCCAACCGGCGTTTGATGCCCCTGCTGCTGCGCGACCGGCCGCCCCAGGTTCGCACGACACGCGCCATGGCACACGTGGGCTAATCAAAGGAGAAACCCTCAGATCTCAATCTTCACCTGGAACCCCGCAACCGGCGGCAACTGCCGAAGCCCAGCGTAGTCAGCCTCTCGGTCAGCACTGCCGGCTCGAGGAAGCTCTTCCACGGCTCGCCAATTTCGGCGAATTGCGCCGTTAACTGCTCCAGAGCGATGGGCATTATCGGGGGCAAGATTAACTGCGGCATCGCGTATTCGAATAGCACTGCACTGCCTTTGGCGCAGCCTGCGATGAAGCGCAAGGTCTCGATGACCGCAACTCACACGCTACTTCATGGCAACGGGTCTTCCGGGCTTCGAGTGGGTCCAGCCCGGTTTTCCCCAGCCCTGCGCATTCCGCAATCTGATTCCACTGGCATGCAGGTTCGTTTGCCAGATTTCTTTCAGGGGCGTGAGACTGTCCAGTCCATGATTCGCAGCTCAACATTCCTCGATTCCAGTTCAGCTATCAAGTCGTCCAGGACGTCCATCTGCGACGGGACGACAGGGGTGTTCGAAACCCACATTCCCACGTCATCCATATCGTCGAACTGCTCGATAGGCACGCGGTAACGATAGATGACGCCACTGGTGAGACGGTCCAGCCAGGCGCGCTCAATATGAGCGATCGCGCGACGGTTGGCCGCTTCGCCGAACCATGCCGCTCGATCCTCTACCGTCGTGTGCTGCGTAGGCCAGACGACGATCCGTGGGCACTCTCGGGGAAAGAGGTACAACAACTCGTGTGCCTCATCCGTCGCCCAGGCGAGCGGTCCATTCAACCATTCCTGCCCTACTGGACGATCAACCACGACACGAACTGGGCGCGGATGAAATATCGCTATATTCGGATCATCGCTAAAGTGAAAGAGGCGGGTTGTCATGCTGTAATAATGCGGCCATAACGACAAAGATCAATTGAATTCTGCCAGACCAGCGGATTCCAACGAGGTGCCAATTCATCGATTGTATGGGGCCACCCTGTCCCCGCCTTCCTGAGCCTCGCCCGCGAAGCGACGGGCAGCACTTATGCCTTGAGAGTAAGATTCCGAATCCCATTTACCTTTTGTGAATCAGCGTATCCGCCCCCCTTTGCCGCCTGAATGGCCCTTTCCGCCTAGTCGCGATGTCGCTGGTCGCACCTTCGGCTACCTTGTCGCGCTTCAATATCGCGGCGCCGATGTGTGGCTCTGGAGGTGCCGTTGCGGCGGCCACGTGACTGCCGAGTTGGCGGCGGTAGAAAGCGGCAGAACGCGTGATTGTGGCTGCCGCGAGCAGCGTCGTGTGTGGCGGTCCCGCCCAGGCTCACCTGCGCTGCGGGGCGGTGAGGTGTTTGGCATGCTGACGACCGATCGGTACGTTGGCGATGGTTTGTGGGTTTGCCGGTGCGACTGCGGTGGTGAGGCAACAGTGAGCGCCGGGCGCCTGCGACTGGGCAAGGCGCGTTCGTGCGGCCGCTGCTTCGCCGCTTCAACCGATTGACCGGCACAGTCTGTTCGGTTTGGCCATGGCATGTGCGGCGTGTTTGTCCAGCGCTCCACACGATCTGTGGCGGCTCGGAAGCGTGAACGACGTTCTTTGGAAGCTGTCGTCGGTGTCCAGGCATTAATCCCGGCATGTCGACTCTATCTCGACGTTCCCAATACGACCCGGAGCGCACCTATACATTTCGCGACAGCGGTCATTCGAAAGCTGTGGCGAACGCCCGCGTATTCAGCTACGCAAGGAGCTACCTTTCATTCGCTGCGGAGATAGTGAGCTACTCGGAACACCCGATGCCCGTTCAGCAACTGATCACCGCACCCGCTCGAGAATTACTTCCCAAGCGGCTTTGGGTTTTTGGTATTTGTCGGTCGTGATGCGCTCTAACGCGATCGTGTTCCAACCATCCGCAAAGAGTCGACGCACCGCGATTTCGTCAAAGAAGCGCTTCGGTTGTCCGTTCACCAGAAAATAGTTCGGTTCGATTTCCTCGCATCCATCGGCGCCAAAATTTGTATCCTCGGTGGAGTTCAGTCGGCATACCAGCACTCCACCCAGTCGTAGCGCCAATCTCACGCGATCCACGATCGACACGGTTTCTTCCCAGGCAAAGTAGTGAAGCGACAGACTCGCCAACACAACGCCGAGGTCCGTGGCATCTTCGGGAAGCGGATCACGAACGTCTCGTCGCTCGATGCGTGCAGAGGGTACTCTGATCCTGGTCGACGTTACCGAGGTGCGTGACATGTCAAAGCCGATCACGCGCAGGCCGGCTTTCGCTAAGCTTGCGGTGTCGTCGCCGTAGCCACAGCCAATCTCAAGCACGGGCCGTTCGCCGGAGCGCGCCTTGATCAATGGTAGCCACCGGTCTAGCCAAGGATCGGGAAACATGGGGGCATTTCCTGGAGGTAGTTTTTGAAACGATTTCAGCTGCCTGCATAAAGGCCGCACGGGGACCGATGGTGACCGTCTCGGACCGACCGGTTAAGTCCTTTCAACGTTTGCGTTAGCGGGCAGATTGTCAGCGAATTAGCGTTCGACGTCGAGCGGCAGAAATTGGCCGAACTGCGACGAATAGCGGTGGCCCCTGTTCCAGTCCCATGTCTCGCTCACATAAGCCGACAATGAAGTTGACCCGCAAAAATGGACACCTATCCTTTTGAACAGGAGGTGCCACCATGGCGAAGCATCGCACCCCGTACCCGGCGGAATTCCGGGTCCAGATGGTCGAACTGGTCAAGGCCGGGCGCAGGCCTGAGGACCTGGAGAAGGAGTTCGAGCCGACCGCGCAAACCATCTACAACTGGGTGGCGCAGGCCGATCGTGACGCAGGCAGACGGCACGACGGGCTGACCACCACGGAACGCGAGGAACTGACACGGCTGCGCCGCAAAGTTCGCCAGTTGGAGATTGAGCGGGACATCTTGTCAAAAGCGGCGGCCTGGTTCGCCCGGGAGACCGGGACCGTGCCCGACAAGGGTTCGAGTTCATGAAAGCGAATCAGGCCACCTGGCCCATTACCGCCATGGCGCGGCTGCTGAAGGTCTCCACCAGCGGCTTTTACGCGTGGCTTGGACGCGGGCCATCGAAGCGGGCACGCAGTGATGCGGACCTGCTGGCGCGCATTCAGGCGATCCATACGCGCTCGCGCGGCACCTATGGGATGCCCCGCATTCACGTCGAACTGGTCCACCAGGGCGTTCATGTGGGGCGCAAGCGGGTCGCCCGCCTGATGCGTATCGCGGGGCTGTGCGGTGTGAGCCGGCGGCGCTGGATCACCACCACGCGGCGCCAGCCCGACGCGCGGCCGGCTCCCGATCTGGTGCAGCGGCACTTCAGCGCCGACGCGCCCAACCGGCTGTGGGTGGCCGATGCAACCTACGTGCCGACCGGCGAGGGCTTCCTGTATCTCGCGGTGGTTCTCGATGTGTTCAGCCGCCGCATTGTCGGCTGGTCGATGTCAAATCATCTGTACACCGAACTGATGATACGGGCACTGGACATGGCGTTGGCGCAACGCCGACCCAACGGGGTGATCCACCACTCCGACCAGGGTTGCCAGTACACGTCGATCACTTTCGGCCGGCGCTGCCGCGAGGCTGGCGTGCGTCTGTCGATGGGGACGGTAGCGGATTGCTTCGACAACGCCATGTGCGAAAGCTTCTTCGCCACCCTTGAATGCGAACTGCTGGCGCGCTCGCACTTCGCCACGCGTGAACAGGCGCGGCGCGAGATCTTCCACTTCCTGGAGGCGTGGTACAACCCGTTTCGCCTTCACAGCGGGCTCGGCTATCGCTCGCCGATCATTTACGAACAGCTGTATGCAGCACAAAAACCGACCTCATCCACATGCGAGTTGCCCACCGCCGGCCGGCGCCGTGGTCGTGACAGGCGACCCGCCGACCGGCCGTGGACAACTCGCAGTCCCTCTTCAAACGGAGGTAATCTATCCGCTCAAAATTCAACTACGTAACCGTCCACCGAAACGGGTCACCCCCACAACCGAGTGCCTGACTTTATAAAGCAAGGCTGAAGCGCTGGACAACTTCTAAACCTTGCTACCAGCTATACGCCGGTTCGTCAGTCAATTGCATCGGTGAATCGATGCGATTACCTTTGTCATGCGGTCGGTCTCTGCCGCCTCGCAGGCAGCAATCTCCATCGGCACGATCGAACCGCCTCCGTTTTCTGCCTCAGCGGACTTCTTGCAACTCGCATCGCGTCGCTTCTTCCATGCAGCGATCTTGTTCTCCAGGCGTGCTTTGCAGCCCGGGGATTTCGCGGCTTTATCGTCGACGGCATCCTGCAGTTTCTGCTCAGCAACCACCCTGTCGCGCCATGCACAAAAATTCAAGCTCATCTGGTTTGCGTCGCAGTCCGCCAGCATGCCTTGCACCTCGCTCGCAGGCAGTCCACTTTGCCGCGAGATGACGTCAGCAGGATCGACGGTGGCAGCCAGTGCGGTAGAGCACGCGAGTGCGAGAGTCAGGAGAGCAACTTTCATCGCGCCCCCTGAGCGAATGGCGCAGCTTCTTCGCGTCGGCGGTTGACAAGTCCAGTCACGCGGCGCGGTGGCAGACGGTGACCTTGTGCGTCGTGTGGATGTACATACACGCAGAGTGCCATGTTGCTTGCGACCAGCCTGTCGTTACCGCTGTTGGCGGCAACAAACGTGTCGCGCGACCCGCCTTCGCCTGAGTTATAGGCGAAGCTCACCAGTGAGTCGAACTGCTCCTGTGTGAGTTCGTGATCTCCCACATTGCGGCGAACAATCTGTTCGGTGAGTCGGACCTTCGTCGCAAGCTGCGCATTGACCTGCGCGACTGATATTGGGCGTTGGAGTTCATCCGGGGTGCAAAATCCCAGATGAGCAAGCGTGCCAACCCCGTAGGTGCAGTTATTCGCTACATCGTTGTAGTAGTTCATCACAGCACCTTCGCGACGGCGCAAATCCGCCCAGCCGGCAGGGCTCAGACGCATTGATTCATTCGGCATAGTTCTCTCGCGGAGACTAAATCGACCAGACTTTATCATTCGTCAGAGGAGAACGGGATGGGAGGTTAAGACTTGTCACGCTTGATGCAGATGCTCGGGGCAGTAGCAGAGGCACGCTGGTGACCGTGGCTAGGTTCCCGCGGCAGAAATCAACAGCACGTTGACAGTATTCGGGCCAACGTAGAACCTTGCGCGCCTGCAGAATATGAACGCAGACATCGCCGGAATCACCATTGGGTCACCATTTGGCGATTGTCGGGGATCTAGCCAACTACGTCGAATGTCTCAAATTGGCCGAACCCGGGCCGACGGCGAACTTCCGTAGCCGACCCGACTCGACCACTCGAATTATTCGAAAGCGGCACTCGCCGCTCGCGTCTGCCGCTCGTCTACGGCTGCACGCCGGAGGAAGCACCCGTTATCTTCTGCTTTCAAGCTCCAGTCCACCCTTTCCGTTCGGACGCCATACCTCGCCTTTGTCGGAGCTAACATTGAAGAACCCAACGTTATGCTTGGCCGCGAGCGTAAACATTGTTTTATACGCATCCTCGGCTACAGACCACGCGAATGTCGCGTAGATGATTTCCCGACCAACGCTATAGTCTGTAAGACGCGGGTCGTCTTCAGGTAGCGGTTGCGGCGCAAGCGGTCCGTTCATTGAAGGATATTTCTGAATCATTTCCGTGAACCAAGCCCGCAGGTTTGGGGTGGATACCTCAGGATCATGATATGAATGCCCTTCGCCCCAACGGGTCTGTACCCGGTACCATTCAAGAAAGGCAGCATCCCCTTTGGGCGCAATCTCGGGTGCGAATACCATCAAGTCATAGCTCATCCCGCTGGTTCCTCTATCGTGACGAAAAGCGCAAATTTATGGTGTTAGACGGTCCCTAAGTTCGCTGACGACAGCTATCGGCGACCCACCTCTCAGCAACTCAGGTGCTTTGAGGAGAGAGCGTCGTAGGCGGCCGTTGATTGTCGGCAATCTATGCTACATCGACGATGCCGTCCCGTACTGTTTGATCAAACTGCGCCAAAGTACAAGTAGCTCAGCTTCTCCAGGCGCTCCCACGGCCTGCGTGCGAACCGCGGTATGTACGAGGACAAGACCAGATTCGGGATCGACAAAGATGCGTTGTCCGTGGATGCCTTCCAAGGCGAACGCACCGCCCGGACCGGGTAACAACCAGACTTGGTATCCGTAACCACCCGGATGATTCCCCTTGCCCAACGCGAGAAAAGATCCCGGAGTGGCCGGCTTTGTAGCATCCAGTACCCACTGACGCGGGATAATCTGGCGGCCATTGAACGCACCGTCGTGCGCGAGCAGCAGCCCAAATCGGGCATAGTCTCTCAACGTGGAGTCGAAACAGCAGGAGGCAACTTCCTGGCCTGTGTTGTCGGTGATCCATCGCGCGTCGGCCTCAGCTCCCATGGGTTGCCAGATACGGCTTTGCAAATAATCGGCAAGACTCATACCGGTGGCATGGGTCAGAACAAGACCTAACACTTCAGTGTCGAGGCTGGCGTAACTGAACACATTATCCGGTTCTGCGATACGCGTATTGAATCGCCTGATCGTCGCGATGGGGCCGGGGCCAACGGATGAAAAAAGTAAGCGGTGAAATGTCGCGTCGTCGTCCGAGTCAGAGTAGTTTTGCGCGAATGCAATACCGGACGCCATGTGCAGCAGCGCGCGAATGGGTACGGTTCCCATAACGGTATGCTGGAGTTCCGGCACATACGTCTGGACCGTATCATCGATCGACGATATTTTGTGTTCTGCGATCGCGACACCAACAAGCATTGACACGAACGTCTTTGCCATCGAGTCAGACATGAAGCGATCCTGATCGGTGCGGCCGTACTGGTAGTGTTCAAACACGATTGAGTTGTTCCGCGCGATTAACAAACCGGTTGTCGGATTGCGCGCCAGGTAGTCCTTTATTGTCAGGTCTTGATTGTCGTACTTGTAAGTCACGCTCACTTCGGCCGGCGCACGCTCAAGCGTCGAGGGGGTTCCGGCCTTTGCTACGAGATGGGATGGATGCAAGCTGTCGAAGTGAGAGTAATTCCCGACCATGTTCGGTTGATGTAACAAGGGCGAGCCGACCGGATAGCCCAACTTCTCTCCGTATTCAAGCGCGTCTGGTCCCGTAGCGGAGAATACGGGATTTGCGCCCTGCTCACTTCCAGAGACGGCAGGCATGGACGCGATGACCAGAACGATGGGTAGGGCGTAGACGAAGCGGCGAAAAAGATACAAGGCGGGGCTCCTCCGAGGTTGTCGACAGAGCACAATGGGCTCGATAGACGCGAGTTCAGTTCTCGCCTTCAGGAACGGTAAAAAACGCAGTAGCGTTGACAAGAGTACAGGTCGGCGGGTTACAGAGAGTTACTGACAACGATGCTCCATTTGTTGCTCGGGATTATTCCGCACTGACTCGCGTCCGTGCCGGATCACCCCGCGTAACGGACCTTCAACTTGACCGTTACAAGCTGGAGAATGGTGATGAAAGAGCAGTTTCCCTATGGCCTCGACGCCCCCTACGTCGTCCGCAATCTCGCCCTCGCAGCCACGGCGTGCTGGTTGTTGTTTGCGCTGAGCTTCGCAAGCTGGATGCCGATCATCGTCGATGGCATGGCCTGGCCCGCGTCCTTCTTCAGCTTTGGGGCGTTGTGGATGCTTTGGAGCAGCGCCTACGGCAAGCTGCGGGAGCGCGAAAAATTGCTGGATGTGCTGCGCTGGACGGGGCAAGAAAAGGGCCTGGATATCGGCTGCGGGCGTGGTCTCATGGCCGTGGGTGCCGCCCTGCGTGCGCCGAAAGGAAATGTACTAGCGGCGGATATCTGGCAACAGGTCGACTTGAGTGGAAACAGCCCAGAGGCCCTGATGATCAACGCCCGACGCGAAAGCGTGGATCAACTCATCGAGATCGTCACCGCGGATATGCGCGCGCTTCCCCTCCCCGATCATTCCATCGACACAGTGGTCTCTTCTACCGCGATCCATAATGTCTACGATGCCGTTGGCCGTGACAAGGCGATCGATGAGATCGCACGAGTGCTCAAGCCATCCGGCCAGGTGCTGATCAGCGATATCCGTCACCTACCCCAGTACATGCGTCGCCTGCGCGCCGCTGGTTTCGACGTGACGCTACACCGGGCTGCTGCGAGCTGGATCTGGCGCGTTATCAGTTTCGGTACGCTCGCCCCGGGTGTGCTCGTGGGGCACAAGCGTCAAGGATGATCGGTCTGCTAGTCCAGTCGGATGAGAAATTCCTCCGTGAGCTGCGCCGCCAGCTTGCCCACATCGTTATTTTCATCGTCGTGAAAGATGACGCTCATGCCGAGCGCCTTGGGTGCAATCAAATTGTCTAGATTGTTATCGACGAAGAGACTCTCTTCCGGTCGTAAGTCGAGACAACGCAAAGCACACTCAAACACTGCCGCGTTGTCCTTGCCGGAGCCAAACTCGGCAGACACAATTATCGGGCTGAACAACGCATCGAGATCTTGAGACTTCCTCAAGCAGTCGATCCTATCTTTTTTGTTATCCGTGATGATTCCGATAGCGTATTTTGGCTTCAATCTGCGCGCAAGTGCGAGCATGGCATCATTTGCCGGAGTACTCAGGAACGCCTGTTCGAGCAAAGAAAAATCGATCTCGCAATGCATGGCCCCGCAGACGGCGTCCCAAATCTCCCTATGCGTGATTTTCCCGACAAGCAACTCTTGATTGTATTTTGAAAAAGCCTTTTGAACCGTTTCGTACTCGACGGCGGCCATTTTGCTCAGGTACCGGTTCGTCGTGAGCGAGCCGGTCTTATCAGTCGTCAGTACGCCATCGTAATCAAAGAATATTGCTTTTATCACGCCCGGCCTTTCCTATCGAAAGTTGCAGTTCCCATGGAGGTCGCATTGCTACCCGGTTGTCGATTTAAAATGATCCAGCTGGCTGTGTCGAACGTCTCGAGATGGCCGAACTGAGTCCGACAGTCTGATATGTCCGAGTGCATACGGCGGCAATTCCGCAGTTCCAGCCTGCCAACGAAATCCTATTGCGCCGCTGACATCGCCGTCCCGAATCCATCGGACCATGCTGGGCAGACGGGCGACCGTCGAGCCATCGGGCAGAGGAATCGCGCCGCCCAATGCGGTTGGATCATCCAAACCGTCTACAAATGCCTCCGCATCCACTTCGATAGCATGCAACTGTTCACGTGCAGCGACTTCCTTACGAACGTTGTCAGGTGACCATCCGGCCTTAAGGGCCGAAACGTAGCCCGGCAGCAATGCGGTCGTAGGTCTCAACAATTCAATTGAGCTCATTTTGTTCGGCGCGTGTCAGCGCGCAATGATTGTCAACAGTTTAAGCGGTGCGGGCGAGTGTCTCAAAGTGACCTGGAGTTGCCGCATGCGATTGGCATACCTGCTTCGACCTTGCACGGCTGCGATCGGCTGCACGCGACCCTGAAGAGCCACTCAACTTTTCTCCGAGCGGACGTTCGCGGCGACGGTGCATTACCCTTAACAGCCCTTCTACGTTCTCGTTAGCGGACAGTGTGCACCCGCCGAA
>NZ_JAQQDU010000044.1:0-71120 GCF_046027825.1 Paraburkholderia sediminicola
GGCCGCCAGGAGGAGACCTGGGCAATCTGCGTACACACCGAATAGTGCTTGTGGTCAGTGAGTCCGTGCTAGACGTTAGACTGCGTTATTCTCGTCACTCTAATGTACTGTCTTGGCTCACGCAGAATGTCCAGCATGACGACCAATCACATCACCGCATTTCGCAAAGCCTTCAAGATCGACAAGACTCTCAACCTCAGCGAAGCCGCACCGTTGATTGAGGCAATATACGACGCTCAGAGCGAGGCGTACGCGGCGGTTTGGGGCATCGACTGGGACACCCCAGCGGTTGGTTTTCGGGCGCAGACGCTGTTTAATCTGCTCTCCCGCACGTACGAGCATGCGCAGGCAATGCTGGTCGCCAGTGTAACGGGGTCACCTGCTAGCTCAGAAGTCCTGGGTCGCACCGTCATTGAGGGCGCCATCAACGTGACCTACCTTGCTGCGAAAGGGAATCCAGGAATGCTGCTCAACTTTCTTCATTCGTGGGTATCCGAGCACAACAAGAAGCTCACCGACTGGAAGCAGCTAATCGCAGATCGAGCTCCGCCTGAAGTGCTCGATCGCATCGATATCCGTCAGAGCCTGCTTGAACCGCTAACCAGGTACATTGAAGGCGCCGAAGCCCACTGCGGGTTGGCAGCGGAGCGATCCAGCTCCCCTTGGCCAAAGCAATTGTTCCAGCGATTTCAGGCTTTGGGTCGCGAGGAGGCCTACTTCGAGTGCTACCACCGCCTCAGTGGTGCATTTCATCTAACCGGCGAGGACACGATCAACTACCTCATTTCCCAGGAGATGCCGCAAGATATGCAAGTGCGCATGGGAAGGGAGGCTTGGGCTTACTCCCGAATGATGACGATGTTCTCGAGCCTGTTTTTCCTCGATGCCGCCGAGGCATGTGCTCAAGCCTTCGGTGGCACGATTCCGTCCCTCGATGCGCATCACATACGTATCGTGCGAGAAATCGCGAAGATCGCCCCAGCCGCCGGTGTACCCAACGCCGCGTAGGTGCGTCTTTCGGGTGAACAAGGGTGTTCGAGCGCAAATTTCGAACGTCTGAATCCCGCCAAAGCGGTCAACCAAGAAAATGCATCGAACGGCTGCTTCTTGGCCGAACCGAGCCGAATGACCACGGTCGCTGCTCGACCCGCTCCAGTCCTTGGTCCGCTCCAGAGCGGCCACTCATATGCCGCATTCCCCGTCTCCTCCATCACTTCAGATCTTCCGGATAGCGTCACGGGCGGTGCCCATCAGCGACTGAAACCCCAGCGCGTTCCGATCCGCGTACCAACTGGGCCAGTTCGCCGACATGCGCCTTGACGCAACGCTCGCCTCTCGCGGACCAATGTTCGGCCGACATTGTGCCGGTCAATACGCCAACAAAACTCACACCAGCAGCCCGCGCCGCTTCGGCATCAACAGGATGGTCACCGACATACATGGCTGAAGCGGCTGGCACGCGCAGATGCGTCAATGCCAGCACAAGCGCGTCGGGGTGGGGTTTGCGGCGCTGCACGTCCTCTCCACCGACGATCAGATCCACCAGCGGGCGCAAGCGGGCGGCGTCCAGGATCGACTCAATGCGGTAGCGGAACTTGCTCGACACGATCGCCACATTGATACCCTGGCCCCGCAACTGTTCGAATAGATCAGGTACTTCCCGATAGATCTGGGTCGATGAGACCATGACTTCATCGGCCCGCTCGACAAACAGACGTGCGAATTCATCAGCGCGTTCTGTCTCTCCGTTTCCGGTCAGCGTTTGAAACATTCCCTGTAAGGTTAGGCCAATAACGGAGTGGATTCGTTCGCGTTCGGCTTCCGTGATTCCCATCGCTCGTAATGCGTACCGTGTACATTCCACGATTCCGTTAGAGGAGTCAGCCAACGTCAGATCGAAGTCGAACATGATGGCTTTGACGTGTCCACCTGCCATTAAAAGGCTCCCGGTTTTAGTTGAGACAGCGAAGGGTTTCCGCAGCACAGCGGACAAGATTTTATTCGGACGAAGGTATGCGTTTGCGTTGCTGTTGCGAGCATCGGAACGTAAAGATCCAGCTTACTCATCAGAGAGAATTTCGTGGGTAACGTTATCAACCACGACGGGGCTCTCAAAGTACGTGACCGAGGGATCTGCACCGTACGTCTCCCGCGCGGATGCTCTCCAACTCTCGGTGTACATCGCCTCAGCTTCGGCGCGGGAGTTCCAGAGATAGACTCCGCCGGCCGCGCTCCCGTCTTGCGACAGGACATAACACTTACGGAGAAGCCCGGCTACGCCCCGATACTTCGGGGCCTTGCTCAGGAAAAGGCTTCGTGCCTCTTCACGTGTGATCGGCTTTGACAACTTGAACGACGTGATGACGGTGATCATCGGAGCGCTCCCTCCGTTGTGAAAACTGTTAGGAATCTTGCTCCTGTTTTTAAAATCTGCGAGCGCGCCTGAGTTGCCGTGTGCTCTTGCCGCTCGGCGGACAGATCATTGCGGCTCTCGGGTCGCCACGCGTAGAGGAAAGCGCATCGCATAAGATTCGAGCGGCAATCGCAGTGCGTTGGTGAGATAGCTTACGGTTCGATAGAAGCCCGCCAGCATCAACATCTCAAGGATCGTTTCCTCAGCGAAGTGTGCGCGCAACGCCTGCCATGCGTCTTCGTCGACACCGCAGTCACGATGCAGTGCATCGCATATTTGCAGGACAGCTGAGTCTTCGGCCGACCAGCATTCGTCTTGAGGGGTGCCGTGTACCAGCGCCTCGATCTGCCCAGCCGAAAAACCGGCGCGTTCGCCAAAGAACGCCATGTGCACACCCCACTCGTACTCGGATCGACACAGCGCGGTGGTCCGATCGATGATCAACTCGCGTTGCCGCAGCGTCAGGTGGCCACGATCCAGCAAGCTGGCAGCGAAGAATTTGCCAAACAGGCGTTCGTCGCGAGCCATCGTCGTGAAGAGGCTAAGCGGCGGCACGCCAGGCGGCATGATCTTCTCCAGGGTCTCCTGGACGGCTGGCGCGAAGGGCGGCTGAGCGGGCGAGATACGAGCGGGCATGTCGAATCCTTGTGCTATATTTTCAATAGCAAATCCTAGTCACAACGCTATGA
This sequence comes from Paraburkholderia sediminicola, assembly GCF_046027825.1. Lineage (GTDB taxonomy): Bacteria > Pseudomonadota > Gammaproteobacteria > Burkholderiales > Burkholderiaceae > Paraburkholderia > Paraburkholderia sediminicola_D. The sequence goes on from NZ_JAQQDU010000044.1 coordinate 3,103, forward strand.
AAAGTAAAGCATGAAGATACCGAAAGTTGGTACGCCGGTGCGCGGGTCAACGACGGGCCGTCCCATCATGGTCGCGCTCGATCTGCTGGGGCGACGGGCGGCGCTACGTATCCTGTGGGAATTGCGGGGCGAGCCGCTGACGTTTCGCGCACTGCTGGAAGCAGCCGACACCAATCCCAGCTTGCTCAATACCCGGCTTAAGGAATTGCGGGAGGCGGGGCTCATCGATCATGCGGGGCAGGGATACTGTCTGACCGAGGCAGGGGTGGCGTTACGGATGGCGTTACGGCCGCTAAACGATTGGGCGGAGAGCTGGTGCAAGTGATGCCGGACGGGCGCCGTCTCACTCTGCAGCAGCGCAAAGGCCCGCAACTGCGGGCCGCCGCGCCCACAATCCTCAGAACGAAGATCGCTTGTCAGTACGGAAAGCAATCGCTTCCGGTTCGGTTGGTTACTGCGCGTTAAGCAGGACGTTTGCGATCACACCGGTCGCGATGGCGGCGAGTACATAGTCGCCGTTCACGCCTACCCATTGATATCCGCGCGGTGGCGCTTGCAGGCCGTGTTCGTGCCAGTTGTCGACAACGTAATTACGATCCCGGTACTCTGCCGGAAGCCGCTCCCCCTTGTGCCAATCGTTGTGGGGAACAGGGCCGCCCGGGCCGCCCAACGACGCTTCGTGCGGCGCAGGGCCGCGACCATGCTGGTTGTTGTGCCCCGGATTGGGTCTGTGTTGCGGGGGCTGGCCGCCGCCGTGATTGTCCTCGTGTTGCTGCGCGAAAACGGCAACGGGTGTGCCGAGTAACGACATGATCAAAAGCGGTGCGACGATGCTCGACTTCATGGCCTTGCCTCCGAAAGAATGACAGGGTGATGACTGTTCGGCGTTCGAGGATCTGTCTGCCTCGAAGCACGTGCTGCATTTTGACTGTCCAGCTACGCGACGTCGTTTGCCTATGATCGTTCGCGACGTCTGCGCTGGCAAATAATGTCATAAGAACGTTAGTTCGCCAAAACCGCGCGTGACTGCTTCACTTTTGATCGGAGGGAATGGAATGGAACTGCACGCCGCCATGCTGCCGAAAAGCATGCCGGCGTGCGTGACCAGCTAAAGCGCTGACGCCTGGAATGCCTAGAAATCCAGTCCTGGCCCACCTGCGCCCGGACCGCCAGGCTGGCCTGCTGCCGGCGCATCCTTCGGTGCTTCATGCACTGTGGCATCGGTGGTCAACAACAGACCCGCCACCGAGGCCGCGTTTTGCAGTGCCGTACGCGTGACTTTGGTCGGATCGAGCACGCCCGACTCGACGAGGTCGCCGTATTGGCCGGTCTGCGCGTTGTAGCCAAAGTTGCCCGTACCCTCGGCCACTTTCGCGACCACCACGCTGCCTTCTTCACCGGCGTTGGTCACGATCTGGCGCAGCGGCTCTTCGAGCGCACGCAGTACGATCTTGATGCCCGCGTCCTGATCGGCATTCACGCCTTTGAGTCCGCTAATGGCCTGCTTCACGCGAATCAGCGCGACGCCACCGCCTGGCACGATACCTTCTTCGACAGCAGCGCGCGTGGCATGCAGCGCGTCGTCGACGCGGTCTTTCTTTTCCTTGACTTCGATCTCGGTTGCGCCGCCCACCTTGATGACCGCCACACCGCCCGCCAGCTTCGCGACGCGTTCCTGCAGCTTCTCGCGGTCGTAGTCGGAGGTCGCTTCTTCGATCTGGGTGCGGATCTGCTTTACACGCGCTTCGATGTTCTTGCTGTCGCCGGCGCCGTCGATGACGGTCGTGTTCTCCTTGCCCACCTCGATGCGCTTGGCTTGACCGAGCTCCGTGAGGGTTGCTTTCTCGAGCGACAGCCCGGTTTCCTCAGCGATGACTTGACCGCCAGTCAGGATCGCGATGTCTTCGAGCAGGGCCTTACGGCGGTCACCGAAGCCCGGCGCCTTGACCGCGACGGTCTTCAGAATGCCGCGAATGTTGTTCACCACGAGCGTGGCCAGCGCTTCGCCTTCGACGTCTTCCGCGATGATCAGAAGCGGGCGGCCGGCTTTGGCGACCTGCTCCAGAATCGGCAGCAGATCACGGATGTTCGACACCTTCTTGTCGTGCAGCAGCACGAACGGGTTATCGAGCACGGCAACCTGTTTGTCCTGATCGTTGATGAAGTACGGCGACAGGTAGCCACGGTCGAATTGCAGACCTTCGACCACGTCGAGTTCATCGTCGAGCGACTTGCCGTCTTCAACGGTAATGACGCCTTCCTTGCCGACCCGGTCGATCGCTTCAGCAATGCGTTGGCCGATCGACTCTTCGCCGTTGGCCGAGATCGTCGCGACCTGGGCGATTTCCTTGCTGGTCGTGGTCGGCTTGCTGATCTTCTTGAGCTCTTCGATCGCGGCAATCACGGCTTTATCGATGCCGCGCTTCAGATCCAGCGGATTGAGGCCGGCCGCGACGTATTTCTGACCTTCACGTACGATGGCTTGCGCGAGCACCGTAGCGGTGGTGGTGCCGTCACCGGCGGCGTCGCTGGTGCGCGAGGCGACTTCCTTCACGAGCTGCGCGCCGATGTTCTGCACGCGGTCCGACAATTCGATTTCCTTAGCAACCGAGACGCCATCTTTGGTCACGATGGGTGAACCGAAGCTGCGCTCCAGCACGACATTGCGGCCCTTCGGACCGAGCGTGACCTTGACCGCATTGGCCAGAATGTTGACGCCTTCGACCAGTTTCGAGCGGGCGACGTCGCTAAAAATAATTTCTTTTGCTGCCATGATTTGACGCTCCGTTCGTTATTGAGTGACGACTGCTACGACATCTTCTTCGCGCAGCACGAGCAATTCGTTGCCGTCGACTTTGACTGATTGCCCGGCGTATTTGCCGAACAACACACGCTCGCCGACTTTCAGGTCGGGCTCGATACGCTTGCCGTCGCTATCGCGCTTGCCTGGTCCAATGGCGATCACTTCACCCTGGTCCGGTTTTTCCGCGGCGCTTTCAGGAATCACGATGCCTGAAGCAGTTTTGGTTTCCTGGTCGAGACGCTTGACGATCAAGCGGTCATGCAAGGGACGTAGGCTCATGGTTCGATTTCCGCGATTGAATTTTGGCACTCGTCGGTGGTGAGTGCTGACCAGAATCGAGTATAGAAAGATGCCGCGCGACGCTCCAATAACGGATTCATCGATCGTTATCGGCGAATGGCATTTCAGAAACGCGCATATCCATAGCTGGAATTGCTGGTTTTACGCTGCCTGCCGCGTCCCTATACTGGTCCGTCGCATCGGCACGTCCCATGGGGACGCCGGTTCATGCTCCCAGTGCATATCGCCGGATCAAATCTGATCCGGGCGCTTTTACAAGGAATGAAGGCATGCAGGTCTCTCAGGAAAGCGCAGCGCGTGCGCGGCTTCAGGCGGCACTCACCGCGTTGCCGGCGCTCGCCAAAGCGATCGGCGAAGATGCCGCGCAACGCGAGGTGCGGCGCGAATTGCCGTTTGACCGTTTCGCCTTGTTTCGCGAATCGGGGCTGGGTGTGCTCCGTTTTCCGGTCGAGTGGGGTGGCCTCGGCGGTTCGCTGGAAGATCTCTTCCATGTGATCGCCACGCTGGCTGCGGAAGAGTCCAATGTCGCGCACGCATTGCGGATTCATTTCGATCTGACCGAGCAGTTGGTGCTGTCACCGCGTTCTGCCTTCAACGACACGCAGATCGAGCGCGTACGGGAAGGGACGATCTTCGGCGGCGCGTCGACAGAACTCGGCACATCCAGGCCCGGTGAAATCGTCACCAAGCTGGTGCGCGACGGTGAGCACTTTCGCGTAACGGGTAAAAAGTACTATTCGACCGGCACGGCATTCTCCGACTATGCGCGTATCAACGTGCAGGACGAGAATGATGAGAAGGTATCGATCGTTATCCCGGTGTCCCGTGAAGGCCTGCAGGTACTCGACGACTGGGACGGGATGGGGCAACGCATGACGGCGAGCGGCAGTCTCGTGCTCGACAATGTGCAGGTATTGGCCCATGAAATCGCGACACGCGGCTATACGAGTCTCGCAGGCCGCCATGGCAGCGCGGTGCGGCAGTTGCATCTGGTCACGGTGGCGGCAGGTATCGTGCGCAACATTCTGGCGGACGCGCGACGCTACGTGACGCAACACGGGCGCCCGGTGCTGCATAGCCCGGCGCCCTCGGCACGCGAGGATGGTTTTGTGCAGCAGGTGGTGGGCGATCTAGCGGCGCACAGCCTGTCGATTGACGCGCTGGTGGCGCAAAATGCGCGCACCCTGGACCGTTCGGCAAATGCAATCCGCAGCGGCGCAGCCAACGCGGAAGAGCTTGTGCTGGAAGGGGCATTGGCGACCGCCAAAACTCAACTGGTGGTCAGCAAGCTGGCGCTCTATGCAGGCGAGCGCCTGTTTGAAGTCGGCGGGGCCTCGGCCACCGGGCGGGCTCACAATTTCGACCGTCACTGGCGCAACCTGCGTACGATCTTCAGCCACAACCCATTGCTGCATAAAGCACGCGTGATCGGCGACTACGAGCTGAACGGCGTGACCACACATCTGACTGAAGGGCGCGTTTTCTGAAGATCCGGAACAACGCCGCGATCCATTCACCCATCATTCAATCACTGAGCACTATGAGCCGAGACCTGTTATTGCTGCTGGAACCGGGCTTTACCGATCCGAACCATCCCGGTGAGCGCTTTATTTGCCCGGATGGCGCACCTATCGAAGGTTTGCTGGCGAGCGACCCGGCGCTCAACTCTCGCCTGGAGATTCGCCGCTTGCCGTTCCCGCGTCCGCGCGCCGCGGTCGTGGCGGCGCTCGACGCTGAGCACCAGAGTCTGCCGGTGTTGATTCTCGGCGACGAACAGCCTGCGCCTGCTGATGCGCAGACGCTGGGTGAAAAGCGCTTCGTGACGGACACGCGACGGATACTCGACCTGCTCGCGCAGCGTCACGGTTTCCCTAAGGTCCATTGACGACGTGACTGCGCGAAGGGTGCCTGCTGATCCAGGCGCGCAGCGTCACGCGGCTCAGAAGCAACGGGCACCCGATCCCAATCCCGATCGGGTGCGCCTGCGTCAGAACAGATGCTTGATGCCCGCCGAGACGGCCACCTGTTTGCTGGTGGCGGACGGTGTGAGATACCCGATCGCAGCGACCGCGGGCCGGCCCAGCGAGTCCGTACCGCTGGCGTGCTGGTAGGCGCCGGTCAAATACAGATCGGTGGCTTTGGATAGCGAGTACGCAGTCGTGAGATTCAATTGCTCGTACTTCGCGCTGTCCTTGCCGCCGACACTTCCTCCCTCCGTATAGTCGAACGATGTGCCGAAGCGCAGGAACGGCGTTGCCTGATAGCGCAAGCTTGCACTCACGGTACTGAGCGTCGTCGAGCCGCTGTAGTTGAGCGGATTGAGCGACCCATTCGAGCCTAGTCCGCGGAACTGCGTATTCGAGTAGGCCGCGCCGAAGATCGCACCGCCGCTCGTATAGGTCGCCGCAACCGAAACGGTCTGCTGCGTGTGTGCCGATGCGAAGCCGGCGATCGCCGGATTGGCCTCGGGGACGGTGGCCGACCCGGCGGAACCCAGGTTGTTGCCCGTGGCGCTCGCATTCGCGTTGGTGCCGTAGAGCGACGTATTCGGATTGCGTGCATTGACGATCGACGCAGCGAACGCGAATGCGCCGCCGGTGTAGCTGGCGCCCGTGGACCATAGCTGGTTCTGCGTGACATTGCCGGCCACGCCGCCGACGCTGTACAGCGCGCCGAAACGGAACCCGTTGAAAGAATCCGACAGGTACTTGATCGAATTGTTAATGCGGTGCGTGAAGTTCAGATTGTCATAGTCGGCCGGATGGATCGAAAGGTTGCCCCCAAACCAGATGTAGAGCAATGGCGATACGAACTCCACCGATGTATCGCCCTGACGTCCCAACGTGAACGTACCGTAGCGGTCGGCGCTGACACCCACCCAGGCCTGGCGGCCGAACTCCGTACCCCCTTGTCCTATCGTGCCATTGCTCACGCTGAAGCCGTTTTCGAGCTGGAACACGGCCTTCAATCCACCGCCCAGATCCTCCACGCCTTTCAGGCCCCAGCGGCTCGACGACAGGCCGGATGAACCGCTATCGAACTGCGACACCTGGGCGCCACCCTGAGGTTTGCCGGATGCGGACGTTGCAGCGGTTTGTGTGTTGTTCGTATAGGTGAGGTTGCCTGTGACGATCCCATACAGCGTGACGCTGCTTTGAGCACTTGCTGTGCCGGCCATTAAAGATGAAACGCCAAAAGCGAAAAGCAGTTTTTTCATAGTTGTTGAAATCAATGTTGAGAGAGCGCGAGAGAAGTGATAGTTGAGGGTAGAAGTGAAGCGACCAGTAACGATAAGCAAAACGAATTTATTGAACAAACAAGAAAATTCGATATGGATATCGGCTGTTTCCCTCGGATATGCGCTCAAACATCGATCTTCAAACGATAACGACAACCATCGGCAATAGATATGCAATCCTCAATTGATTCGTTCTTTTGTCGCGTAGTGGTTGATATCTTGCGGCGCATCCGATAGACATTGCGGCGCTTTTCCTGTCGGCATCGCGCTCGCATCCGCAGGGAGTACGCATGAGTCATCGCAGAGGATTTCATTCCGGACGTCGTCACGCGTTGCTGGGGTTCGCAGGCGGTGCGGCCGGTATCGCGCTCGGCCCATTCGCCCCTTTGGCACATGCCACAGTCCAGGACAGCACGGTGTCGCCGCGACGCGGCGGCCGGCTGACGGTACTGGTGAATCCGGAGCCGAACGCACTGGTCAACTTCGCCACCACGGCGGGCGCGGAACAGAGGATCAGCCCCAAGGTCACCGAAGGTTTGCTGGCCTATGACTTCAACGTGCAGCCGCGTCCGCAACTTGCCACCGCCTGGTCGATCAGTCCCGACGGTTTGCAATACACCTTCAAGCTGCGAGAGGGCGTGCGCTGGCACGACGGCCAGCCGTTCACGTCGAAGGACGTGGTGGTGTCGATCGGGTTGCTGAAGCAGTATCACTCGCGCGGCCGCTCGACCTTCGCCAACGTGGTGGAAGTGCAGACGCCCGACCCGCACACGGCGTTGCTGAAGTTATCGAAACCCGCACCGTATCTGATCTATGCGCTTGCTGCGTCGGAGTCGCCGATCGTGCCCGCGCACCTCTACGGCAGCGGCAATCCGTTGGAGAATCCCCATAACATCGACCCGATCGGAACGGGACCCTATCGGTTCAAGCGTTGGGAGCGGGGCAGTCATGTGGTGTTCGTGCGCAATCCTGACTACTGGGACGCGCCCAAGCCGTACATCGACGAGCTGGTCGTGCGCTTCATCGGCGATCCGGCCGCGCGTGCCGTTGCACTTGAAACGGGCGAGCTGGATCTGGCCGGCGAGAATCCGGTGCCGTTGGTCGATATTCAGCGCCTGGCCGCTCTGCCGCATCTGGCGCTGGAAACGCGCGGCTATAGCTACAACGCCGCGCAAACACAGTTGCAGTTCAATCTCGACAACCCTTATCTGTCGAAGCAAAAGGTGCGTCAGGCGATTGCGCACAGCATCGACCGGCAGGCCATCCTGAAGTCGGTGTGGTATGGCTACGGGATTGTTGCGCCATCACCGATCAGTCCGCTGTTGACCCAGTTCTATGATCCGAACGTGCCGACCTTGCCGTACGACCTTGGCAAAGCCGGACAACTGCTCGACGAGGCGGGTTTGCCACGTCAGGCCAACGGCTTTCGTTTTCCGTTGACGATCGATTTCAACCCGTACGACGCGACTTTCGCCCGCCTTGCCGAATATTTACGGCAGACATTGCGTCGCGTGGGGATCGAGTCGACCGTACGCTCGCAGGATTTTGGCGCCTACGTAAAGCGGATCTACACCGATCGTGATTTCGATCTGGACGCCAACTTTCTCGGCAATACTTTTGATCCGACCGTGGGTGTGCAGCGGCTTTACTGGTCGCGTAACTTCAAGAAAGAGGTGGCGTTCTCCAATGCGTCGCACTATGACAGCCCTGAGGTCGACCACCTGCTCGAAGCCGCTGCTGTGGAGAACGATCCGCGTACGCGAATCGACTATTTCAGGAAATTCCAGCAGGTGGTGGCGCGCGATCTGCCGATCGTCAATCTTGTCACGCTCCAGCAGGTGACCCTCTACAACCGGCGTGTGCACAACCATACGGTGACCGCGGACGGTCTGGGTGGAAATCTGGCCGACGTGTTTATTGCGTGAGGTAACGATCCAGAACAGTGCATGGCCCTTCCTCCGCATTGTGCTTTGCATATGCATAACGATTGGTTCGTTTGCTGCCGCAGCGGCTTTATCGTGAGCGCTGCGGCAGCCGTATTGCCGAAAAAATCATGAAGGCATTTCACTCGACCGCGACGGGTCGACTCATCGGCAAAAGGAACGGGATCACATGGCAGGGCTGAATCGACGCGAATTTCTGATTTCATCGGGCACAGCGCTCGCGGCGGCCGGTATGCCCGGACTGACGTTCGCACAAGGCGACACGGCTGGGCCGAAGCGGGGCGGTACGCTCAATATGCTAATCAATCCGGAGCCGCCGGTGCTCGTGTCGATCTTTCAGACCACGGGTCCGGCACTGGTTGCGAGTTCCAAGGTGCTTGAAGGCTTGCTCGCCTACGACTTCGATTTGCGGCCCAAGCCGCAGTTGGCCACCGCATGGACCGTCAGCCTGGACGGCTTGAAGTACACATTCACACTGCGGCAGAACGTCAAATGGCACGATGGGCAGCCGTTCACCTCAGCCGATGTCGCGTTCTCGATCGACTTGCTCAAGGCGGTGCATCCGCGCGGCCGCAGCACGTTCGCCAACGTGACGCGTGTGGCCATGCCGGACGCACGGACGGCGGTGATCGAACTGTCGAAGCCGGCGCCGTATCTGTTGAAGGCGCTGTCCGCGGGCGAATCGCCGATCGTTCCCGAGCACCTGTATGCCTCGGGCGATCCGCTTTCTAATCCGCACAACAATGCGCCGATCGGCACGGGGCCGTTCCGTTTCAAATCGTGGACGCGCGGCGCCAATATCGTCTACGAACGCAATCCGGACTATTGGGACGCGGGCAAACCGTACATCGACGGCCTCGTGTTCAAGGTCATTCCCGACGCTGCCGCGCGTTCCGCCGCATTCGAAACGGGCGCGCTCGAACTGGGCGGCGAGAATCCGGTGCCGCTCACCGATCTGCCGCGCCTTACGCAATTGCCGCAACTGGCCGTTGAAACGCGCGGCTATCGCTTTCTGGAACCGCTCGCCGAAATCGACTTCAATCTCGAGCACCCGATTCTCAAAGATCTGCGCGTGCGCCAGGCGATCGCGCACGCCGTCAATCCGCAGGTTGTACAGCGCACGGTGGCGTATGGCTATGCCGATCTGTCACCCACGCCGATCACGCCGGGGTCACCATATCACGACGCAAAGCTCACGCCGTATGCGTTCGATATCGGCAACGCCGAGAAGCTGCTCGATGCAGCGGGTTATCCACGCAAGGACGGCGGCGTGCGCTTCAGTCTGACGCACGATTTCCTGCCGTATGGCGACATGTACCGCCGCCAGGCGGACTACGTGAAGTCGGCGCTGGCGCGAGTGGGTATCGACGTCACGGTGCGCTCGCAGGATTTGCCGGCGTTCCTGAAGCGGGTGTATGCGGATCGCCAGTTCGATTTCACCAGTATCGGCGTCAACACGCTGTTCGATCCGAGCGTGGGGGTGCAGCGCCTCTACTGGTCGAAGAATATCCGCCCTGGTGTGCCGTTTTCGAACGCGCCGCACTACAGCAACCCCGAAGTTGACCGGCTGCTGGAAAGCGCGTCGATCGAAACCGACGAAAGCAAACGCGTCGTGCTGTACCAGCAGTTCCAGCAGATCGTCTATCGCGACCTGCCGATTCTCAACCTGGTCGCGCCACGCATGGTCACGCTCGCGAACCGTCGCGTTCACAACCATACGGTTTCCGCGCAGGGCCTCGAAGGCAATCTCGCGGATGTCTATCTGAGCGCATGACAGGAGAGACACGATGAGTCGACGTTTGCGTTTCGGTGCGATTCTTCGGCGTACCGCGTGGCAGGCGCTGCCTACGGTGATCGGCATCGTGATCCTGAATTTCTTCCTGCTCAAGCTGATGCCGGGCGACGCCGCCGATGTGCTGGCCGGCGAATCCGGCTCGGCAACGGCCGAGACCATGCAGGTGCTGCGCGCGAAGTTCGGGCTCGATCAGCCGGTTCTTCATCAGTTGTGGTCGTACCTCGCGCATCTGTCGCATTTCAGCCTGGGTTATTCACCGCGTTACGACATGCCGGTGATGCAGCTGATCCTGTCGCGCCTGCCGAATACGCTCTTGCTGATGGGCGTCGCATTGTCGTTCGCGATCGTGGCGGGCGTGGTGCTCGGCGCGGTGATGGCGCATTGGGCCGGCAAGTGGCCCGACCGGGTGCTGTCCGTGCTGGCCTTGCTGTTCTATTCGACACCGGGTTTCTGGATCGGCCTGCTGGCGATCGTGTTGTTCTCGGTGCATCTGGGCTGGCTGCCGAGCGGGGGCAACATCACGCTCGGTGTGCAACTGCATGGGTTCGCCTTTTTCGCCGATGCAGCCAAACATGTCCTCCTGCCTGCCGCGACGCTGGCGACATTCTTTGTCGCGATCTATGCGCGGCTCACGCGGGCTGCGATGCTGGAGGTACAACGCCAGGACTTTGTGCGGACCGCGCAGGCCAAGGGCTTGCATCCGTGGCGCGTGACGGTGCGCCATGTATTGCGCAACGCTCTGATGCCGCTCACGACGATCATCGGCATTCACTTCGGCACGCTGTTAGGTGGCGCCGCGGTGACCGAAACGGTGTTCAGCTGGCCGGGTCTCGGGCGTCTCGCGCTCGACGCCGTGATGGCGCGCGATTTCAGTGTGCTGCTCGGCGTTCTGCTGCTGTCGTCGCTGCTCGTGATCGTCGCTAATGTTCTGGTCGATCTGCTGCAGGCATGGCTCGATCCGCGCGTGGCGTGAAGGCGTTCACGCTTACGCCGACCTGTTTTTCTAGAGGGATGAAATGGCTTCCGACTCTTCCAATCTGATTGCCACGCCGCCCGAGCCGACGACGTCGCCGTGGCGGCGCCAATTGGCCGGCACGCTGTTCGGTCAGCGACGCGCCAACTCGGCGGATGCATCCGGATCGCGCGGCACCGGACGTGGCGTCTGGCGCGCACTGTTGCGCAATCCGTCCGCACTCGCCGGGCTCGTGTTGCTAGCGGCCTTTATCGCGCTCGCACTCAGCGCGGGGCACCTGTTTCCGAGCGATCCGCTCGATATGGTGGCGGCGCCTTTCGAATGGCCGGGCGCCGACCCGCAATACTGGCTTGGCACCGATTCGCTAGGACGCGATGTGGCCGCGGGTATCGCGCACGGCACGCGCGTGTCGCTGCTGATCGGCGCAGCGTCGGCCGGCATCGGTCTGGTGATCGGCACGCTGGTCGGCGCGACAGGGGGATTCTTCGGGGGCGTGATTGACGATCTGCTGGTGCGCGTGACCGAACTCTTCCAGACAGTACCGTCGTTTCTGCTGGTGATCGTGATTGTGGCGATCGGCCGGCCGAGTGTGACGATCATCGCACTCGCGATCGGCATTGCCTCATGGCCCACCGTCGCGCGGATCGTGCGGGCGGAATTTCGCACGCTGCGTCAGTCGGATTTCGTGCTTGCCGCACGCAGCCAGGGATTCAGCAACGCGCGCATCATTTTCGGGGAGATTTTGCCGAACGCGTTGCCGCCGGTGATCGTTACCGCATCGGTGATGGTGGCGAGCGCGATGCTGATCGAGTCGTCGCTGTCGTTTCTCGGCATGGGCGATCCGAACGTGGTGAGCTGGGGCGGCATGATCGGCGCCGGCCGCGATTCGCTGCGCACCGCATGGTATCTGACCGCTGTTCCCGGCGCGGCGATCGTGCTGGCGGTGCTTGCGCTGAACCTGCTCGGCGACGGCTTGAACGACGCGCTCAATCCGCGCTTGCGCGAACGAGCCTGACACATTAGCTGACAACGTACAGAGGATGCATTGTGGCAAACCTGCTTGAAGTACGCGACTTGCGCGTCAGTTTCGGCGCGCATGAAGCCGTGCGTGGCCTGAGCTTCGATATCGCGCAAGGCGAGACGCTCGCGCTGGTCGGCGAATCGGGTTGCGGCAAGTCAGCGACGGCGCTGTCGTTGATGCAACTCGTGCCGAAGCCGGGACGCGTGACAGGGAGCCTGCGTTTTGACGGTCGTGAACTGCTCGATTTGCCGGCGCGCGAGATTCGGGCAATTCGTGGCCAGCAGATATCGATGATCTTCCAGGAGCCGATGACGTCGCTCAATCCGGTGCTGTCGATCGGCGCGCAGATCGTCGAGACGTTGCGGCAGCATGAGCGCCTGTCTAGAGCCGCCGCATGGAAGCGTGCGGTTGAGCTGCTCGAACTGGTGCAGATTCCCGAGCCGCAGCGGCGCGTATTCGATTTTCCGCATGAGCTGTCCGGCGGTCAGCGGCAGCGCGTGATGATCGCAATGGCGGTGGCTTGCCGGCCGCGTCTGTTGATCGCCGACGAGCCGACCACGGCGCTCGACGTCACGATTCAGGCGCGCATTCTCGACCTGCTCGACGGTTTGCGGCGCGAGTTGTCGATGTCCTTGCTGTTGATCACGCATGACCTTGGCATTGTCGCGAGCCACGCGGATCGTGTCGCGGTCATGCTGGCGGGTGAGAAGGTGGAGGAGGCACCGGTGGCACGCCTCTTCACGCAACCGCAGCATCCCTACACGCGCGGTTTGCTGGGCGCGTCGCTGAACCTTGCGGACGATCTGCACTATCGCGGCTGGAAGTTGCCGGAGATCCGCCACTGTATCGGCGAAGATGGGAAGCCGAGCTTTGCCGTGGTGCCGCGTTCGGTGCGCACGGGCCTATACGTTGCGGATGCGGATGCGGATGCGGATGCGGATGCGGATGCCGCGTTGCGTGGAGCTGCGGCCGCCGAAGCGCCACTGCTCGCGCTGCACGAGGTGCAGATCGACTATCCGCAACGTCATGGGAAAACCACGCTGCATGCCGTCGACGGCGTGTCGCTGCAGATAGCCCGCGGCGAGACGGTCGGCCTTGTCGGCGAATCCGGTTGCGGAAAATCGACGCTGTCCAAAGCGATCCTGCAGCTCGTGCCGACAGCGGGCGGTGAGATCCGCTTGCGCGGGACCGATCTCGTGCCGCTGGGCGAGCGCGAACTGCGGCCGCTACGGCGTCACGTGCAAATGGTGTTTCAGGACCCGTACGCGTCGCTCAATCCGCGCCGCACGGTGGCGGAGATTCTCGATACGGTGCTGGTGGTGAACGGCATTGGCAACGCGCAACAGCGCCGCTCACGTATCGCCACCATGCTCGATCGGGTCGGTTTGCCGAGCTCCTCGCTTGGCCGCTTTCCACACGAGTTCTCAGGTGGCCAACGGCAACGCATCGGGATTGCGCGGGCGCTGGTGCTCGAACCCGATCTGCTGATCTGCGATGAGCCGGTGTCCGCACTCGACGTGTCGATTCAGGCGCAGATCCTCAATCTGCTGGTCGATCTGAAGCGCGATCTCGGGCTCGCGTATCTGTTCATCTCGCACGACCTCTCGGTGGTGCGCTATATCGCCGATCGCGTGCACGTGATGCAGGCCGGACGGATTGTCGAGAGCGGACACCATCGGGACATCTGGCGCGCGCCCCAGCATCCGTACACGCGCACGCTGCTCGACGCGATTCCAGGCAAGACTTTCGACGCGCAGGCGGCGTAGTCCGCCGGCGTCATTGCTTCGAGCGCCAGGGCATTGGTCAGTTTGTAGCCGCTGAAGATCGCGAGATACCTTGAATCGCGGCGTAATCGACATTGCCGAGTGCGCCGCGATGCCTGCGCCGATTCGCGCGCTTATCGGACCGCACCCGCTTCATAACCGGGTGGCACGAGAAAGCCGCCATAGGCTTCTTTCAGCAGACGCGCGAACGCAATCGGCGTACGGTCTTCAAGCCACGGGCCGACGGCTTGCGCACTGACCGGCAAACCGTCGTCGTCGAGGCCGAGCGGGAAACTGGTGGCCGGCAATCCGGGCAGCACGGGCAGGCCGGCCCAATAGAAAAAGTCGAGGAAGCGCACCTGGTGCACGCCGTCTTCGTAGGCCACCGGATAGGTGCGCGCGTCTTTCGGCTCCTGATGGTTGTGACGAAACGCGGGCACAGGTGCGATCGGCGTCACGACCACGTCGAACGATTCGAAAAGCCGTTCCCATTGATGACGCAATGCATGGCGTTGTTCGTCGGCTTTGAGCCAGTCACGATGCGCAAGCGTGGGTGCGCGCAACCAGGCGGCGTCGGCGCTCTGATCGTCCGGTGCGAGTTCGGCGAGCCGTTGCCGGGCCGTTTCGCTTTGCGCAGGCGGCTCGGCAAGCGACGAACCGAGCAGCGTCCTGTACAGCGGATGCGTGCGCGCCAGGTCGGGCAGCAGACCGGCGGGCAGATCGGCAGGGTGGCTCACCTGCGCGCCTTGCGTGCGCAGACGCTCGACCACACGCTCAGTCACGAGCCGTTCCGACACGCTGCGTTCGGTACCGGGCCAGGTGTCGATGACGAGCACGCGGAAATCGGCGAGACGCGCATGGCGTGCGGGCGGCAGGGTCACGCGCCACGCCTTGGCCGTCAGCGGATCGCGATTGAGCAGCAGATCCAGCGCGAGTTCCAGATCGCCCGCGCTGCGGGCCAGGGGGCCGGCCACGCTCAGATCGCGTGCGGAAAAGCGTCCCGGCGGCGCGCCGGCACCTCGTAGCGATACCAGGCCGTAGCTGGGTTTGTGACCGTAGACCCCGGTAAAGTGCGCCGGAATGCGGATCGACCCACCGATATCGGAGCCGAGTTCCAGCGCGACGTAGCCTGCCCCAAGCGCCGCCGAAGAGCCACCCGACGAACCGCCAGGCGTCCGTTCGAGGTCCCAGGGATTACGCGTCAAGCCGTAGACCTCGTTGTAGCTTTGCAGGTCCGTCAGGCCAATCGGTACGTTTGTCTTGCCGATAATCACCGCGCCGGCTTCACGCAGCGCGGCGACCGCGAGCGAATCGCGCTCGGCGCGATTCGCCGCGAAAGCGGGGTTGCCGACGCTGGTAACGAGTCCCGCCACATCGAACGACTCTTTCACTGTGACCGGCACGCCGAGCAATGGGCGCCGCTCGCCACGCGCCAACGCGGCATCGGCCTCGCGTGCCGCGGCGCGCGCCGCTTCGTGGTCGTGCGCGACCACGGCATTCAACTCGCGATCGAAACGGGCAATCCGCGCGAGGCTGTGTTCCAGCAGGTCGACGGCTGACACGCGGCCATCGGCTAGCGCTTGTGCCTGCTCTCTCGCACTCTCGAAAGTCAATGCGTCGAGAACGGTGGACCTTGGGGCATCCAGTTGATGTGCGGTCATGATTGGAGGATCTCGTGTCGACGGGTCAGGTTTTGGGTTCGATCCAGGTATCGGAGAAATCGCCGGCCGTGAGATCGATGCTGTTGTTCAGGTTGTGAACCCTTGCGTGATAGACCTGCAACGCGGACGGCACCGTGACGAGCGGCAGCACCGGCAGATCGCGGCCGACGATCTGCTGGATCTGCCGGAAGGCAGCCGCGCGGCGCGTCTCATCCGTCTCGACCGCTGCCTCGCGAAACAGATCGTCGACTTGAGAATTCTGGTAGTGGGAGGCGTTGATCCAGATGAGCGGATGCTTGACGCCATCCGACCAGTAGATGCGTTGAACGCCGACGGTTGGGTCGTAAAGACGGCCGAGTCCGTTCAGGTTCAGATCGAATTCGCGCGCCGTATAGGCCCGGCGCAAATACGTCGGCAGGTCGCCGTCGAGAATCGTTCCCTTGATGCCGATGCGCGATAGCGCGGCGCGCAGATACTCGGCGGCGCGTCGAAAATCGGCGCCGCTGATGTAGTTGATCTCGAGTGCGAAGCGCTGCCCGTCGGCCTGTTTCGGATAGCCCGCTTCGTCGAGCAGACGGTTTGCGACACTGAGATCGAATGGATAGTGAAACGTGCTGTCGTCGTAATAGCTCGACAGCACGGCCGGGATAGGCGAGTCGACCACGCTCGAGCGTTTGTAGAAGACGTTGTCCCTGATGAAATTGCGGTCGACGGCATGCGCGATCGCCTTGCGCACTTCCGGCTTGGCGAGAGTCGGGTTCTCGAGATTGAACTCGAGGAAGGCCGCGTTGTTCAGGTACGCGTCATAGCTGTCGTCGATTTTCAATTGCGGCAGTTTCGCGAGGCGGCCGAGGTCGGCAAGCCCCACATTTGTCGCGGCGTCGACTTCGCCTGTTTCGAGCGCGGCGGAAATGGATGCCTGGTCGGGCACGATGCGGTAAATCACGCGGTCGAGGTGCGGTTTGCCCGGTCGCCAGTAGTTGGGGTTCTTGCGCAGGCTGACGTAACTGCCGCGCACCCATTTGTCGAAGATGAAGGGGCCGGTGCCGATCGGCGCGGTGAGATTCGGACTGGTCAGCGGATCGCCGTCACCGTAGCGGTGCTGCGGCACGATCGGCAATTCCGCCGACGACAACGCCTTGATCAGATAGGGCGTGGGCTTGCCGAGCACCACGACGGCCGTCAGCGGATCCGGCGTGTCGACCCGTTCGACATTGGCGAGCGTGATGCGGCCACGGGGGCCGAGGCGCTTTTGCGTGAGAATCGAGTAGCGGACGTCGGCCGAGGTGAAGTTCTCGCCGTCATGCCACGTCACACCAGGCCGAAGCTTGAAGGTGTACTGGAGACCGTCCGGGCTGATGCTCCATGCCACCGCCAGTAACGGCTGCGGTCTGAACTGCGCGGCGTAGCGTAACAGCCCCTCGGTGATTTTGGCGCTGATGTTGCGGATGACCGTGTTGGTGTCGAGCAGGGACACCAGTGACGGCGGCTCCTGTTGAACCGCATAGGTCAGGGTGCCGCCTTGCGACGGTGTTGCGCTCTGGCTGGTTGAAGCCGGGGTGGCGGTGGCCGCACTCGCGAAGCTCGGCCAGGCAGCCGTTGTGCCGGCGGACAGGAAGGCCAGCGAGGTCTGCAGGAAATTGCGCCGGTCGAATGTCATGGCTATCCCTGCTGAACGGCCGCTAGCGCATCCTGGGATGCGCCATGCCGTGCAAGCCGCCCAAAGAACGGATGGCCTGGATCGTTGAAGCCCGGTGTCGACGGATGGCCGCTGGTCACGAGCGAGTCGACGAATGCTTCGTCTTCAGACGTCAACTGATAACGCAGCGCCGGCAGATAGTCCTGCCATTGCGCTTCGGTACGTGGGCCACCGATCGTCGAACTGATGTAGCGGCTATTGAGCACCCAGGCGAGCGCAAATTGCCCAGCCGAAAGACCCCGCGCTTCGGCATGCTCGCGCACGCGCCGCGCCAGTTCGAGCGATTCAGGACGCCATTCGGTCTGCTGCAGGCGGCGGTCGCTGCGGCCCGCACGCGTGTCGGCAGCGGGCGTCGCGCCCGGTTCGTACTTACCGGTCAGCACGCCGCGCGCCAGCGGACTATACGAAATCACGCCGAGCCCGTAGCGATGCGCGGCAGTCAGTTGCTCGGCTTCCGCCTGGCGATTGGCGATGTTGTAGAGCGGTTGGCTCGCCACCGGCGCATCCAGTCCGAGCGCCTGGGCGGTATGGCTGAACTCGGCGATCTTCCACGCGCGATGATTCGACAGCCCGTAGTAGCGTAGTTTGCCTGCCTGGATCAAATCGTTGAGCGCACGCACGGTCTCTTCGACCGGCGTCTCGTGATCTTCGCGATGAATGTAGAGCAGATCGATGTAGTCGGTATTCAGACGCTTGAGGCTCGCGTCGACGGCCCGCACGATATGTTTGCGCGACGCACCGCGTGCGTTGATATCGTTGCTATCGAGCGGATTGGCGAACTTGGTGGCGAGCACCCAGCGCTCGCGTTGCGCGGCGATGCTGCGGCCGACCACGCGCTCGGATTCGCCTTTACCGTAGACGTCCGCGGTATCGATCGAATTGACGCCTTGCTCGTGGGCCTGATCGATGATGCGGGCGGAGGTTGCTTCGTCGGTCGGGCCGCCGAACATCATTGTGCCGAGCGTTAGCGTCGAGACCTTGATGCCGCTGCGGCCGAGTTGTCTGTATTCCATATGAATCGGGTTCCGTGAGAATGTGAATCGAAAGAGGGTTAACGTTGCAGCCACACGTCGGCGAAACTTGCCGAGACACCGTCGGGCGAGGTCGTATGGTTGTGCACCGCGCGCGAATAGACGGTCAGGTACTGCGGTGCCACGAGATTGATGTCCGGCAGATCGCGTTCGAGAATGCGCTGAATCTGCGAGAACAATTGCTTGCGCTTCGCTTCATCGGTTTCTTCGGCGACTTGCGCGAACAACTGATCGATCTCGGGATTGCTGTAATGGGAGCCGTTGGTAAAAGGCACGCCGCGCCGGAAGTTGCTGGTCGTGTAGAGACGGGCCACGCCGACCACCGGATCGAACAGATTGCTCATGCCGTTGATGCTGAAATCGAAATCGCGGTCGGTGTAGATGCGCTTCAGGTACGCCGGCAGATCCTGGCTGCGCACCGTGACGGCGATACCGGCGCGTGCCAGGGCGGATTTGACGTAAGCCGCGGTGCGCGCGGGCAGATCGCTGATGGGTAACGGATCGACCGTCAGGGCGAAACGCGTGCCGTCGGCTTTGCGCGGATAGCCAGCTTCGTCGAGCAATGCGTTGGCGCGTTCAACATTGAACGGATAGGGTGTGGGCACCGGATCGTAGTAGGGGTTTGACGGAATGATCGGGCTCGCGAGCGGCGTCGCATAGCCGTAGTAGATGACCTTGCGGATCACTTCGCGATCCAGCGCCGATGCGATCGCCTGACGTACTTTCGGATTCTTCAGCACCGGGTTGTCAAGGTTGAACTCGATGCGCGCCACGCCTGCCTGGAATTCGTAGCCGCGTGTCTCGAGCCCAAGCTTCGGGTTGCCTTTCAGGCGTTCGAGATCGGACAAGGGAACGGGCGAATCGCCGCTCAGATCCACGGAGCCATCTTCGAAGGCGACGGTGCGGGCGGCTGGATCGTTGATGACCTTGACGACAATGCGGTCGAGCCACGGCTTGCCTTTGTCCCAGTAGTCATCATTGCGCACGTATTCGATATAGCTGCCGCGCACCCATTTGACGAAACGAAATGGCCCGGTGCCGATCGGTGCGTTATTGGCGGGATTGGTCAACACGTCGGTGCCGTCGTAGATATGCTTCGGCACGATTGGCGTTTCCGACGAAGAAAACGCCTTGATCAGATAGGGCGCCGGTTTCGACAGGGTAATGACGACGGTATAGGGGTCCGGCGTCGCGACGTCGGTGACATTGGCGAAGGTGGTCTTCGCACGCGGATGGACCTGCCTGAGCGTCTGGATCGAATATGCGACGTCGGCGGACGTGAAGGGCTTGCCGTCGTGCCATTTCACGCCATGGCGCAGATGGAAAACGTATTTGCGGCTGTCGTCGCTGACTTCCCACGAAGTGGCGAGCGACGGCTTGGGTTGGAACTTGAAGTCGTACTCGAGCAGCCCTTCGACGACTTTCGGGCTGACCTTCAACACGTTGGTCGCGGTGGTGGCCAGATCGACCAGCGCGGTCGGCTCCGGCGTGACGATGAAATTGAGCGTGCCGCCGCGGGTCTGTGCCTGCGCAGGCAGACCCGACAGCGCGATGACGAGCGTGACCGCCCATCCGAGCGCTGTGCTGAAAATGCGCTTGCGGTGGCGGCGCAACGCCGCCAGCGATGTGACATCGGTCATCGTTGAGTGGTAGGAGAGAAGAAGAGGGATGCGAAGCCGGTTCAGACCGTGGAAGGCGTCAGCGCGTGGCGCCGTACAAGCGCGGCCCGCAGGGGCGCCGGGTCCACCCATGCGTCGAAATCGAAGTCCGACGGAATGAAGCCCCACGTGAACAGAAAGTGTTTGAAGTTGGCGAGGGCGGCGAGCGCTTGCGGATCGAGTCCGATCGTCAGTTGCCGATGCAGGCCACCTGGGTAGGCACGCTCGACCCAATGCTCGGCGCTGCGCGTTTCGCGCGCAACGTACTGCGCCACCTCGGTCGGGTGACGATTGGCCCACTCGCCGGTGTCCAGCGTGCGCGCCAGAACTCGCTCGACCAGATCCGGACGCTCGCGCAGCAGTTGCGCATCCACGGTCAGCGGGCGCGGTGTGCCGTTATTCGCGTGCAGCGCACGATTGGGCTGCGCGCTGATGTCGACGAGGATCCTGGCGTTGAGCAGGTTCGTCATATCGAGGCCCGTCGCACCTTTGACGAAGACGACGTCGGCTTCTCCGCGCAGCAGTGCCTCGGCCTCACGCGTGAATTCGTGCGAGCGTTGCGCGTCGAGCCAATCGGCGAGCGGCGCATCGGCGGCAGGTTTGGCGTCTTCAAGGCTGCGCGGCGTGTGCGGCAAATCGACCAGATCGATGTCTTCGAGTTGCACCCCCAGCGCGCCGAGTAGCGAGGAGAAACCGCGCAGCGCGGTCGCGCGATGAAAATCGACCACGCTTGCACGGGTGTTGAGCGGGAATCCGAAGCGGCGTCCGGCAAGAGATTCAGGGCTCGCGTCCAGTTGCCTGTCCAGCGTGATCAGCGCCTGGAATTCGTCCACCCAGCTCACGCCGATCAGGCGCGTGTCGCTGCCTTGGGCGCGGGCCCAGAGCGCGGGAATGTTGCCGCCCTGACGGAACGACCATGGCTGCGTATGCGTGAAATGCGAGCGGCGAATCTGCACGTCGTCGGCATCCTGCAGCGCCTTGACATCGATTCCGTCGACGGCGAATTCCTCCTCCAGCCAGCCTTTCTGCACGGTGATGCCGAAGGGCGTGGGGGCGGGGCAGCGCGTGTACCAAAGTCGGCTCATACGATCACCTTGTTGTTTTGAGTGCCATCAGTACCGCAAGCCGGCTTCGCGCAAGAGTGGCAGCACGCGCTCACCGAAGAAATCGAGGTCCGGCTGAAAATCGAAGAAGCTCAATTGCACGCCGTCGACACCCGCCTGATGCAAACGCACGATGTAATCGGCAATCTGCTGCGGCGAGCCGACGATCGAGATGTTGCCGCCCACTGCGCGCGAGGCCGCTTGGCTGCGCTGTTCCGCGTTGCCCCGCCATGCATGGGCGTCGCTATCGAAGCGATGGAAACTGCCTTCGTCGCCGTGCGCGACGATCGCGTCGTGATATGCGCGTGCTTCTGCCTCTGTCTCGCGGCAGATCACCATCGGATTGATCAGCGTACGGATCTTGCGGCCGTGCTTCGCTGCCGCGGCCTTCACGCGCGCCGTGTGAGCGGGCAACGCGGTCAATGCACCTTCGATCTCCGAGCCGGCGGGGCTCGTGATGAACACGATGTCCGAGTAACGGGCGGCGAAGTCGATGCCGGCATCGGAGCCGGTCGCATTCACGAGTAAGGGACGCCCATAACGCGGTTTCGGCGTGACAAAGGCCTTGTCCAGTTTCCACGAGGAGAGTTCGGGCGCGAAGCTGAAGTTCTCCGGTTGCGCCCACAGTTGCTGAACGGCGTCGAGAAACTCGGCAGCGAGTTCGTAGCGCCGGTCATGTTCGATACGGTGCCAGCCGAACATTTCATGCTCGATAGCACGATGACCGGTGACGACGTTGATGCCCCAACGACCTTTCGAAATGTGATCGAGTGTCGCGGTGAACTTGGCGAAATGCAGCGGATGCCACGGGCCGTAAAGCACATGGCTGGTCGCCACCAGAATGATGCGTTCGGTACGCGCGGTCATCGCGGCGAGCGACATGAACGAATCGAGCGCCTCACCGTTGAATACGCCGCCGTAGCCGCCTTTCGGCAACCATTGCGACAACGCGAAGACGAGATCGAAGCCGAACGCTTCGGCCTTTTGCACGAGTGCCAGGTTGTAGTCGAATGACCAGTCGGTGCTGCGGGGGAGCGTCGAGGCGCTCCAGCCGCCTGCCTGGATCGGCAGGAACAGTCCGAGCAGCAGGGGCTCCTCCAATGCGCGTGATACCGGGCTATCGGCGAACGTGGCAGGCGAGCGAACGGGAACGAAGGGTGAGGCGTCACGCGTCGCGTCGGCGGAAGTCGTGGGCGCGGCCGAGGACGCAGCCAGAGTTGAATGAGTCACAGTGAGTATCCGTGCCGATCGGCATGAAAGGGCGTGTGTTCGATGAAGCCGCCTCGGAAATCGCTGCGCGCGAGTCAGTCAACAGCTGGCGCGCACGATGCGAGGACTTAAGTGTCTGCAGTAAATCACGCGAGAGTTGGCGATGCCAAACAACTAATTCTGCTATTTATTCGAGGTGCAAACCATGCGGCGCTATGCGCGCTGTAACGTGATTGCCGCGCGCCATAACGCCGATTCCGCTTCGCGGTTCGTGACGATGCCGGCCGATCGGGTCTTCGTATTTCCGGCTACGGGTGGTCAGGTCTGTCCGCTATTTGGCGGTCTGACGCCGTTGAGATAGAAATTGCCGACGGCGGCGTATTTCCAGCGCACCGGATCATGCAGCGTGTGAACGCGTGCATTGCGCCAATGCCGGTCGAGATTGAACGACGGATGCGTCGAGCGTGTGCCCGCCAGTTCGAACAGCTTGTTGCTAGCCTCGATGGCGATTTCCGTCGTCAACGCCTTAGCCTCGGCAACGGCGATCGAGGCCTTCGCAATCGAATCGGGCTGGGGGGCGGCGAGGCATCGGTCGATCTCGCGGCCGGCGCGGTCCATCATCGCTTCGGCCGCGTGCAGTTTGGTCTTCAATTCGCCCAACTGGAAGACGACATAGGGATCGGAGTGAATCGGTCCTGTCGGCGGGGTGAAAGGGGTTGACGCGCGCTGCCGGATAAAGGCGATCGTCGCGTCGATTGCCGCGCGTGCGATACCCGCATCGATACCGACGTGACTGATCTGTGTGATGGCGTTTTGCGGCCATTCTTCGTAGCTTCGGTAGATCGGCAGGACGTTGAGGGAGGGTACCCATACGTTATCGAAGGTGACCGTTCCGCTCGCGGTGGTCTTCTGACCGAAACTCTCCCAGTCGTCGACGATGTTGATGCCCGGATGGCCAGCAGGCACGATCGCCACGATGCGGCGGCCTAGTTCATCCTGACCGATGGTCGAGACGTAGTCGGCAAACAATGCGCCGGTTGCATAGAGCTTGCGGCCGGACAGGCGGTAGCCATCGCCGTCCGGCGTAATGCTCATTCTGGGGCCGGGAACCGGCTGAGGACCCGCATCGACATTGGCGTTGCCGAAGCGCGCACCTCGGAGGATCGCACCGAGAAAATGGGCGCGTTGTTGTTCGGTGCCGGTTTTCCAGAGCCAGAACACGGCGCTGTTGTGGTTCTGCTGGATTTGCGCGATCGACGGATCGGCCGCGGCAAGAATCGCGAACACGCGCCCGACCGTGACATAGGAGACCTGGGCGCCGCCGTAGGCCCTGGGCACGGTCATCGCCCAAAGCCCCGCTTGCGAACAGGCATCCAGTTCCTCGAACGGTAACGTGCGTTCCAGATCGCGGCGCGCGGCATCCACGGCGAAGCGGTTGGCGAGATTCTGCGCGACGCCGATCGCCTCATCGTCGGATGTGATGATGTGCGCGGGGGGATAGGAGCGAGGTGCGGCCGCCGTGTTGTCGGCGGCCGCAACGGGTGCGGCCTGCAGAGTCATCAGTAGCTCCGGGAGACCCGGTAGGGAGGGGATTAGGGGCGTCGTACTCAGTTCAACGCGACTGCCGCGGCGGCACTCACCGGCGAGCCTTCGATCGCCACCGACTGTGCACCGTCCGGCCCAACGGGCACGTCGCCGACCAGCGTCGTGCGATACAGTTGCCGGTCGAAGTCGAGATCGAAAATATCGGTGGGCGCGAGGTGAGCCGTGGCGCGGTTGTCCCAGAAGGCGACGCTGCCTGCCTCCCATTTGAAGCGCACGGTGAACTCGGGCCGTGTCGCATGTTCCCAGAGCAGTTCGAGCAGCACCTGGCTTTCGCGTGGCGTCACGCCGACGATCGATTTCAGGAAACTCGGGCTGACATAGAGCGCCCGTTCACCGGTTTCCGGATGCACTCTGACGAGCGGGTGTTCGGTGACGAGAATGCGTTGCTCGACGGCTTTGACGAACGCATCCGTTCCGCTTGCGCCGGGTGGGGGCGTGAAGCGATGCAGCCCTCGCAGGCCGTCGACAAAGCTGCGCAAAGGAGAGGAAAGCTTCTGATAGGCAGCCACCAGACTGGTCCATTGCGTATCGCCGCCGTACGGCGGAATCGTCACGCCGCGCAGGATCGACGCCCAGGGCGGATTGACTGCGGCTGTCACGTCCGTATGCCAACCGGTCCATGGGCGTTGCAGCGCTTGTCCCTCGAAACGCGTCGCCTTGCGGTACTTCGAGATCGAATAGACCTCCGGATAACCGTCGACGTGGCCGAACACCGGATGTCCCAAGGTCAGCTCGCCGAACTGCGCCGAGAACGCGACGTGCTGCTCGTGCGTCAGGAACTGTTCGCGAAAGAACACGACACGCCATTTCAGAAGCGCCGCACGAATCTCCGCGACCTGGCGTGCGTCCAGTTTCTGCGTGAGATCGACACCGTGAATTTCAGCGCCGATATGCGCGGAAAGTGGGTTGACCTGAATCGACTGTGTTTCCTGCAATGCGGCTGCGCTCATGCGAGACTCCTGACGAAAGAGAACGTGTTGCGTCAATATCCGGCCACGGCGGGCACCTGGTTTGTCACGGCGGTATAGCGGTTGGCAGGTCGCGGCAGCCCGAGATTTTCGCGCAGCGTGCGCCCCTCGTATTCGGTGCGGAAAAGCCCACGCCGTTGCAACTCCGGCACCACCAGGTCGGCGAACTCGGTCAACCCGCCGGGCAACCATGGCGACATGATGTTGAAACCATCGGCGCCTTCTTCTTCGAACCACTGTTGCAACTGGTCTGCGATGCTTTGCGGCGTGCCGACCACCTGCTGATGGCCGCGCGCACCGGCAATGCGCAGATACAGATCGCGAATGGTCAGGTTCTCGCGCCGCGCGAGATCGAACAGCAGGCGTTGGCGGCTCTTGCCGCCGTTGGTTTCCGGCAATTCGGGCAGCGGCCCGTCGACGGGGTACTGGGACAGGTCCACGCCGCCCGACATGTTCGATAGCAGCGACAGACCGACAGTCGGATGAATCAGGTCCTGCAGCGCGGCGAATTTCGCGTCGGCCTCTTCCTGCGTGCGGCCGATAATCGGAAAAATGCCCGGCATGATCTTCAGATTATCCGGCGCGCGGCCGTATTTTGCGAGACGGCCCTTGATGTCGCGATAGAACGACTGTGCTTCGTCGAGCGTCTGATGCGCAACGAAGATCACCTCTGCGGTTTGCGCCGCGAGGTCACGTCCGGCCTCCGACGCGCCGGCCTGCACAACCACCGGCCAGCCCTGCGGCGAACGCGCGACGTTCAGCGGCCCGCGCACCTTGAAGTGCTTGCCGGCGTGGCCGAGCACGTGCAGCTTGTCCGGGTCGAAGTAGACGCCGCTTTCCTTGTCGCGGATAAACGCATCGTCTTCCCAGCTATCCCATAGGCCTGCCACCACATCGTAGAACTCGCGCGCGCGTTCATAGCGGACGGCGTGCTCCGGGTGGCGTTCGAAACTGAAATTGAGTGCCTCGGATTCGGTGCTCGACGTGACGAGATTCCAGCCCGAACGCCCGCCGCTCAGATGATCGAGTGAGGCGAATTTGCGCGCCAGGTTGTACGGCTCGTTGAACGTGGTGGAGACTGTCGCGATCAGGCCGACGTGTTTCGTCACGACCGAAAGCGCGGACAGCAGCGTCAACGGTTCGAAGTGATCGGCGCGCGCGGTGCGGGATAGCGCGGGCAGATTCGTGTCGCGTACGCTGACGCTGTCGGCGAAGAAAACCGCGTCGAATTTGGCGCGCTCCGCGATCTGTGCAAGTTCCGCATAGTGTGCGAAGTCGAGTCCGCCGCTTGCGTGCGCATCCGGGTGTCGCCATGCGGCGATATGGTGGCCTGTCTCCATCAGGAAAGCGCCCAGTTTGATCTGCCGCTTCTGCTGATTTTCACCGCTCATCGTTTGCTCCGTGAAGGGTTTGTATGTATGGGGATTGCGGCGGACGTCACCACGCGAGCCGCCATTCCGTGATCGGGGGACTCGCCACTGGAATGCGCGTGCCACCGGGTGGCGTATCGTCCCCACGAGCTCCGCGGCGCTCGCCGTCCTGTTCGGCGAAATCGGCCAGCACTTCGTCGCGCAAACGAATGAAACGGGGATCGTTGCGCTCGCGTGGACGCGGCAAGGCGACGTCGACGATCCGTTTGATGCGGCCCGGCCGTGGCGCCATCGTGACAACGCGGTCGCCGAGGTAGAGCGCTTCATCCACGTCGTGCGTGACCAGAATCATCGTGATGCGTTCGTGTTTCCAGATGCGTTGCAATTCGTTTTGCAAGCGGCCGCGCGTGAGTGCATCGAGAGCGCCGAACGGTTCGTCGAGCAGCAGCACGCGCGGGCGGTTCACGAGACCGCGCGCGATCGCCACGCGCTGCGCCATGCCGCCCGACAACTGATGCGGATACGCATTTTCGAAGCCGTTCAGGCCGACGAGTTCGATGTGCTGCGCGACCGCGTCGCGTTTTTCGCGCGCCGACAGTGGCGCGTTACGCAGCGCGGCGAGAATGTTTTGCGACGCGGTGAGCCATGGAAACAGGCGGTGATCCTGAAACACGATCCCACGTTCGAGCGACGTATCGCGGACCTTCTCTCCGGCGACGACGATATCGCCGGTGTAGTCGGTATCCAGTCCCGCGATCAGCCGCAGCAGGGTCGACTTGCCGCAACCGCTCGATCCGAGCACGCTGACGAATTCGCCGGGACGCACCCGCAGGCTGATGTCGTCGAGTACCGCGAGCGACGCACCGCCTTGCTGCGCATAGCGCTTGCTGACGTGGAGAATGTCGATGCTTTCGGAAAGGGCGGAAGAAGCCATGAGCGGACCTTGATCTGGTTTCAGTGCAAATTCAGTGCGTAGTCGATGACTATCGGATGCGTGTTTATCGCGCGGCCACCTGCGAACGGCGTGCAAAGATCGCCCGTTCCATCGTGCGCGCCAGCGCGTTCAACGCCCAACCGGTGACACCGATCACGATCACGCCGAACAGCACGAGATCCATGCGGAACTGCTCGCTGCCGTCGATCAGCGTGTTACCGATGCCGCTGCCGGCGACCAGCAGATATTCGGCGCCGAGCGTGGCGAGCCACGAATAGATCAGTGCGAGGTAGATGCCTGTGAAGATCGACGGCAACGCGGCCGGCAGAATCACGGCGCGGATGAGTTGCCATCGTGTGTAACGAAACGCGCGCGCGACTTCGATATAGGCGCGCGGTACCGCATGAATACCGTCGCACGTATGGGCTGCGACCGGCAGCAACGCGGCGAGTGAGAGGAACACGACTTTTGCCGCATCGCCGAGACCGAACCACACTGAGATCAAGGGGATCCACGCGAACAGCGAGATCTGCTTGAACGTGTCGAAGCTCGGGCCGATCATGCGTGTGGCGAGCCGCGAGAAGCCGAGCACGCTGCCGAGCAGCAGGCCGGCTAACGTGCCAATCACGAAGCCGCTCGCTTCGCGAGCAAGCGATGCGGAGAGGGCCTTGAGCAGCGCGCCGCTGACGATCTGCTGCCAGGCGGTGGCCAGCACCTGCGCGGGGCTGACCAGCAAGCCGCTTTTGACCACGTGCGCCTCCGAGACGGCCCACCAGATTGCAATGGCGACGATCGGCAAGACAGCGCCGCGCCAGTCGACGCGTGCGAGCAGCGGCCTGCGCGGCCGAGCCGCGCGCTGGAAGGAGGCGGGAACGTTGCCGCAGTCACAGGACGCATCGGCCGGCTGCTTCGATCCGGCGGGGCGCTTGAACGGAGCAAGACTCATCGTAAAGACCTCATAAGCGGAGCGTGGCAGCGATTCGCGCCATTACTCGCGAAACGCAGACGGTTGACCGCGTCGCAAACGCGCTTCGAGTGCGTCGAGTGCACGATTCATCGCGTAACCGATGGCACCGACCACGACCACCGACGCCATCACCAGGTCGAGCTGAAACAACTGCCGCCCGTAGACGATCAGATAGCCGAGCCCTTCGGACGACGCCACCAGTTCGACTACTACCAGTGCGAGCCAGGCCTTGGTGAAGGCGAGCCGCACGCCGGTGGCAAGCGTCGGCACGGCAGCGGGCAGGACAAGATAGAAAATTCTTTGCCAGCCGTTGTATTCGAATACGCGTGCGACCTCATCGAGCGAGGCGGGTGTCTGGCGGAATCCTTGCAGCGTGCTCAACGTCACAGGAACGAGCGCGGCATGCGCGATCAGAATGTATTTAAGTGGCTCGCCGACCCCGACGAGCAGCAGCAGAAACGGCAGCCAGCCGAGCACCGGGATCTGCACGATCGCATTGAAGCTTGGCAACACGTAGGCTTCGAAAGTGCGCGACAGACCGAGCGCCGCGCCCAGCACAAAACCGAGCAAGGTGCCCGCAGCGAAGCCGAGCAGCACGCGTTGCAGACTGATCAGCGTGTTGCTTGCGAGATCGCCGCTTCGCGCTAGCTCGACCAGGGTGTCGAACACACGCTCGGGCGGTGGCAGGATCTGCGGTGCAATCCAGCCGCGCTCGCAGCCCACCGCCCACAAGGCGAGCAGGACCGCGGGCAAGACCCACGGCGCGAGCCGCCAGGCGAGGGCGCGCAATCGCGCATTGCGATAGAGCGGCGTGCGAGGCGCTGCGGCAGCGTGGCCGAGCCGTTCGCGGTCGACATGGAGTGCGGTTTCGCTCATCGTGATCGCTCCCGTTTTAGCTGAGCGGCTTGCCGGCAGCGTCGTAGCGCGTCCAGTAGTGGTCGAGTTTTTGTGCGCGCAACGCGTTGTCGAGATACTTTGTCTCGAACCAGCTATCGACCTCGACCGGTTGACGGATCAGTTTGAGTTTCAGCGCATCCGCCGCGACCGCTTTATAGCGCGCGACGATGAACGGGTCGATCAAGGGCGAGTTACGTTCTTTCAGACTTTGATTCGCATACTCGGCCTGCCACGAGGAATAGGGCACGCCGCTTTTGGCCCACAGCTTGAAGAGCGCATCGCGGTTCGCTTCATCGGACGACCATTGCGCGCCCTGGACGAACACGTTGACGACGCGTTGCACGATATCCGGATGCGCGTGATCGAAATCGTCGAGCACCAGCAGATGCGCTTGACGCGTGAACTGCGGCCCGTCGTTCTGCGATTCGTAGACGATTTTCGCGAGACCCTGATCGCGCAGCTTGTACAGGTGGTAGTCGTTGAACGACGCGTCGATTCCCTTGGACGCCAGCGCGGCGAGCGAGCTGGCGGTGTCGAGGTTGATCACGCGGAGATCGCGTTCGTCGAGCTGATTAGCGGCGAGCGCGTTGTCGGCGACGAGTTGCAGATTGGTGCCGCGAAAGATCGAGACGCGCCGGCCTTTAAGGTCTTTTATCGAGCGGACGTCCGAATCCGGCGGCACTGCAATCTTGATACCGGTGCGCACGCCCGAGGCAAGCAGCAGGTGGGTTTTCAGCCCGTTGGCGCGGGCCAGCACCGCGGGCAGGTCGCCCTGGAAGGCGAAGTCGAGCGATTTATCGGCGATTGCTTCGTTGACTGCGGGGCCGGCGCCTTTGAAGAACAGCCATTCCACCTTGATGCCGTCGGCGGCGAATTCTTTTTCGAGCGACTGCTGCAATTGCACGGTTGCGGCTGGCGATCCGCCAAAGGAAGGGGGATCGCCTGTGCCCTGCTGCGCGACGCCGATCCGGATCACCGTCGGCTTGTCCGCATAGGCGTGAACCGCGGCGAGCGACAGGGTCGCCACGGCGAAGAATGATTTCAGCAGACGAAAATAGCGCATGCGGCGATACCAGTCGAATGAAGGAAGTGGGGTGCGAATGCTTAGGCGGGGTGATAACCGGCACTACACGTTAGATTCGCCTGCGCTCGAATCCAACCAATCATTGCTGATAAGAAAATATGCAGTAGTTCGAACCACGCGACCTTGAAGGCGTCGCGCGGCACCAGTGTGGTGCAAGTGCGCGATTCCCGATTTGCATAGATAAATTCGTCGTTTTACCGACATGGATTGCATCGCTACCATGCGACGCTTCAGCCATTCATGCGAACGCGAGATCATGTCCACCGTTGCTTTTCCCTCTACCGTCGCCGAGCGGCAAGCGTCTGCCCGTGCCGCAGCGCCTCCCACCGTCATCCGTAGTGCTCAGGATGTTTCGCGCATCGTCAACGCAGGCGCCGCAAAGGGGAGTAATGCACGGATCGTGATTGCGATTGCCCTCGGTGGCGTCTTTCTCGATGCTTACGACCTGACGTCGCTCGCTTACGGGATCAAGGACATCGCGCGCCAGTTTTCGCTGTCGCCGGTTCAGGTGGGATTCGTCTCGTCGGCGATTACATTCGGCGCGATCCTGGGCGCACTGTTCGGTGGGTATCTGACTGATCGCATCGGCCGTTATCGAGTGTTTATGGCCGACATGCTGTTCTTCGTCGTTGCGGCGATCGCTGCGGGTCTCGCGCCGAATGCATGGGTGCTCGGTGGCGCACGCTTTCTAATGGGTTTCGGCGTCGGTCTCGATCTGCCGGTGGCGATGGCGTTTCTTGCCGAGTTCTCGCGGGTCGCGGGCAAGGGCAACAAGGCGGCCAGTGTCGCCGCGTGGTGCCCCGCATGGTATGCGGCCACGAGCACGTGCTATCTGCTGATACTCGGGCTGTATGCGATTCTGCCGGAGCATCAGCTTGGCTGGTTATGGCGTCTGACGCTCGCGTTCGGTGCGGTGCCGGCCATCGTGATCATTCTCGTGCGCAGCCGCTATATCAGCGAATCGCCTGTTTGGGCAGCGAATCAGGGCGATCTCGACGAAGCCGCTCGCATTCTGAAGCGCTCATACGGCGTCGATGCGGTAGTTGAACGAAGCGCGACGCCGGTCAAGGCGCCGCGCACGGCATCGTGGCGTAACTACGGCGTGCTGTTCAACGCGACTTACCGGCGCCGCACGATTCTTGCTGCGGTGATCGGCAGTGCCTCTTCGTTCGGCTACAACGCGATCATCTTCGGCCTGCCGGTGATCATTACCAGCTTCTTTCATCAGGGGCCGCTCACGACGATCATCGCCGCGCTCGCGCTGAATCTGGCCTTTGCGTTCGTGGGTGGGCTGATCGGCGTGTACACCGCGCCGACCGTCGGTGCGTGGAAGATGACGGTGCTCGGGCACGCGCTGCAGTTCGCCTCGCTGATCGGGCTCGCGCTGATCGGCAAACCGGGCAGCGGCGCGCTCGTCGTGGTTGCGATCCTGTTGCTCGGCGGCTATCTGTTCGGGCAAGGTTTCGGACCGGGCTCCCATTCGATGACATATGCGTCGCTCAGCTACCCGACCTCGCTGCGCGGAATCGGCGTGGGTTTCAATCAGACGTTGGTGCGTTCCGCGTCGACGGTCTCGCTGTTTCTGTTCCCGGTTCTGGCCGCTGCATTCGGTACGAAGGTCTTCTGGGTGATCGCGATCGCACCGCTGAGCTCGTTGCTCGTGCTGTTGGCGATCCGCTGGGAGCCGTCGGGTTATGACATCGACGCCGAAGACTACGAGGAGCCGCAGGTCAGGGCAAACGCGGCGCCGGTCTAGCGTAGTCAACGATTGCTAGCTGCGCGCTCGACCCATGGCAGCGTGACGTGACAGGTGCTGGCCCGTTCGCCGACGCTTTGCCTAACTGACGTGACGCGCCACAAAACAAATAAGCAAAGCGAAATTTGTTGGTTTGGGTAAGCCTGCGGCGCCGCGATACTTGATTATCCGATGGCCGTGCCATCCGAATTCGACGTATCCGCCTGCCGTTCAACTTCCTGGCCGAATCCGACACCATGACGCAATTGACTCACCCCGATCAGCATGCGCTCGACACACTGCGGCTGCTCGGCCCGGCACCTGAGAACTGGGTCCCAGCGCGCGAGGGCATTGACCACAACGTGGTGATCGTCGGCGGCGGACAAACCGGCGCGGCGTTCGCCTTCGCACTGAGGCGCGCCGGCATCGGTCAGGTCAGTGTGATCGACGCCGCACCTGACGAAGGCCAATCGGGTGTCTGGTTGAATCGCGCCCGTATGAACAAACTCCGCACGCCGAAGTCATTGGTGGGTCCGGAGGTGGGGCTGCCGGGACTGAGCTTTCAGGCGTGGTATGAAGCGCGCTTCGGCGCCGCATCGTATGCGGACATCGACCGGATTCCACGCACGCGCTGGGCGGAATACCTTGCGTGGTACCGGCATTTCCTCGAGATTCCGATTCGCTATGGCACACGGCTCACGCGGATCGAACCCGCGGGTGAGCATTTTCGTTTGCATCTGGAAGTGCGCGACGGCGCCACGGTTCGGAGCGTCGTGGAGACGGCGCGCAAGATCGTCCTCGGCAACGGTGTAGCAGGCAATGGCGGTCCGAACATTCCCAATGTGCTGAAAAGCCTTCCGCCGACACTGCTTGCCCACACCTCCGAGGCGATCGACTTTGCGGCGCTGCGCGGCAAATCCGTGGCGGTGATCGGTGGCGCGGCATCCGCATTCGATGCCGCGGGAACGGCGCTTGACGCCGGAGCAGGACAGGTGCATCTGTTCGCGCGGCGCGAGCGGATTGCGTCGGTGCCGGTGACCCGCGCACGCGCCTATCCCGGTGCATACGACAACTATTTCCATTTGCCTGACGCGATTCGCTGGTCGCAGGCGCGGCGCTTCCGCCGTGCCGGTTCGACGCCGCCCATCGACGCCGTGGAGCGCGTTACACGCTTTCCGAACTTTCATCTGCATCCCGGTGCTCAGTGGTCGCACGCCAGCGTGAGAGACGGGCGCATCGAGACGGATGTGACGGGGGAGTCGTTTGCGTTCGATTTCGTCATTGCCGGCACGGGCTACGTCGTCGATCCTGCGATCCGGCCGGAACTGGCGCAGATCGCCGGGCATATCCGCCTTTGGCGCGACCAATACGTGCCTGCCGCAAGCGATAGCGACGAAGCGCTTGGTTCCCATCCGTATCTCGGCGCCGCGCTCGAATACCTCGAGAAGGTCGAGGGCGACGCACCTTATCTGAAGCATATCCACGTCTACAACCCGGCGGCCTTCGTCAGCTTCGGATTGCCGGTTGGCGACGTGCCGAGCATGAAGCGCGACATTCCCGCCGTCGTGCAGCGAATCAGCCGCGATCTGTTTCTCGCCGATCTGGACGCGCATGAAGCGCGCATTCATGGCGACATTGCTGCCGATTTCGACGAATCAATCTACGCACAGCGCGTCTGGCAGCGCGACAGGGTCGACGCCGTTTGAGGTGGGCCACGAGAAGCACGCGGTCACGATAACGCTACAAAGCAGGAGGCTGGAACCGCTATGTCCACTCAGTTCGAATCGATCTCGACACGCGCCCCGGCCATCGGCGCGGACCCGGATGACGTCAATCGCGCTCCAACACGGCGTGGGTTTTCACGCGGCGTTCTGACTGCGGGCCTCGCTGCGATAGCGTGGTTCGGCAGCGTGGCGCTGACCGAATGGTGGCGAAGTGCGGACGACTGGCCGTACACGAAAGAATTCATCGCGCTCAAACTGGTGCTCGCGGCATTCGCTGTCGCGACGGCGGTCGCGGGATGGCGCAACCCGTCCACCCAGGCGACGACGCCCACGCGCACCAGCGCATGGCTTGGGGCCATGCCGTGGCTGCTCGCGCTGGCGCTTGGCGTGAGCGCATGGGAAGTCGTGACAGCGCAACTCGAATGGCTGCCGCGGCCCTTCTTCGCGCCACCGCAAGCGCTAATCGGCGTCTATGCCGACGACTACCCGCGGCTGGGTTCGAGCGTCGTGCATTCGTTTGGACTACTCGCCTATGGCTACGTGCTGGGCGCGGCTGCGGGTTTCGTGACGGGCGTGAGCATCGGCTGGTCACAAGCGGTGAGCTACTGGGTCCATCCGGTCCTGCGGTTGATCGGACCGCTACCGGCTACCGCGTGGTTGCCGCTGGCGTTCTTCTTCTTTCCATCGAGCTTTAGCGCCAGTGTGTTCCTGATCGCGCTGGCGACGGCTTTTCCGGTTGCCGTTCTGACGTGGTCGGGTGTGGCCGGCGTCAACTCGGCCTACTACGACATCGCACGCACGCTCGGCGCGAGACCCGGTTTTCTGATCCTGCGTGTGGCGATTCCCGCGGCGCTGCCGTCGGTGTTCGTCGGCCTGTTCATGGGGCTTGGCGCATCGTTCTCGGTGTTGATCGTCGCGGAGATGATGGGCGTGAAGGCGGGACTCGGCTGGTACCTGCAATGGGCACAGGGCTGGGCGGCCTATTCGAATATGTATGCTGCGCTGCTCGTGATGGCGCTGATGTGCTCGGGTCTGATCACGTTGCTGTTCCGCCTGCGTGACCGCTTGCTGGCGTGGCAAAAAGGATTGCTCAAATGGTAGCCGTACCCGAAGTGCTGAATCAGACCGCCGCCGCGGCGCCGGTTCGTGATGGCGCGCGCATCGACGTGCGTCACGTCAGCCATCAATTTTCGTTGCACGGCGCGGCATTGCCGGTGCTGCAGGACGTTAGTTTCGCGGTCGAGCCGGGCGAGTTCGTCGCGCTTCTTGGCCCGAGCGGCTGTGGG
This sequence comes from Paraburkholderia sediminicola, assembly GCF_046027825.1. Lineage (GTDB taxonomy): Bacteria > Pseudomonadota > Gammaproteobacteria > Burkholderiales > Burkholderiaceae > Paraburkholderia > Paraburkholderia sediminicola_D. The sequence continues at coordinate 37,870 of NZ_JAQQDU010000044.1, forward strand.
AAGTCCACCTTGCTGCGTCTTGTAGCGGGGCTCGACACGCCGACCCAGGGCAGCGTGCAGGCCGATGGCGTGGCGATTACGGGCCCTGATCCATCGCGCGTGGTGGTGTTCCAGGATCCGACCTTGTATCCGTGGCGCACGGTGCGCGGCAACGTCGGGATCGGTCCGCAGGCGCAGCGCAGACGCTTTGCGCGGCGTAACGGTCCGCAAGAGGAACGCGTGAACCAGCGGATCGACGCCGCACTGAAACTGGTCGGTCTCAGTGAATTCGCGGAAGCGTTTCCGCATCAACTGTCGGGTGGCATGGCGCAGCGCGTCGCGCTGGCCCGCGCGCTCGTCAACGATCCGGCGCTGCTGGTGTTGGACGAGCCGTTCGGCAAACTCGACTCCCTCACACGGATCCGCATGCAGGGCGAACTGGCGCGGCTCTGGCAGGACGCGCGCTTTTCCGTGCTGCTGGTGACCCACGACGTGGAAGAGGCTCTGTTGCTCGCCAGGCGCGTGATCGTCTTCAGCGAGCGGCCGGCGCGCGTGGTCGCCGAAGTGCGCAACGACGCGCCGTATCCACGCCATCGCGACGATCCGAAACTGGTGGCGCTACGCCGTGAAGTGCTCGCCCAGCTCGGACTCGACACCTGAACGAATAGAACAATCGATAACGACCTGAGGAACAGTCAACCATGAATCCCTACGATGAATCTCCGCTGAGCGAGGCCCGCCGCGCGTGGTTGCGCAAGACGGCCTGGACCGCGGGCGCTGCGGCGCTCGGCGGTGCGTGGCTGGGTGTGTCGGGCTCGCTTGCTATTGCCCAATCGCCGCAGGCACCGCTCAAGCTGCTCAAGCTTTCCTGGAACGCGGGCGCGATCTGTACCGCGCCTGTGGCCGTTGCGGTGAAGCAGGGCTTTTTCGAGCGGCACGGCTTGCAGGTGGAACTCGTGAATTTTTCGGGTTCGACGGACCAGTTGCTTGAGGCGATCGCGACGGGCAAGTCGGATGCGGGTGTCGGCATGGCACTGCGCTGGATCAAACCGCTGGAGCAGGGCTTCGATGTGAAACTGACCGCGGGGATTCATGGCGGTTGCATGCGTTTGCTGGCCACGCGCGCGTCGGGCATCGTCGATGTGGCGGGATTGAAGGGCCGCACGATCGGCGTCAGCGATATGGCGAGTCCGACCAAAAATTTCTTCGCCATCGTGTTGAAGAAGATCGGCGTCGATCCGGAGCGCGATGTGAACTGGCGTCAGTATCCGGCGAATCTGTTGGGCGAGGCGCTGAAGAAAGGCGAAGTTCAGGCGATCGCGGATGGCGACCCGAACATCTGGACGATCCGCGAATCCGATCGCCTGGTGGAAGTGTCGAACAATCTGTGCGGCGAATATCAGACGCGTTCGTGCTGCGTGCTGGGCGTGCGCGGTTCGCTGGTCCGAAAGGACCGCGCTACCGCACAGGCCTTGACGCAGGCGTTGCTCGAAGCAACCGAGTGGACTGCCAATCATCCGGCCGATGCGGCGGCGATTTTCTCGGTCTATACGCCGTCTGCCGACGTGGGCCAATTGACGGCGATGCTCAAGAGCCATACCGATCGTCATCATCCGGTCGGCGAGGCGTTCAAGAAGGAGATCTCGCTGTATGCCGACGACCTGAAGGCGGTGGGCGTGCTCAACAGCGGGACCGATTCCAATCGTCTCGCGGATAGGGTGTTCTCGAACGTGCTGGCTTAACGGCGAACCCTGTCCGGCTGATATGCGGTCCGCGTCGATCGATAGTCGAATTTATCGTTTGGCCGTGACAGCAGGCATCGTTACGCTATTTGGCTTGCCTAAGATGCGCCGACGCCATGATGAACCCGCACAACTCTCCGCCGTCGCGCGGCCGCCGTCGACTCCTGGGGCGTCTGGCAGCCGGCGGCCTGGTTGCTTCCCACGCCGCCACTGCAAGCGAATTGCTCAAGCCCCTCACGGTGGCGCCATCGAGCCGTGTGCCGGGCGCGCCCATTCTCGAGCATCCGTACGGCGTGCCTTCGCTGCACGAGGCGGATGTCGTACGACGGAGCGCGCGTGCATGGCCGCTGCCTGGTGCGGCTTCTTCCATGACGCCGCTGGCCGATCTGCACGGCACGCTCACGCCGAATGGTTTGGTCTACGAACGTCATCACGGCGGGGTGCCCGACATCGATCCCGATCAGCATCGGCTGGCGATTCACGGCCTCGTGCGCAGCCCGAAGCTGTTCACGATGGACGACCTGCTGCGCCTGCCGTCCGAATCGCGAATCCATTTCCTCGAATGTTCCGGTAATACCAGCAACGAATGGAACGGCCCGAGCGGCCAGCCGGTGCAATTCACGCATGGTTTGCTGTCGTGCTGCGAATGGACCGGTGTGCGCTTATCTACTTTGCTGGAGGAGGTGGGCGGTGTAACGGCGTCCGGCAACGCAGCAGGCGGTGGCTGGTTGCTGGCGGAAGGCGCGGACGCTGCTGCGATGACGCGCAGTCTGCCGCTCGAACGGATACTCGACCGTGCGCTCGTGGTCTACGCGCAAAACGGCGAACGCCTGCGCCCAGAAAATGGTTATCCGTTGCGTCTGATCGTCCCCGGTTTTGAAGGCAATACGAACGTCAAGTGGCTGCGTCGGCTGAAGGTGGTCGATGCGCCGCTGCAAACGCGCGAGGAAACGTCGAAATACACCAGCCTGCTCGCGAACGGCACCGCGCGTCAGTTTGCGTTCGAGATGGACGCGAAATCGGTGATTACGCGGCCGTCACCAGGGCATCGCCTCACCACGCAAGGTTATTACCCGATTACCGGTCTGGCCTGGTCCGGACGCGGGACGATCCGCAAAGTGGAGGTGTCGACCGATGGCGGTGCGACGTGGCGTCTCGCCCGCCTTGACGGCGTGATCCGCGATCGCGCGCTCACGCGCTTTCAGGCGGACTGGCGTTGGGATGGTGGCGCCGCCGCGATTCTCTCGCGCGCCACCGATTCGACCGGCTATGTGCAACCGACGCGTGCCGAACTCGTGGCCGCGCGCGGTCTGAATTCGCAATACCACTACAACGCGATCCAGCAATGGCGCGTCGATGCCAGCGGTGAGGTGCGTAATGCGTGATGGCCGCTCGAAGCGTACGCCGGCGCGAGTGGTAATGGCCGCGTTGCTGCCGCTTACAGTGCTGGCATCATGTTCGTCGATCGCACCGGACGGGCCGAACGCCGGGGCGGCTCACGATATCGGCACGCCGCTTGCCGAGCAGGACCTTGCCCCCTGGAACATCGACGTCGCGCCGGATGGCCACGGCCTGCCTGCGGGCAGCGGCGATGTCGCCACCGGCGCGCATATATTTGCGGCGAAATGCGCGGCGTGCCACGGCGCGCAGGGCCAGGGCGGTCTCGGCGATCCGCTGGTAGGCGGGCAGGGCACGCTCGCGAGCGCGAAGCCGAAGCGCACCGTGGGCAGCTACTGGCCCTATGCGACAACGCTATTCGACTATATCCGCCGCGCGATGCCTTACAATGCGCCCGAATCGCTGTCCGCCGACGAGGTGTACGCGCTCAGCGCATTCTTGCTCAACCAGAACGGCATCGTGCCGGCGACTACGCGGCTCGACGCGGCCTCGCTGCCGCGTGTGGTGATGCCTAATCATGACGGCTTCGTGGCCGATCCGCGTCCGGGACGATTGTGAGGGTGAGGCGCTCGCGCTAATGTCCGTAGGGTCGTGGCCGCACTTTAAGTGTATGGGTTGAGTAGATGTCCATTGCCGGTCAAGTTTCCGGTGACAGGAGTGAGGGTCTTTCGCAATGTCGAGCGATTTCGTGGTCGTCTTGCGTTCCGTAGAGAAAGCTAAAAAGCGCAGTTCGGTGCTATCCGTTCAAGGTGACTAATCGATTTTCGCTTCAATTTCTGTTGCAGCGTAGTCTGCAAAGATAGACTCGGCTAGCGCTTTCGCCCGTGCCACAGCGGGTGAAAGCGTTCGCGCCGCGAGGGTCACTGAACCCAACCGGGCAGCACGTTCGAGAGGCGGATCCAGCGGTACTTCGACCAGTGCGCCGCGCTGAATCGCGCTTCGGAATACAGACCGGTTGCCAAATACGACCACCCTTGCGCCGACGGCCGCGGCTTCAACGTCGCGGAAATCATCGCTCCGGAATGAAATGACAGACGCGATGGACCGTTCGAAATACTCGCAAAGGTCAGCCATTGCCCACGGTGACAACTCAATGGAACCTATTCGGTGACTCAGAAGCTCGTCACGAGCCACGACCGATCGCGCTGCGAGGGGGTGGTCCGGGGCACAGAAAAATCCACTGGACCAGCGAGGCAGCGGACTTAGATGCAGATCGCTTCGGTCCTCCAGCAGCGCGATGTCTCCGAAGAATATGTCAACCTGCTCGTCAAGAAGCAGGCGCAACAGGGCATCCCGGCCACCTCTCTTTATGCTCACATGCACCCTGGGCGCATGCATCAGGAAATAGTCAAGGAGCGGCTGGGTCAACAGGATCGCGGGCGTTGCGCCGAGGCCGATCGATAGTTCGCCATATTCGCCGAGTTGCATGAGAGCAAGATCGCGTTGCAGCTCGTTCGCTTCCAGAACGATTCTGCGTGCTCTCTCCGTAAAAACCTTACCGAACGGCGTCAACGACACGCCGCTGGGACTGCGATCAAAAAGCGCAATGCCCAGTTCGGCCTCAATTGACTGAATGCTGCGAGACAACGCGGGCTGACTCAGGTTCACGTCGATGCTGGCGCGACTGAATGTCAGGTGTTGTGCCAGGCTCAACACATGACGAAGTTTCCGGATATCCACGAGTGTCTTTTACAAAGTAACGAAAGGTGTGAACTGGGCACTGCCGTGCAACTGACGACCGGGACGTCCTACCTTTCTGTCAATCCGACTGTGGTACATGGGCGCGTGCCACACAGGCTTGAGATCCCTGTCCCATGGTGAACATATATATCACGATACCGGCGAGCCACGAATCCGCGCTGGACCGAACGCTGGTTCGACGCGCGCCGCCCCAGGGGTAACTCCCTACGGGAACGCGACGCACACCTCGCGATGAGCTAATGCCCGTTGGACAAGGCTATGCGGACTGTGCATAGGCTGTCTGGATATTCGCATTGGCCACGCCCAATTTCTCCACATAGCATGCTTCACCAGAAAGGACGACATTCACGCCCTGCTCGCACGGACGCTGGCTAACACCGCGACCTGCCGAGCCGGGCATTCCTCAGAAAGAGAGCACAAAGCATGCATATCAGCCCGCGAATTCAAACACTAGCTCCCGATATGAGAGCATGGCGGCACATGATTCACAGCAAGCCGGAGATCGCATTCCGGGAGCACGGCACAGCCGAGTTTGTTGCGACGCTTCTGCGCAGTTTCGGTGTCGAGGTTCATGCGGGAATCGGACAGACCGGCGTTGTGGGCATTATCCACGGCAGACTCGGCGATGGGCCGACTATCGCGCTTCGTGCTGACATGGACGCGCTGCCAATGAATGAACAGGGGCGGCCGGTTTACCGCTCCGTTTTTGAGGGCGTGTTTCATGGCTGTGGTCACGACGGACATGTGTCCATTCTCCTGGGAACAGCTCGCTACCTTGCCGCGAACCTGTCGTTTCGTGGCAAGGTCGTGTTGATATTCCAGCCAGCGGAAGAGATCGTTCGCGGTAGTCAGGCGATGCTGGACGATGGTCTGCTCGAGCGATTCCCGTTTGATGAAATATATAGCCTGCACAACGACCCGATGTTGCCGCCGCACAAGATCGGTGTGCGCGCGGGAGCGCAGCAAGCCTCTTCCGACTTCTTCACAATCCGCGTCAAGGGCGTAGGGACGCATGCGGGGATGCCGCACCTCGGCGTGGATCCCATTACGATTGGCGCGACCCTGGTCTCTTCGCTGCAGACCATCGTCAGCCGGTCAGTCAACCCGCTAGAAAGCGTAGTGATTACCATAGCGCGCTTCCACGCAGGCGATGCTCCCAACGTGATTCCACACGAGGCCGTGCTGGATGGAACGGTCCGGGCGTTGTCTGCCGCCTCGCGGAAACTCGCCATCGAGCGCATTCACGATATCTGTAAGGGTCTCGAGCTCGCTAATCGTACGCAGATCGATATTGAATACTCGAATAGCACACCGCCGATCATTAATAGCGAAGGTCCCGTGGCATGCGTGATCTCAGCAGCCCATGAAGTGGTCGGAAAACACAATGTCGTCGAGAGCATTGCCCCCCTAATGGCGGGCGACGATGTGGCGAACTTCCTCGAGGCCCGCCCGGGGTGCCACTTCCTGCTCGGGCAAGGTGGGCGCATGTGTCACCACCCGGAATATGACTTCAACGACGACGTGGCGCCGATAGGCGTTGCCATGTTCGTAGCCGTACTTCGCTCAAGGCTCGGTGTAGAGATCGAGGATCAGGTCGCAGCAGAATCAGTCGACGAAGGCGCGCACGAAACAACGGGATTTTGAAGAGCACGACCGGCACGGTTGGCAAGGACCCGGGTCTCGTTCGAGCACCGTTCAATCCGTTTCGAAATGAATTCTGACAAAAGCATTACATGGAGACAAGCATGGCGACTTCAGATTCCCCTTCCAGGAAAGGGGTGTTGATAGAGCGGCGCTCAATTGACTATATCCCGGACAATGAACGGCACGGCAGCCCTCTGAGCCAATTTACCCTTTGGATCAGCGCCAACCTCACCGTTACCTGTGCGGTCACGGGCGCACTTACCGTCGTACTGGGCGGCGATGTGTTCTGGTCGCTGGTCGGCCTGTTCATTGGCCAGTTGATAGGCGGCGTGGTGATGGCGCTTCACGGCGCTCAGGGACCGCAGATTGGTTTGCCGCAGATGATCTTGAGCCGTGTCCAGTTCGGCGTGTACGGCGCGATCATTCCGCTGGTGCTTGTCTGCATCATGTACATCGGCTTTCTGACGGGCGGGACGGTTCTGACGGGGCAGGCCGTTGGTCAACTGCTACATGTGAGCACCACGAACGCCATTTTGATTCTCGGCGCGCTTGTAACGATGCTGGCGTTGTTTGGCTATAAGACCATTCACGCAATGGGGCGCGTCTACAGTGTGGTGGGCGGCCTAACCTTCGTTTATCTGTTCGTTAGCCTCCTGCACGGACACGAGGTATCGACATTGTTGGGCACCCGGCACTTCACATGGCCAACGTTTCTCTTTGCCGTGTCGCTATCGGCCTCCTGGCAAATCTCGTACGGTCCGTACGTGGCGGATTATTCCCGTTACCTGCCGAAATCAACTTCCCCGTTGGTCACCTTCCTTGCCGTTGGCATTGGCTCAGTGCTGGGATCCCAGTTCGCTATGACTTTTGGCGTGTTTGCCGCAGCCATTGCAGGGGCTCAATTCGCGGGTCACGAAGTGACCTTCATGGTGGGGCTTGGCTCGGCTGGTGCTATTGCGGCGGTGCTTTACCTCGCGATCACGCTTGGGAAGCTCATTGCGTCAACGCTTTGCGTGTATGGAAGCGTCATGTCAGTCGCCACAATTACAACCGCACTAAACGGCAAGCAGGTCATTGGAAGAGGGGCGCGCCTCGTGATGATACTTGCGGTCGTCGTGACATATACAGGCCTCGCGCTTGCGGCCAATCACAGTTTCCTTAGAACATTTACCGAATTCATTTTGTTCCTTTTAGCGTTTTTCACACCGTGGAGCGCTATCAATCTGGTCGACTACTACTGTGTTTCGAGAGAGTACGTTGACATTCCGGCACTGTCCGATGTGAATGGTCGCTACGGGAAGTGGAACATTCCTGGCATTGCGGTCTACGTAATCGGTGTGGTGGTGCAGATTCCTTTCCTTTCAAGCGAGTTTTACACCGGGCCGCTATTCAATCTGCTCGGTGGCGTCGACATCTCGTGGATTGTCGGCATCGTGATACCCGGAGCAATCTACTACTGGGTCACGCGAACGCACCGTGTCGGTCACGCCGAGCGAACCATACGAGTAGATAGCCTCTAAGCCGAAGTCTCCCTGATAGGTGCGTCGCTGTCGGAAGCTGCCTCTTGCGCATTGACGCAATGAGGCACGCCGAGGGCGTCGGCACGTCCATCGTCTTCCCTGAAGTTCCTTTTTTTGAACCGGAATAAGAAATGAAACGCCATGTACTGCTAGGTGGCTTTATGGGTGTATTTGCGCTCACGGGGCATGCGCAATCGAGCATCGCGCTTTATGGTCTGATCGACAACGGCATTTTCTATTCAACGAATCAGGGCGGCAATCATGCGCTTCAATTTGTTGCCTCACCTACCGAAACGAGCGTATGGGGCTTACGCGGCGCGGAGGACCTCGGTGGCGGAAATAAGGTCATTTTCAAACTGGGATCTGCCTTCTCCACTGCCAACGGGACAACATGGCCGAGTGGCCGTCTATTTGGGGACTACGCGTGGGTGGGCCTCAGCAACAGCACGACCGGCACGTTGAAGATGGGGCGCATGCTGGACTCCGTTGGAGACTACCTGGGGGATTTCGCAGCGGGAGGGAATTGGGGCGGCGTCCTTTACGCACATCCGCTCGATAACGATAACCTCTGGGGGACTTATATGGTGAACAACGCCATCAAGTATCAGAGTACCAGTCTGGCGGGTCTGGAGTTCGGCGGCATGTACGCGTTTAGCAATAAGTCGGCTGCAACTTCAGGCTCGGGATCTGGCTTTGCGGACAACCGATTGTGGGCAGCCGGTGTGGCGTATTCGGCGGGGCCGGTGAGGCTCGCGGCGGTGTACGAGCAGCTCGATAATTCAGGCGACGACGTGCCTGGCTCGTATGGCGCGGTGGATGTCGCTGATGCAAACTTCACGGCCGCAAGGCAACGGATCTTTGGGGTAGGTGCTAGCTATGCGCTTGATCACATTGATCTGAGCGCCAACGTCACGCGAACCGTTCTTTCCTCACCCACCGGTGAGTGGCAGAACACCCAGTTCACAGGGGCAGATTCAATGAGCTTCAACAACTACGAAATCAATGCTGTCTACCATGCGACGGCTTCGCTGGATCTGAAGGGTGCGTATACCTATACCACTGCGAGCGTTAGCGGGAGATCGCCGCACTGGAACCAGCTTGGCCTGCTGGCTGAATATGCCCTGTCTAAACGAACAAGTCTGTATGCGGATGGTGTCTATCAGCGGGTTCATGGGGACGGTTCGCAGTTTTCGTATGCCCAGATCAATAGTCTTTCCCCAGCCTCAGGCGACTCGCAGGCATTGCTCGGCGTGGGAATAAAGCACCGATTCTAGGGGCCATCCATTAGCAGCCCTGAACTCGAGGCGTTGCCTTGATGACCCCTGGCCCTTCACGGCGCCGCCGACAGCGGCGTCGCACTATTTGATCGTATCAGCGGCCACCTTGCACACAGCAGCGTCCTGATCGCCTGTGCCGCCGCTACAACCGATCGCGCCGACAAGCTTGCCTGCTTCTACGAGAGGAAATCCTCCCGGCGATGCCACCAGCCCCGGATCTAGCGTGGTCACATAGGCATGTCCGGCCTCAAACTGGTTGTAGAAGGCCCGGGTTTCGCGACGAAATCGTGCTGACGTGCGCGCTTTGTTCTGCGATATCGCGATCGACGCATACTGCGCACCGTCCATTCGTTCGAACGCGAGGAGTTCGCCGTGCGTGTCGACGACCGCAATGTTCATTTTCCAGTCGTGTTTCTTCGCTTCGGCTTCCGCAATCGCGAGCAGCCTCTTCGCGATGTCCAGACCAATCGGCGTGCCGTAGGGAATATCGAATGGCATCTTGTCGGGCGTTCCGCCCGCGGACGGATGTGAGGCCGGGGTTTGCGCCGTTGCAGCGGTCGCCACGACGAGGCAGGTTGCGCACGCGATCTGGACGAGGTTTTGCATCGCACCATCTCCTGACAGTTGGCCCGATAGTTGCCAACGTAGCGCGAGGAGGGTCGGCACGCAAGGTCATTTGATCATCACGAATACAAGGCGATTTGCCACAACCCATGAAGCCAAACGCCCGGTAGCGCGCGCTTCCATTGCCTACACTCAGGTTACGCGCAGAACGCTTTCAGGCAATCCGATCGCAGTAGCGTTCGCGGTCGAGCTTGCGCGTGTGAATCCCGACTCGTATTAATCGTAAGGGGAATCGTCATGGCGACTTATGTGGTTCTTGCACAATTCACCGATCAAGGTATACGCACCATCAAAAACAGCCCGCAGCGGGCCGGTCAAGCGGCGGAACTGGCCAAAACCTTTGGCTGTGAGATGAAACAGATCTACTGGACAGTGGGCAAGTACGACATTGTCACGGTCATCGACGCGCCGGATGAGCAAAGCTTCGCAGCTTTTGGCTACGCGCTGGGGTCCGCAGGCAATGTCCGCACGCAAACGCTTCGTGCATTCACGAAGGACGAATGCAGTGCGATTATCGGCAAACTTCCATAAAACTGTCAGTCATCCGGTACGCAAGCCGTTTTCTTTCCGCGACGCTTTCTCAGGAGGTCACGATGAACACACAGGCAAACGACAGCGAAGACGTACGTGCATTCGTTCAAACAGCCGAGCAGGCTGGCGAGTATGTCTGGGTCATTACGCTGGTCGATTTCGGGGCACGAAAGGTCAAGCGGGCAATGGTTTCGGACGACACATTCGCCATGCGCGCGGCGGCTCAGGACGCTGGCGAAGCCCATCTGAAGGCGCTGGCGCAAGACCGCTAGCGAGGCGGCAGGCGCCTTGTTTTCGCTTGCGGACCGACTAAAGTTGGACCAAAGGCAGTGTGCCGCGAGAGGAGGAAGCTCATGTCCACTACGCCACAAGCTTCGGCATCGCCTCTCGCGGTGTCCGTCGAAGCAGGCCGATTCCATGTCACTCGACCAGCAAGCGGGAACGATGTGATCGACCTCGTGCGAAGAAATAATATCCAGATCGTCGATCTGAAGTTCACGGACTTACCTGGACTCTGGCAGCACTTCTCGATCACGCTTCCTGAAGTTCACCCGGACCTGTTCAGCGCTGGAATCGGCTTCGACGGTTCGTCGATCCGCGGCTTTCAGGAGATCCACGAATCGGACATGCTGCTCAGACCCGATCCGGCGACCGCTTTCATCGATCCGGTTTGCAGCACACCGACTCTGTCGATGATCTGCGACGTGGTCGACCCGGTTTTGCAACAGCCGTATTCACGCGACCCACGCTACGTGGCGAAAAAGGCGGAGAACTATCTACGCCAGACCGGTATTGCGACCACCTGCTATGTCGGGCCCGAACTCGAGTTCTTCGTTTTCGACTCCATCCGCTTTGGTCAGGACCAGCACTGCGGTTTCTACTATGTCGAGTCGTCCGAGGGCGACTGGAACACAGGCCGTGATGAGGGCGCTTACGGCGGCGGCAATCTCGGCTACAAGCAGCGCTACAAGGAAGGTTATTTCCCGGTGCCGCCTCACGACACGCTGCAGGAAATCCGCTCGGAGATCGCGTTGACGCTGGAGCAGGCCGGCGTGCAGATTGAAGTGCATCACCATGAGGTTGCGACAGCCGGCCAGAATGAAATCGACATGCGGTTTGCCACGCTCACGCGCATGGCCGACAACGTGATGATCTACAAGTACGTTTGCAAGAACGTGGCACGCCGGCACGGAAAAGTGGCCACGTTCATGCCCAAGCCGCTGTTTGCCGACAACGCGAGCGGCATGCATTGTCACCAGAGCCTGTGGCAGGACGACAAGAATCTCTTCTACGACGTGAACGGTTGGGCGCTGACTTCCGACCTGTGCCGCTGGTACATCGGCGGCTTGCTGCAACACGCCCCCGCGCTGATGGCCTTTTGCGCTCCGACCACCAATTCATACAAGCGGCTGGTCCCGGGGTACGAGGCGCCCGTCAATCTGGCGATGTCGCAGCGCAACCGTTCGGCCGCGGCGCGCATCCCGATGTATTCGGATTCGCCCAACGCGCGGCGCGTGGAGTTCCGCTGCCCGGACCCGTCGGCCAATGCGTACCTGGCTTTCGCGGCGATGCTGATGGCCGGGCTCGATGGGATTGAGAACCGGACCGATCCGGGCGATCCGCTCGACCGGAACATCTACGACCTGCCGCCCGAAGAGGCTCTCAACATCCGGCAGGTTCCGGGCTCACTCGACGCGGCGCTCGCGGCGCTGGAGGCGGATAACGCGTTTCTGCGCAAAGGCGATGTTTTCACCGAAGACGTGATTCAGACCTGGATCGAATACAAGCGCGAACGCGAGATCGACCCGATCAAACTGCGCCCCCATCCCTGGGAGTTCTATCTGTATTTCGATACTTAAAAGTAGTATGGGAACTGGCTATTCGCGGCACTGCGCCAGGGTGACTATACTCAAAGAGGCCGCCTCTGATTCAGGTTCACCGGGTTCAGGTGGGAGAGGCGCCGGGCAGGATTTCAACGCGAATCGGCCAGGTCGCGGGGGAGAGATGTATGTTCAAGCATCTACTGGTGCCGACCGACGGTTCGGCGCTTTCTGAGGCCGCCATTCAGATGACGATAAAGCTCGCGGTGGAAAGCGGCGCCAGAATCACAGGACTGCATGTCATCCCGGAGTTTCATGTCCTCGCCTATGGCACCGAGATGATCGCGGACAACGAGGATCGCATCATTCAGACCGCCCGGCAGCGTGCGGACGACTACCTGGGGATTGTCAAAAAAGCGGCTGCGCAAGCGGGTGTCGAGTGCAATACAGTTTCCACGAGTCGCGCCCATCCGTATGAGGCGATTATCAGCGTTGCGGCAGAACAGAACTGCGATCTCATTGTTATGGCGTCCCACGGTCGAAGCGGCATGCGGGCGCTTTTGCTTGGCAGCGAGACCCAGAAGGTCCTGACGCACACTCGCATTCCGGTCCTCGTCGTCCGGCAGTCGACGCCAACCGGGTTACCTCCAGGGAAATAACCCGGCCGGTGGCCGAGCGAGGGGCGCTAGCCCGCACGCGTGCGCCGGTGACCTGGCCGTGAGCGAACCGTTACGCGGTGGTGTTGATGTTGCTGCCCAGTGCTACACCGTTGAGGGTGTAGGTCGGCGTCGATCCGTTAGGCGTGGTGGTTGTGGTGGAATCCGTTTGCGACAGGAGACTGTCGGTGTCGGTCGACGATGACGTGCTTGCCGTCGAGCTCAAGGACGATGCAGCACTTGCGTGATGGCCGTGGTGGCCGCCATGCACGCGCTTTTCGGTCGGCGGCGTCTGACCGGGCAGGTTACTGGCAGCGCTTTGAGCGGAATTACCCTGAACTGTCGGGTAGATGTTTCCAACGGATGTAATGCCGGAAATAGACATGTTGCTCCTCGGGGATGAATCGACGGGTGGCCGCGCCGTCCAGCGGTTCGCGATCGATTGTCGCGAACGGTGCAAGCATGCGTCGGTTGACCCCCTGGTTCAATGCACAAACGTAATCATCACCCGATTTCGTATTACGAGAAGTTACGTTACGTGGTCTTCGTAACGGCCGGTAAATCTTTGAATTCAGGTCCCTATCAGCACGGCGGGAATGCGCTGCTATGCTGCCTTCCTTCGTCCCGTCTGGTCAGTTTTTACCTGTGCAAGCAGGCAAGCGGACCGTCTTAATCTTCGCTTCATCTGGCTGCAAGCATTGCGTCAGGTTTCCGCATGCGGCGGTCATCAATCATGTCCATCGATCGTCTTTTTCCCCTGGCGTCCTCGCACCATCAAGCGGGACAGCTTGACCTCGCCGAAAGCCATTACCGTGATGCGATCGGTATGGATCCGGACCACTGGGACGCTCGCTTTGGCCTCGCACAGGTATTGATCCGGCTGGATCGGTTCGACGAAGCCATCGGCTGGCTCACGCAGTTGCTGAACAGCGCCGGCGACCAGGTTGCGGTGTATCGACAGCTTGGCCTCGCCGAGGCGTGTGCGGGCCGACGGCAACGCGCGCTCGATTATTTCGAGCGTGTCCTTGAACACGATCCCAACGATCCCGCGATCCTGCATATCGTGGCAAATTTCCAGCAGGCGTTAGGCCGCGATGCCGAGGCGGACGCAAGCTATCGCCGTGCGCTGAAATTGAAGCCGCTCATCACGGTCCCAGCCGTCGTCGCATCACCGCATTTCCGTGTGCTGTTTGTGTTCGGACCCAACGCAGGCAATACGCCCATTGAGTATCTGATCGAGCAGGCGCGCTTCGAAAGCAATGTCATCACGCTGCTGCTGGATATGGACTACGACGTCGATCGGCTGCGCATCTATGCGGACGTGGTCGTCAATCTGATTTCCGACGTGGATCGGGGGCAGGCTTTCCTCGGACCCGCGCAAGCATTTGTAGACAGTGTTGGTCGTCCCGTCATCAATCCCCCGCAAGCCATTGCAGAGACGAATCGCGAGTCGGTTGCGCGGCGTCTCGCGGAAGTACCGGGCTGCAGCGTTCCGCAAACGCGTCGCTATCCAGCAGCCGGGTTGCGCGAATTGCTGTCGTGCGCCTCGCCGCCTACGTTGCCGTTTCCGCTGCTGGTGAGGCCGGCAGGCACACACGGCGGGGACGACTTCGAGAGGGTGGAGGATCGCGCGCAATTGCTGGTCTTCCTGAACCGGCACGACGCAGGCAGCTACTACCTCACGCCGTTTGTCGACTACCGGTCCACCGACGGCTATTTCCGCAAGTACCGCTTCGTCTGTGTCGGCGACGAGATCCTGCCGTACCACCTCGCCATTGACGACAAATGGAAGGTCCACCATGTCACGACCAGTATGGCGAACCATACGTGGATGCAGGCTGAAGAGCAGGCGTTCCTCGATGATCCGTGGCGCGTCTTCGGCGTAGCGCAGCGCGCGGCGCTGCAGTCGATTCGTGACGCGATGGGATTGGCGTATTTCGGCATCGATTGTGCGCTTGACTGTGATGGCGCGGTTGTCGTGTTCGAAGCCAATGCGAGCATGCTGGTTCATGGTAACAACAGTCAGTTCCCCTACAAGAAGGAAGCGGTGGAGCGCATCAGGCAGGCGTTTCACGCCTTGCTCGAAAGACGCGCCCTGGAGGCAAAGTGAAGTCCAATGCATTGAATTTTTCCGGCGGTCCCGGCGCGCTTCCCGAGACGGTGCTGGAGCAGACGCGCGAGGCGATTACCGCCGTGCCGGAAACGGGCATCTCCGTGCTCGGCATGAGTCATCGCTCGGACTGGTTCCGCTCGATACTGAACGAAGCCGAACAGAACGTGCGCGCGTTGCTCGGACTCTCCGACGACTACGCCGTGACATTCCAGCAGGGTGGCAGTAGTTTGCAGTTCGCGACGATTCCGATGAATTTCGCCGGGAAGGGATTCGCCCCGCCCGAATACGTGACGTCCGGCTACTGGAGCGGCCGGGCGACCGCGGAGGCGGCTAAAATGACGGAGCGCAAGGTTGCGTGGGACGGCCACACGACCGGCTTCCGGGAATTGCCCGCCCTCGATAAGCTGGACATCTCCCGCTCTGCCGCCTATTTGCACTACGTGTCGAACGAGACCGTGGAAGGCTTGCAATTCCCTGTGTGGGAAGGCGCCACGCAAGTCCCGCTGATTGCGGACATGTCGTCCGATTTTCTGTCGAAGGTTTTCCGGCCTGACGATTACTCGATGATCTATGCCCACGCCCAGAAGAACCTGGGGCCAGCGGGGGTGACGGTTGCGATCGTCAAGCGTTCGCTGCTTGAGCGCATACCTGATGGTCTGCCCGCGATCCTCGATTTTCGCACCCACGTATCGCACGGTTCGAACTACAACACGCCGCCCGTGTTCGCGATCTATGTGCTGACGTTGATTACGCGCTGGCTACGCTTCGATATCGGCGGTCTGCAGGCGATGCAAGACATCAACGAAAGGAAGGCGGGGCGGCTGTATGACACGCTCGACGCTTTGGAGGGCGCAGTGAGTGTTCACGCAGACCGTCGCTGGCGCTCGCAGATGAACGTGTCGTTCACCTTCGGCGATGCGCGGCTCGACGATGCGTTTGTGGCCATGGCGCGTGAACAGGGCATGGTTGGGCTGGAGGGGCACCGTTCGATTGGTGGATTGCGTGCGTCGCTATACAACGCCGTGACCGAACAGGCCGTGGATATTCTGGCGAATGCACTTACGGAATTCAGTCTGCGACGGGCTTGAATAGCAATACTGTTTGGACACACCGTAGCGTTCCGGTGCCTTGAAGACGTCTCATTTGAAGTACTCGCTGGGCGCGACCCCCAGCACCTTGCGAAACATCGCCGTGAATGCACTAGGGCTGTCGTAGCCGTGTTCAAGGGCGACATCGAGCACCGATGCGCCGGTTGCCAGTTGCGGAAGGCTCAGCAGGACCCGTGTGTGACGGCACCACGAACCATGCGTCATGCCCGTCTCGCGCTGGAATGCCCGGGCGAACGTGCGTGCATTCATGTTGGCCCGTTGCGCCCAACCCTGCAAGGTCGCATCGAGCGACGGCTGCGCAATCAGTTCAGCGCACAGTTCGACGAGCGCAGGATGACGTGGCATCGGCACATGCAATAGCAGAGGTTCGGCAGCGCAGATCTCATCGAGGATCAACTCCAGCACGCGCCGTTCCCGTCCACCGTATCCGGCGGCCGGCCGGATGCCGACCGCGGTCACGATCAACTCACGCAGCAGCGCGCTCACCAGGATCACCCTGCAGCTGTCCGGCAAGGTGTCGCGCGCGTTGGCTGCCACGTAGACCGTGCGTATCTGTACATCGTTGGCGATTTCGATTTCATGGAGTACGTCGCCAGGCACCCACACTGCGCGGCCCGTCGGCACGATGCAGCTACCGGCGGCCGAACGCACAATCATCACACCCGAGATGGCGTAGATCAATTGAGCGCTGCTGTGCGCGTGTGGCGGAAACGTGGTGCCGGCGGGTTGATCCGTGGCGAGCACGGTGACGGGCGCGACTTCAAGTGCCTTCTGGCTTTCGAAAAAACCGAAGCTGTCCATTTCGCGATGATGCATGGCAATTCTTCGAGCGATGACCGGATCGCAGGACTCTACCATCTGTCCTCTGATTCCACAGCCGGGCATTTGTCATGGTTCCTTCGGGCTCTTTCTGCATCGCCTCTCTCACCGCTAAGTCTCTCTTTCGTCCCGCCACGAGGCGTCGACCGCGCGTGCGCGTGCCACGTCGCTTCACCCACGTGCCGCTGCGCATGGCCTGCGTTGCAGCATTGGCGCTGCTTGGCTCAGCGTGTTCGCTTGAGGCGCCGTACCGTGCGCCACAGGTGTCGGCTGCAGCGTCCGCGCCGTTCATCTCCGCGGAACATGCGCCTGTCGCACAACAGCCTTTGCCTGACGATTGGTGGCGTCTTTATCAGGACCCCGTGCTTGACGGTCTGATTCAGCAGGCACTCGAGCAGAACCGCGATCTGGCGGTCGCGGCCGCGCGTCTCGCGCAGTCGCAAGCGGTGCTCAATGAAACCGGCGCCGCGAGGCTGCCCGATACGCAGCTTGCACTCGGCGGCAACTACGGTAAGCAGAACGCCGATCAGATCGTCGCCGCCGCGCGGCGCGAGTCGGCTGATACGCGTTGGGCTTACGCGCCTTCGCTGGCGGTCTCGTACGAAGTCGATCTGTGGGGGCGCGTGCGCCATCTCGTCGAAGCGTCGCAAGCCGATGCTGACGCGATGCAGGCGGCATCGGACGCGGTCCGCGTCGCCGTCGTCGCATCGACAACCGACGCGTATATGCACGTGTGCGCCTACGGCGAACAGATCGACGTGGCTAACCGTTCGCTCGGGATCGGCCAACGCGTGGTGGACCTGACCACCCGGCAACGCAATCGCGGGCTGGTGTCCGATCTCGAGGTCACGCGCGCGAGCGGGTTTCTCGACGAAACGCGGGCGACACTGCCGACGCTCGAGGGCAAGCGTCGCGCGGCGCTGTTCGAACTGGCCGTGTTGCTGGGCCGCCCGCCTGGCGAGTTTCCCCATGCCGCCGAGCAGTGCCGTGTCGCGCCGGTGCTTAACGCGCCGTTCCCGGTTGGCGACGGCGCCGCCTTGCTGCGCCGTCGTCCCGACCTGCGCGAGGCGGAACGCAGGCTGGCAGCCGCCGACGCCCGGGTCGGCGTCGCGCGTGCCGATCTGTATCCGTCGATCGTGCTGGGCGGCTCGGTGAACTTCCTGTCGACGACCGGCAGCCTCGCATCGCTCGGCGATCAGTACGCGGTGGCCTGGGGCGTGGGGCCGTTGATCAGCTGGCGCTTTCCCAACATGGCGGTGAGCCGCGCGCGGCTGGCGCAGGCCAAGGCCGGCAACACGGAAGCGCTCGCCCAGTTCGAGCGCAACGTGCTCACGGCGTTGAAGGAAACCGAACAGGCATTGACCTTCTACGGCGCGCAGTGGGAACGCCAACGCGCGTTGCAGGCTGCCCGCGCGAACGACGCCCGCGCTTTCCATCTTGCCGAACTGAATTACCAGGCGGGGGCGCTGGACTTCCTCGATGTGCTCGATGCGGAGCGGAGTCTCGTTGCGGGCGATGCGGCGCTCGCTGTGTCGACTGAAGCACTCGCGTCGGATCAGATCGCCGTGTTCAAGGCACTCGGTGGCGGCTGGCAGCACTAGCCCATTCGCCCATCGCGCTGCCGCGCCGCGTGTCCGTTAATTTCTCATCAAGGTCTTGATATGAGTACCACTGTCGTTCCAGGAAAGACTTCGCCGTTTAGCAGAAAAACCCTTGCGCTGGCGGGCACGGCGATCGCCGTCATCGCGCTTGCCGTGCTGGGCGTTCGCTGGTGGACCGTCGGCCGTTTTATCGAAAGCACCGACGACGCCTATGTCCGCGCGGATGTGGTAACGGTCAGTTCGCGCGTGCCCGGCTATGTGATGACCGTCGACGTTGAAGACAATCAGCCGGTGCACCAAGGGGATGTACTCGCGCACATCGACAGCGCGGACTACGCGGCTAAAGTCGCAAGGGCTCAGGCGACCGTTGATACGGCGCTCGCGACCCTGCACGCGGAGCAGGCGAACATTGCCACGCTCGACGCGCAGATCGCCCAGCAACGCAGCGTGATGGACGCCGCGCAGGCGGATGTTGCCGCGGCGCGGGCAGGCGCGAACCGCCGCAAGTCGGACGCCGAACGCTACCGGCAGTTAGCGGCGGAACAGGCGTCGAGCGCGCAGCGCTGGGAACAGGCGCATGCCGACGCACTCACGGCCGACGCCGCGCTTGCCAAGGCCGACGCGACCGTACAGATCCAGCGCGGCCAGCAAACCGTGCTGGAGAAGCGCCGGACTCAAGGCATGGCGGCCATCGAGCAGGCGCAAGCGCAGCTCGGTGTGGCGCGCGCGGCGCTGTCGCTCGCGCAGATCGATCTCGACCACACGACGATTCGCGCGGCGAGCAACGGCACGGTCGGCCAGCGCGGCGTGCGAGCGGGTCAATACGTCGAGACCGGGCAACCGCTGCTCGCCGTAGTGCCGCTTCAGGATGTCTACGTGATCGCCAACTTCAAGGAAACGGAGGTCGCCGCAATGAGCGCCGGCCAGCCGGTCGAGATCGATGTCGACACCTATGCGGGGCATCCCTTGCATGGGCACGTGCAGAGCATTGCACCAGGCTCGGGCGCGCAGTTCGCGTTGCTGCCGCCCGACAACGCGACCGGCAACTTCACCAAGGTCGTACAGCGCATTCCCGTGAAGATCCAGGTGGACGCCGGTCAGCGCGAGGCCATCAGCCTGCGGCCGGGCATGTCGGTGGTCGCTCGCGTTCACACGGGCACCTCGGGCAACGCGGTTACGCAGCCCGCCGCGAGCCGCTCATGAGCACGACAACCGCTGCTTCTCCTACTTACGATCCAGGTTCGCTGCGCGCGTGGGTGGCCGTGCTCGGCGGCGTGTTCGGCTGCTTTATGGCCGGTATGAACGTGCACGTCACCAATGCGTCGTTGCCCGATATTCGCGGCTCGCTCGGCGCGAGTTTCGAGGAAGGCTCGTGGATCACCACGGCGTATCTGGTGGCGGAAATCATCATCATTCCGTTGACCGGTTGGCTCGTGCGGGTGTTTTCCATCCGCCGTGTGATGCTGGTCGGGACGACCGGCTTCCTGGTCTTCTCGCTGGTGTGTTCGGTGGCGCCGACTATCGATGCGATGATCGTCGCCCGCGCGTTTCAGGGGGCGTTCGGCGGCGTGCTGATTCCGCTGTTGTTTCAATTGATCGTGACGGAGCTGCCCGCGTCACGGCATCCCCTCGGTATGGCCTTGTTCGCCGTCGCCAACAACGTGGCGCAGGCGGCTGGGCCTTCTCTTGGCGGCTGGCTGACCGACATGTATTCGTGGCGCTGGATCTTCTATCTGCAGATCCCGCCCGCGCTCGTGCTGCTGGGCGCAATCGGCTGGGCGATCAAACCTGAGCCGGTGCATCTGGACCGTCTGCGCAAGGCAGACTGGCTTGGCATCACGACGATGGCAATCGGACTGAGCGCGCTGCAAATTGTGCTGGAGGAGGGCGGACGCAAGGACTGGTTCGGCTCGAGTTTCATTGCGAACATGTTTCTGATTGCGGTCGCTGGACTGGCGATCTTCGTGGTCGTGCAGCTTCGTCGCGAGGAACCGTTCATCAATCTGAGGCTGCTGGCTCGCTACAACTTCGGCATAGCGAGTCTGATGCAGTTCCTGTTCGGTGGCGTGGTGTTTGCGGTCGTGTTTCTCGTGCCGAACTACTTTGCCGAATTGCAGGGTTACAGCGCGCGGGATATCGGCGTCATGATGGTGCCGTACGGACTGGTTCAGTTTGTCATGTCGTTCCTGACACCGCCGTTAATGCGCCGCACCAGCGCACGCACGGCCATCATCGCCGGGTTCACGCTCGTCGCCATCGGCTGTCTGATGAACATTCATCTCGACGTGAACGCATCGGCGAACGTCGTCGTACCCTCGCTGATCGTGCGTGGCATTGGACAATCGCTGGTGGTGGTCGCACTCGGTGTGATGGCCGTTGACGGCATCGAGAAAAGCCAGCTTGGATCGGCCTCGGGTCTTTTCAGCATGGTGCGTAATCTGGGCGGCGCGATCGGCATTGCGATCGCCAGTCAGATCGTGGTCGAACGCGAGAAGCTGCACGCCGCGCGTATCGGAGAAGCGATCACGCCATTCAACGGCGCGTTTCAGGAACGCATGATCGGCATGGTCAGGATGTTGACGCAGAGTCATGTAGGACGGACCGATGCGATGGCAGCGTCCGGACTCGCCGGCACACGTGAAGTGGCGCTGGGGATCGTCGACAAGGTGATCGGCCGTGAGGCGCTTCTGATGGCGTACAGCGATACCTTCTTCGTGGCAGGTATTGCGATGCTTGGATGCACGCTAGCCGCGTTCGCTTTGCGCAGCCGCAGGAAAAGCGCGTAGCGATGGGAATCGCCGGACGCATCCAGCGCCGGTTTTCAGCGCGCCAGCAACGAAACGGTAGCGATGCCGAGGATCGTCATCACGAGCGATGCCCCCACGTGAATGACGATCTCGCCAGCCGCCCAGCCGAGCCGGCCGTCCTGCAAGCGCTGCACGACTTCCGCCGAGAACGTCGAGAATGTCGACAGACCGCCCATCAAGCCCGTGATGACGAAGAGCCGCCATTCGGGCGCGATCTGCGGCGCCCGCGCGAAGCCCGCGACTGCGACGCCGATGACGTAGCCGGCGATCACGTTAGCGGCGAAGGTGCCGAGCGGCAAACCCGTGAACAGGCCGTTCAGACGGATGCCGAGAAACCAGCGGAACAGTGAGCCGAGCGCGCCGCCAATGCCGACCGCGAGAATGGACAGATACATGCACAAGTACTCTGGAGAAGCGAAATAGTCGACAAGCCGGACTGATCGGGAGGCGTGATGCCGCGTCCGCGGTGATCCGGGCGAAGCAGGCATCATCAGCCATCAAGGGCGGTTTGGAGAATGCCAGGAGAATGCCATCTCCAGCGCGCAAGTCTAGCATCGGCGGGGGCATTGGGGACCGATGAGCGCATTCGTGGCGCGCTCGTCGTGGCGGCCAGGGGCGTCGGCCGTGCGGGCAAGCGAACGCGACACCTCGGGCGCGCCGCTCGCCGTGTTGGGTAGCTAACGCGTCAGCCGGCCGATTTTCACTCGGGCGTTGCGGAAATCTTATGAATCGACAGGTCCGCGCCGTTGTATTCGTCCTCCTGGTCGAGTCGCAGACCCACCGTCAGGCGAATCGCCCCATACACGAGCGTGCCGCCGAGCGTCGCCACCACGATGCCGCCCAGCGTACCGATCAGTTGCGCCCCGAACGACACGCCCCCGAGGCCCCCCAGCGCATGCAAGCCGAAAATTCCGGCGGCGAGCCCACCCCACGCGCCGCACAAGCCGTGCAACGGCCATACGCCGAGCACGTCGTCGATACGCCAGCGGTTCTGCACGCAGGTGAACATAGTGACGAACAGCACGCCCGCGATGCCGCCCGTCACCAGCGCGCCGAGCGGATGCATCACGTCGGAGCCGGCGCAGACGGCGACCAGCCCGGCGAGCGGGCCGTTGTAGGTGAAGCCGGGGTCGTTGCGGCCCGCGAGCCATGCGGTCAGCGTGCCGCCGACCATTGCCATCAACGAATTGACCGCCACGAGGCCGCTGATCTTGTCGATGGTTTGCGCGCTCATCACGTTAAAGCCGAACCAGCCAACCGTCAGCACCCAGGCCCCCAGCGCGAGGAACGGAATATTCGACGGCGGATGCGCGGCGATGCCGCCGTCGCGGTGATAGCGACCGTGGCGCGCGCCGAGCAGCAGCACCGCCGGCAACGCGACCCAGCCGCCGAACGCATGCACTACCACGGAGCCGGCGAAGTCGTGAAACGGCACACCGAACACCTGGGTGAGCCAGCCTTGAATACCGAAGTTGCCGTTCCACGCGATCCCTTCGAAGAACGGATAGACGAAGCCGACCAGCACGAAGGTGGCGAACAACTGCGGATTGAATTTCGAGCGCTCGGCGATGCCGCCTGACACGATCGCCGGAATGGCCGCGGCGAAGGTTAGCAGGAAGAAGAAGCGCACTAGCGCAAAGCCGTTGTGCGCGGCCAGCGACTCGGCGCTGCCGAAGAACTGCACGCCATACGCGATCGTGTAGCCGATGAAGAAATACGCGATCGTCGAGACCGAGAAGTCCACCAGAATCTTGACTAGTGCATTGACCTGATTCTTTTTGCGGACCGTGCCGAGTTCGAGAAACGCGAATCCCGCATGCATGGCCAGCACCATCGCGGCACCCAGCAAAAGGAAGAGGGTATCCGTGCCGGTTTTCAGATTTTCCATCGATGTGTCCCGCTTATGCCAAAAAAGCGGGCATGGAATGCAAGAAGCGGGCCAAACTTGTGCCATTAAGCGTCTATCAGGTGCAAAACCGCACCGGAATGGGTTCAGCGTCACTCATTGCCGATCAGGCGGTGCATCATGTTTTGCACCTCGAACAACGACAAAAGCACAACACAAGTGCATGACTGTTTCATAACGGTCCTCATGATCCAAATATGGGCATCACATTCGATTTGATTTACGTTTAATTCAAAAGCCTGACGTTTTATGCGCATTCGATGCGCACGGCGCCGTATTGGGCGGCAGAAGCCCGGTCGATGGCGCATCGTCTTTGTCTTCCTGTGCAAAGGCCGACATAATGTGCCGTCCCGCGCATGATCTGCCGGCCATCGACCTCCAATGCGTACGCATGAGACTGACCACTAAAGGCCTGTTGCTGATCGCAATTCCGGCCCTCTTCGAACTGGCGCTGCTGTCTGGTCTGGTCAAGGCGCAGTCCGACGCGACGCAAGCCGAGCAGTGGGCGATCCATAGCGAGGAGGTGCTGCGTCAAACCATCGCGATTCTCGATCCGGTGCTGGGCGAGTCCGTGGCGCTCCGTGGCGCAGTGCTCGCCAACGACACCCGCTTTACGACGCCGGTCACCTTGTGGATGGACGTCGACCGTCGCATCGACCAACTGGCCGAGCTGGTTGCCGATAATCCGGCGCAGGTCGAGCGGGTGGTGCAGGTGCGCCAGGCAGTGCAGGGGTACCGCCAATGGTCGGACCGCATTCAGGATCTGCTGCATTCGGGGCGGCGGCGCGATGTGCTTGATCGCTTCCGCGATCTGGCCTCGGCCGACGTGCTCGATCGCTTCCGTCAGGAGGTGGTGGCCTTCCAGACTGAAGAGCGGCGTCTCGACTCGTTGCGCTCGAACGCCGCCGAGGCTGCACGCGAACGGCAACAGATGCTGGTCGTCGCGGCCGTGCTCGGCTCGTTACTGTTCGTGGCGCTGGCCGTCTGGCTGTTCACGCGCGGCGTGCGCGGCCGGCTCGCGGTGCTGTCCGATAATGCCGGGCGCCTCGCGGGCAACGAGCCGCTGGCTCCAATTAGCCCGGGCCGCGACGAAATCGCGCGGCTCGATCTGACCTTGCATGAAACCAGCCGGCGTCTGCTCGAAGCGGAGCGCATCCAGGCGCGGTTCCAGTCCGATCTCTCGCGCCGCACCGGCGAACTGGCGCGCATCAACGAGACCTTGCGGCAGCAGACCGAGGAAAACGAAATGTTCATCTACAGCGTGTCGCACGACCTGCGTGCGCCGCTGGTGAATCTGCAAGGCTTTTCGAAAGAACTGATTCGCGCGTCTGACGAACTGCGCGCGGCGCTGCGTCAGTCGTCGCTCGCGGCAGAGCCGCGGCAGCGCATCGAACGGGTGGTGGACGAGGATATCGGCGAAGCGCTGCACTTTCTGCAGACGGCTGTGCTGCGGGCATCCCATATCATTGACGCGCTATTGCGGCTGTCGCGTGTCGGCCGCGTCGAGTACCGGCAGCAAAAGGTCGAAGTGCGCGATATCGTGCCGCGCGTAGTCGATGCCATGCAAGCGTCGATCCGGGCGCGGCGGGCGCACGTTATCGTCGATGAGTTGCCGGCGGTGTGGGGCGACCCGACCGCGCTCGAACAGGTGTTCGCGAATCTGATCGGCAATGCGGTCAATTATCTGGACCCGGCGCGCGAAGGCCAGATCGAAATCGGTACGACACCGGCGCCGCCGGGCGTGCATTCGCTTCGGATTTTCTACGTGCGGGACAACGGGCTGGGCATTCCTGCGGTCGCGCTGCCGCGCCTCTTCAATGCCTTTCAGCGGCTGCACGGCAATGTGGCGGCGGGGGAAGGCATCGGCCTGGCGCTCGTGCGACGCGTGGTGGAGCGCCATGGCGGGCGTGTGTGGGCGGAGTCGAAGGAGGGCATGGGCACGACGTTTTATCTGTCGCTGCCCGAAGCCGAGGTGCGGGCTGTGCAACGGGCTGTCGAAACGCCTGCTGCAGTGGTGAATGGCGTTCACACGGTTCGGGGTGTGCGCGAAGTGCGCGCGAGCCCCGGTGATCGTGAGGGCTCGGGTCTGAGCGGCGGTGCGACAGGGCGTGTCGCTAATGCGGGCAAAGCCGCCAATGCCGCCAATGCCGCCAATGCCGTGCCCGGCATCAGTACGCGGTAAAGAGTCGGCGCGGTTTGAGCAGTTTGCCGCCGCGAATCGACCAGTAGCAGCCGCAAACAATCAGGATCGCGACGCCGGTCAGCGCCTCGAGCGGCGCGGGATGCAGGCCGGGCATGCCGTCCAGCGCGAACAGGCCGTGCGCGACGATCAACAGCGCGGCCCACAGCGAGCACGCGGCTTGCGCCAGCATGCGCGTGCCGGCCAGATGCCGCGCGCGGTTTTCTCGCGACCAGTTGGCCGGTGTGCGCGCGCAGAAAAAGCAATCGCCATCAAGGTGACAGCGAGAATGACGATCCAATCAGTCAGTTCCATGGAAAAAGGCTCCAAAGTCAACCGGCGACTATAGGAAAGCCTTCCGCTGAGAACCATCGGACTAGTCTCAAATGCAGGTGTTTTTTGGCGAGCGCGCATTGCCGCGGGGGGCAAGGCGCTCGCCTCAGGATCAGAGTTCGATGCGGGTGCCGAGCAGCACGAGGAACTGGCGCAGCCACTCAGGATGAGCCGGCCATGCGGGGGCGGTCACGAAATTGGCGTCGGTGATCGCGGCGTCGACCGGAATGTCGGCGTACTCGCCACCGGCCAGCTTCACTTCGGGCGCGCAGGCCGGGTAGGCGGAAATGCGCTTGCCGCGAATCACGTCGGCGGCGGCGAGCAGCTGCGCGGCGTGGCAGATCGCGGCGATCGGCTTACCCGCTTCGGCGAACTGCCGTACGAGTTCGATGACTTTGTGATTGAGCCGCAGGTATTCCGGCGCGCGGCCGCCTGCGATCGCCAGTGCGTCGTATTGACGCGAATCAACGTCGTCGAACGTGGCATTGAGCGTGAATTGATGGCCAGGCTTTTCGGTATAGGTCTGGTCGCCTTCGAAATCATGGATCGCTGTCTTGATCTTCTCGCCCGCTTTCTTGTTCGGGCAGACCGCGTCAACGACGTGGCCGACCGCCTGCAGTGCCTGAAACGGCACCATCGTTTCGTAATCCTCGGCGAAGTCGCCGGTCAGGAACAGAATCTTCTTTGCTGCCATCGCATGCCTCCAATTTGATCAACGGAACACATCGAGCGGGACGTCAGTCTACCCCAATGCGTTTGACACAAGTGCGACGGAGGACCGATGAAGAGAGCGTCCGGCGCAACGGCGTATCATGGGCGCGTTTTCGCATGCGGAAGCCGCTCGATGCGGCTCACACCCCAATATGACCTTATCTATTCATTCTCCGTTGTTGCGCCGCGTCGCTGTTGTCGCCCTCGTGTTCGGCGGCCTGACGGCTTGTCAGAAGAATGACGCGTCAGCGCAGGTCGCCGGCAAGCTCAACGATGCGGCGCAAGTCGCCGGTCAGAAGCTCGATCAGGCGGCCAGCTACGTCGGCCAGCAGGTCGATGCGACCAAGGACGCCGCGCAGCAGAACCTCGAATCGGCCTCGGCGCCGTCGGTTACGATCGATCCTGCCGCGCTGGCGTCGACCGCGCAAGCCAACCTGCAAGGCGCGGCGAGCGCGACGAATGTGCAGCTCGGCAAGGCGGCGGCGTTGACCGGCCAGGGCCTTGAGACGGCGGGGCGCAAGTTGCAGGAATGGTCGGCACAAAGTTCGGCGTCGTCGGCTAGTGTGCCGGCTTCTTCGTCTGCGTCGAGCGACTCCAGCGATGCGCAAAAGCAGATGGACAAGTGACGTGGCGGCCCGTGCGTCCGTCCATTTGACAGTCGGATTAAATGTAATTACTATGGTTACACATTGTCGTCGCAGGGCAGGTTTGCTGTGAATACGAGTAGCCGTTTTGCGTTCGCGGTGCATGTGCTCGCGCTGCTGTCGTTGCAGGAGGGCGCGCCGCTCTCGTCGGAGATGATCGCGGGCAGCGTGAATACAAATCCTGCGTTGATCCGGCGTCTGTTGACCATGTTGGCCGACGCGGGTCTTACGACCTCGCAACTTGGCGCCGGCGGCGGTGCGCTGCTCGCCCGGGCGCCTGACGACATCACCCTGCTTGAGGTGTATCGTGCGGTGGACGACGCGCAATTGTTCGCCATGCATCGCGAGGAGCCGAATCCAGCGTGCATGGTGGGGCGGAATATCCAGGTCGTGCTGCGCGGCATCATTGACGAAGCGCAGCAGGCCATGGAAGCATCGCTCGGCGCACGCACGCTGGCCGATGCGACTTCCGACCTGGTGCGCGCCGAACGGGCGCGTGAACGCAAGCGGCGTCCGCAGGGGTGACGTAGCAAAAAAGCAGTATCCAGGGGCGTGTGGCGTAGTGCAGACGCGCGCGCCTGAGAACGGACGGGGGCTCAAGCCCCTCTTTTTTCCCTATGATATGTAATCAATGCGGTTACATATATGTTAATGACAGGAGCATCGAAATGAGCAAACCGTTGAAGATTGCATTGTTTGGCGCCACCGGCACGATCGGTTCGCGGATCGCCGCGGAAGCGGCTCGCCGCGGGCATCAGGTGACGGCGCTGGCGCGCAATCCGGCGCGCGTGCCGGTGGACGTGGCGAATCTCAAGGCCGCACAGGCCGATCTGCTCGATGCCGCGAGCGTCGGCGCCGCAGTGCGCGGTCACGATGTGGTGGCGAGCGCGTACGCGCCGCCGCAAGACGATCTCGCGGCACTGACCACGGCGACCCATGCGCTGGTCGACGGCGTGCGCGCAGCGGGCCTCAAGCGCCTCGTGGTCGTGGGTGGCGCGGGTTCGCTCGACGTGGCGCCGGGCAAGCAACTGGTCGACACGGATGGGTTCCCGGACGCCTACAAGCCGATCGCACTGGCTCACCGCGATGCATTCGATTACTACCGTGGCGTCTCCGATCTCGACTGGACTTTCTTCGCGCCGGCCGCGCTGATTGCGCCGGGCGAGCGCACCGGCAAGTTCCGCACGGGCGCGAACACCCTCCTGGCTGACGCCGAGGGCAATAGCCGCATTTCCGCGGAAGACTATGCGATCGCCTTCGTCGACGAATTGGAGCAGGGCCGTTTCGTCCGTGAGATCGCGACGGTGGCTTATTGAGCCCTAACGGGCCGTGCAGCACGTGTGTCCTGCGTGGCCCATTGCCTGTGCCGGAGAGGCTGCGCGGCGGATGAGGGCGGCCCGCCAATCCTCGAATTTGCGCAAGCGTCCTAACAATCGGTTACGCATGTTCGGTCGCTGGCGGTGCAACTGCGGCTACACTGGCGTCTCCCGTTTTCTCACGGATCGCCATGCAGTCATGCCCTTTGCGGCGTGAGTCCGGGGCCGCGCCGTCCAACGGCGGGCAACCGGCGACTCACGCCGCCTTTCAATTTCCTTCCGGTCATGTCAAATGCCGCGCCCGGCGGGGCGTTCGCGCTCACGTCGTGGCGTGGCTCGGCGCGTGGACGGCCACGGTCTGCCTCGCGCTGATCCTCGGCATCGGCTGGATGCCCGCGAGTGCGCAGGCCGCCGGCACCAGCACGCCGGTGATCCCGGCCTTGCAGAGCCTGATCAATAGCGCGACGGCAACGCCTGCGTCGGCCGCCTCGAGCGCCTCGGCGGCGGAAGCGGCCTCGGCGCCGTCGCCTGCGAGCCAGGCGGAACTGGCGCGCTCGCTCGACAGCGTGATCGCCACGCTCGACAACGACCGGCAACGCACCGCGCTCGTCGCCCAGCTCAAGAAGCTGCGCGATGTCTCGCAAAACGTCGCGCCGCCCGCGCCCGCGCAACCGAGTCCCGGCTTGCTCGGCGCCATCGCGTCGGGCATCGCGTCGTTCGAATCCGGCGTGCATCAGGGCCGCACGCCGGTGCGCTATTGGGCCGGGCGCTTCAACGCGGCCGGCAACGAGCTCTACACGATCATTTCGGGTCAGGGGCAGGAGAGCTTCGGGCACATCGTCTTTGCGATGATTGCCATGCTGGCTGGCTGGGGCGCGTGCGCCGGCGCGTTGATCTACCTGCAACACCGGCTATACCGGCGCTTCGGCATCCTGATGGGGCTCAACCCGAATCCCACCACACGCGAGTTGCTGATCTTCGCGCTGCGCCGCGTCGGGCCGTGGATCGTCGCTTTTCTCGCTGCATTGCTGTTCGTACGCGCAATGCCTGATGAGCTCGGCCGCACGCTCGGCCTGGTAGTCGCCTACGCGATCGTCGCGGGTGCGGTGTTTTCGGCGATCTGTCTGATCATGTTTTCGCTGTTCGGCTCAGGGCATCGGCGGATTGCCGTGCGCCTGCTGATCGAGCATGCGCGGCGTGTGCTGTTCGTGGTTGGCATTTGCGCTGCGCTCGGCGATGCGGCGGTTAACTACGACGTCGCGCATCAGCTCGGATCGAATCTCGCCGGGCTGATTTCGACGGCTGCCAACATGACGGCCGCCGTGCTCACCGGCTATTTCGCGCTGGCTTTCCGCCGGCCCGTCGCGCACCTGATTCGCAACCGGCCTTACGAGCAGCGCCACGATCACAGGGCCGCGACCGACGCATTCGACGTGCTCGCCTCGCTCTGGCACGTGCCGGTGCTGGTGCTTGCCACCGCGTCAGTGGTCGCTACGCTCGGCGGCTCGAGTTCCAGCGAAAACGTGCTGCAGATTTCGGTGGTGACCGCACTGTTCCTGGTGCTCGCATTTTTCCTGTCGGCCATCGTCCTGCGCGTGACGCGCCACCGCAGCCCGCGCACGCGGCGCCGCTCGCCGTATCTGTCGCGCTTGCTGCGCTTTTGCGGCACGCTGCTGACGCTGTTCATCTGGCTGTTCTTCTTCGAACTGGCGGCGCGTCTGTGGGGGGTGTCGCTCGCCGAAGTTGTGGAGAAAAACGTTGCGGCGCGCGGGATTGCGCACGCGGTGACCGCGATCATCGCGACGGTGTTCATTTCATGGTTGCTGTGGATTCTGGTCGATACGGCAATTACCGAAGCCCTCAATCCAGGCGGTCCGCGCAACAAGTCGCGCAATCCAAGCATGCGGGCGCGCACGATGCTGCCGCTGCTGCGCAACGTGCTGCTGGTAACGATCATGACGATTGCCGGCATCGTCACCGCGGCGAACCTGGGTATCAACGTGACGCCGCTGCTGGCCGGCGCCGGGGTGATCGGCCTCGCGATCGGGTTCGGCGCGCAGTCGCTCGTGACCGACCTGATCACGGGCCTCTTCATCATCATCGAAGATACGATTTCGGTTGGCGACTGGATCGACGTGGACGGTGGTCACGCGGGCACCGTCGAGCATCTGTCGATCCGCACGGTCCGCTTGCGCGATGGGCAAGGCGCGATTCACGCGATTCCGTTCTCACAGATCAAGATCGTCAAGAATCTGTCGCGCGACTTTGCCTACGCGGTGTTCGAAGTGCGGATGTCGTTCTCGACCGATGTCGATCAGATTACGCATCTGATTCGGGAAGTCGGTGCCGATCTGATGGCCGACTTCCGCTACCGGCGCGAAATGCTCGGACCGATCGAGGTGTGGGGGCTCGACCGTTTTGATCCGAACTGGATGGTCGTGAAAGGGCAGATCAAGACGCGGCCGTTGCAGCAATGGAGCGTGGCGCGCGCCTTCAACTTGAGGCTTAAGCGCAAGATGGACGAAGCCGGCATTGAGATTCCGGTGCCGCAGATGCGTGTGTACACGTCGACGAAGGATAGCGAAGGGCAGCCTTTGCCGGACGATGAACTGCCCGAGATCGGTCCGCATGGGCATGGGCACGCGCATGCTGAGACGGGGGGCTCGACGCGGGCCGGGCACGCTGCCATGGCAGTGGCGCGCGATGTGTCGCACGAACCGCGTCCGGCGCCGCCGCCGACCGGGCAGACCGCGCCGATTCCACCGCAGATTCCGACGGCAGGCGAAGCGGGCGGAAAGAGCTGACGGGAAAGGCCGACGGGAACAGCTGACTACGCCAGGTGCGGGGGCAGCGGCCCCACGCCCGACGTACGGTTTTTAGACGAGCGCCGGGGCGTCGGCCGCGCGCACGATGTCGTTGACGTGCGTGGCGATTTGCGCGCCCGCGACACCATAGATATGCAGCGAGACGGCGGGTGCGTCACTGCCATTGCCCAGCCGATGAATGCCGCCTCTGCCGCCGCGCACAAACGACACGGCCCCGGTATTGCGCGCCTGCGTACGGGTGGCGCTGGCGCAGTGCTGTGCGCCATTCCATTCGAAGACTGTTTCGCTGAGCGTGCCTTCGATCACCGCGTAGCCGCACCACGTGTGGTGCGCGTGGACCGGACTTGCCTGTCCCGGCTGCCACACCAGCGCGGCGATCGCATAGCGGCCGTGCGGATCGGCGGCCAGCAGATGACGCCGGTAATTCTCCGTGGAGCCTTCGCGCTGCGCCGATGTGAGCAACTCAGGGTTCGCCGCGGCGTCGGCCAGCGCGATGCGCATGCTGCGCGCGAAGAAGGTCGAATCCGACGGTTCGGGGAATTTTTCACAGGCTTCGAACATCGCGTCGAGCGCGTCGCACAGGTGCGCGAGCGGTGCGCTGCGGTGCGCGTGCAAGGGCGTATCATTCGCCCCGGCAAACTGCGCGGCGTTGGCTGAGGAACGGGCTACGGGGGTTGAACGGAGGTCTTGGCTCATGATCGCTGCGCGGCTGGTTGGCTGCTTATTGGCTATTTTGGATAGACATATTTATACCCGTTTGCCCGGAGAAAGAGTTTCCATATAATTCCCCTTGGGGTCTTAAAAGTAGAATAATTTCCTATAAAGGTGTGGCGATGGGAATGGATATCATCGATCGGAAGCTGCTCGAACTGTTGCAGGAAGACGCAACCATGCCGATCGCCGAGCTGGCGCAACGCGTGAATCTGTCGCAAACGCCTTGCTGGAAGCGGCTGCAGCGTCTGAAGGAGACCGGCGTGATTCGCGCTCAGGTGGCGCTGTGCGATGCGCGCAAGCTCGGCGTGGGCACGACCGTGTTCGTCGCGGTGCGCACCAACCAGCACACCGAGGAATGGGCGCAGACCTTTACGCGTGCGGTGCAGGAGATTCCGGAGGTGGTGGAGGTGTACCGGATGAGCGGCGAGACGGATTACCTGCTGCGAGTCGTGGTGTCCGATATCGACGACTACGATCGCGTCTACAAGCTGTTGATCGCTGCCGTGCCGCTGTATGACGTGAGTTCGAGTTTTGCGATGGAGCAGATCAAGTATTCGACGGCGCTGCCGGTGCGGCCTTCGGCGGTGGTGGAAGGGCGGTGATGCGTGCAACGCGCTGATCCTGACCAAAAGCGGGTGGTCGAAGTGGGAGTCGAAAAGCGGCCATTGTTGTTGTTCATACAACTACCGCGTGCTTCCTTAGGCGGCAATCTGTGCGGCTATCGTTGAGAAAATTAGCGTTCACATGTTGACCTAAGGAAGGCGCGTATGCGCCCACTGATGCTGGCCCCGTTATCTCGCACTGCCCGCCGGCATGTAACCTTTCGGCGCTTCGTGCATTAACGCCAGCGTGTGCCCATCCGGGTCTTCGAAGAACGCCATCCAGAGGTCGTGGTCTTCCATGGGCGCGACGAGGTGCGGTCGGTTGCTGAAAGTAACCCCGCGCCGTGCGAGTTCACCTACTCCGAGCGCGATATCCGTGCAGCTAAAATAGATTGCCGACGTCTGGGTGCGACTTTGAGGCCCCTCTGATTTCTCGATGAGCAGACGAACACCGCTGCAGTCGAAAAAGGTGAGATCGCCAAATCGATACAGCTGCCGCAACCCAAGTACGTCGCGATAAAACGTCTCCGCTTTGTCGACATCCTGAACAGACAAGGCGATCTGGCCTATGCGATTTAAACCGAACGGCATATTTGCCTCCATGTCGGCGATTGGAGCAGAAACGATTGTCTCGTCGGGGCGGGTCCGGTAACGGTCCTAAAGAATATACGTGTAATTCA
>NZ_JAQQDU010000045.1:0-70166 GCF_046027825.1 Paraburkholderia sediminicola
GGGCTTCAATTGGACGCACAGCAGAAAAGTTTTGCGACAGCCTCTTCAGGGCGGGGAGGATGTCAAAAGGACATTGCGCTTGCCGTACCACGTTCCCAATGTACTCGTTCGAAGACATCGAACCTGTTTTTTTGCCACCAAAATACAGATTTCGTTATGGGCGGGATAACGAATAATAATTTTTCCGCTGAAATTGACCTTCGAATATGACCCCCTATGCTGGAGCCTTGCCCGGGACAATCGCGGGCAGTGTGGCAGGCACCTGGAAACCATCTTCGGAGAATTCATGAAAGCAAAGCTGGCGCGAGTGCTGCATCACTCATTGCGCATCAAAACCGTCCGGACCGTTCGCACTGTTCTTGCAGCAGCGCTCGGCGCGTCCCTCGCGTTCAGCGCCGGGGCGGCGGCAGCCGCGACCGCGGAGCCGCTCGGCATCGCCTTTGTCTACCTCGGCAATCCGGGCGACGCGGGCTGGACCTATGCGCACGAGCAAGGCGTGAAGGAGGTCGAGGCGAAATTCGGCGACAAGATCAAAGTGACGCGCGTCGAGAACGTGCCGGAGTCGGCGGATTCGGAGCGCGTGTTTCGCGATCTGGCGTCCAAGGGCAACAAGATTGTGGTCGGCTCGAGCTTTGGCTTTCAGGACTTCGAGTTGAAGGTCGCCAAGGACTTCCCGGACGCCGTGTTCGAACATGCAACCGGCTACAAGAAGGCCGCCAACTTCGCCACCTATGATGTGCGGACCTACCAGAGCGCCTACCTGGCCGGGCTGGTCGCCGGTTATACGACGAAGTCCAACACGCTCGGCTTTGTCGGCTCCGTGCCGGTGCCGGAGGTGGTGCGCAACATCAACGCGTTCACCATGGGCGCACGCTCGGTCAACCCGAATGCACGCGTGAAGGTCGTGTGGATCAATAGCTGGTTCGACCCGGGCCGCGAAAAGCAGGCTGCCGAGACGCTGATCGGGCAGGGCGCCGACGTGCTGATCCAGAACACCGATTCGACGGCGACGATGCAGACGGCCGAGCAGAAGAAAGTGCATGCATTCGGCTGGGACTCCGACATGAAGAAGTTCGGGCCGAACGCGCAATTGGGCGCATGCGTGAGCAACTGGGGCGTGTACTACACGCATCTGGTGCAGCAGGTGATGTCAGGCACGTGGAACAACTCGCCGGTGTGGTGGGGGCTGAAAGAGAAGGCGATCGATCTGGCCAACATCAACACGGACGCGGTGTCACCGACGGCGCAAAAGGCGTTGAACCAGAAGCGTGACGACATCATCTCCGGCAAGTTCAATCCGTTTGCCGGTCCGATCGCGGATCAGTCCGGCGTGGTGAAGGTCGCTGCGGGCAAGTCATTGAGCGACGCGGAACTGCTGCGCTTGAACTGGTTCGTGCAGGGCGTGGACGGTTCGCTGCCGAAGTAATGAATTGCCTGGTTTGCCTAAATATTATTAAAGATTAAAGGAGATCGCCCGTGAGTCTTACTGTTCCGACCAATGCCGGTGCTGCTGGTGTGGCGGCGACGTATCCGCCGCAGGGTTTAACGCCGACTCACGAGCAGATCGTGCGGTATCTGCGGCATTCGAGCCGGGTGGCCGAGCGGGCGACGCTGCTCGGGCACCATCCGTTTGGCGCTGTGCTGGTCGGCCCGGATCAGGAGACCGTGTTGATGGAGCAGGGCAACGTCGACACGGTGAATCATGCCGAGTCGGTGCTGGCTCGCGTGGCGGCGTTGAATTTCACGCCGGAGTACTTATGGGGCTGCACGTTGTACACGTCGGTCGAGCCTTGCTGCATGTGCGCCGGCACGATGTATTGGGCCAATATCGGCCGCGTCGTGTTTGGGATGACCGAGAAGCGCTTGCTGGAGGCGACCGGCGATCATGCCGAGAATCCAACGATGAGTGTGGATTGCCGGTATGTGTTCGATCATTGCCAGAAGCCCGTCGAGGTGATTGGTCCGGTGGTCGAGGTGGAGAGCGAGGTGATGGAGGTTCAGCGGAAGTTCTGGAGCGGCAGGTAGCGCGCTTGCCCGTCCGCTGGCGAGAGCATTGCCAGCCCGCAGAACCAGTCGCCGCCGTGTGGCTGATATTTCCACCGACCGTTGTTCGCCTTGATCACAGTGGAACACTGGTCATTCGCGACGATGCCGGGATGCGCGGCGGTGCATTCAAGCATCGCGGTTTCGGTTTGTTGCAGTGCGGGCATCGTCGCCTTGCGCTGAGTGTCCGGTTCGGCCGGCTCGCCTGGTGCACCGGGCCCAGCCGGCGTTCCCGTTCGCATGCTTTCGATCAGCCGTTGCAGTTCCTCGATCCGCGTCGCATACCACGTCCCCAGACACGCCGCATCGCGGCAATTCGCTTCCCGCCACGCCCACTTGCTGTCACTGTCGATGAGGAAGGCGCGTCGATTGATGACTCGCCGTCGTGCTTTCCAGTAGAGTTGTCCCAGCGTGTCATCGAGTTTCGAGAGCGCAGGGTCGTTGCAGATCATTCGTTCGGTGAGGGAGCGTCCTCTGTGGCAGTCGAAGCTGGTCGTGTGAGCGGGCAGATGCGTGAGCATCAGTGCGGCGGCAAAGATGGAGCGGAAGATTCTCATTATGGTCCCGGCAGTGCATGGGTTTTTCATGCAAGGGATGATCGGCTGAGTTGCCGGAACACAGATGCCCGAGAACAGCGTGACTTCGGGTGGGTGATTACAAAATCTTGCCTCGCGCGAACCGCACACCGGCATGAAAGCAAAGTGGGACGTAAAAACGGGAGGAAAAATGAAACAACACCTCGTGCCATGGCTTTACGCGGCGGCCGGCTTGATGGCACTGCCCGGAGTGGCTTCTGCTCAGTCGCAGGCTTACACGAACAGCGGTGTCAACGTGCGCGCCGGGCCTGCTAAGGATTACCCGATCGTGACGCAGTTGCCGGGCGGCGTCCCGGTTACGGTGATGGGTTGCATCAGCAGTTACCAGTGGTGTGACGTTGCCGCGCCGAACCTGCGCGGTTGGGTCTATGCGGGGCGGCTCAGCTATCCGTATCAGGGCAGCAACGTGCCGGTGATGAACTACGGCGTGGTGATCGGGCTGCCGATCGTGACGTTCTCGATCGGCACTTACTGGGGCAATTATTATCGAGGCCGGCCGTGGTATGGCCAGCAATCCCGCTGGGCGCACCATCCGCCCCCGCCACCGCCGAGGCCTGGTGCCGGACGGCCACCGGGCGGCCGTCCACCAGGAGGTCCGCCACCGGGTAATGCGGGTGGGCGTCCTCCGGGTGGTAATGCAGGTGGCCGGCCACCTGGAGGTCCGCCGCCGGGTAATGCGGGTGGGCGTCCTCCGGGTGGTAATGCAGGTGGCCGGCCACTTGGAGGTCCGCCGCCGGGTAACGCGGGTGGGCGTCCTCCGGGTGGTAATGCAGGTGGCCGGCCACTAGGCGGCCAGCCACCAGGGAATGCTGGCGGGCGTCCACCGGGCGGCCAGCAGCCGGGTAATGCCGGTGGCCGTCCACCAGGAGGTCAGCAAGGCGGCGGGAACAATCGCCCTCAGGGCGGTGGGGGAGGCAGACCGCCGGGAGGCGGAAACGGCGGAAATGGCGGGAACGGCTAAGGCATGGCGGGCCGGTCCGTCCGGCCCACCCAGTCTCTTCCGTACGCCGCGTTCAGCAACGCCGAGCTGACCGCCCGCAAGGTTTCCTGCGAGCGCGGCCATTTCGAATCTTCATCATAGATATAAAACACCATATCTTGTGAAAATGATGGCGCCGGCGCAAGCTCATCCTCAGTCGAAACCATGAGGAGTTCGCCGTGCTTGCCAAACAGTATTCGCACCGTTTGCCTTCCACCTATGACATGGGAATCATCCGCGAGCGTGCGACGCGGCGCGGCCCGCTGTGGGACGCGACCGAGGGGCTGGGATTCAAGGCGTTCGTCGTTCGTGAGCGCGGCCGCTATGGCGCCACGGCGAACGACTACTCCGCGGTCTATCTGTGGCTCGACGCCGAGCAGACCGCCGACTTCTTCATGGGCTCGCGCTTTCAGAACGTGATCGACGACTTCGGCCGTCCCGAGGTCGAAACCTGGCTCCCGCTCGATGCTCGCAAGGGGCCGGCGCAACGGGCGCTCGCGTTGTATCGCGACGAGCAGCCGATCGGCGAGCAGGACAACCGCGCCGAGTTGCGCGCGGCGCATACGGCGCAGAACCGTCGCATAGCGGAGCAGGACGATACGGTGGCTGTCGTCTCCGCGCTCGATGTCGCCAACTGGAAACTCATTCGTCTCACGCTCTCGGCAGCTGAGCCGGTCGCCACGCCGGGCCGCACGGTCTACGAGGTGCTGCATCTCGCGCGGCCAGGCATCGCGAGCCTGAAGTGAACGCCTGCGGTATAGGCAACTGTAGGGCGGGCGAAACCGCTTCG
Organism: Paraburkholderia sediminicola; assembly: GCF_046027825.1. Lineage (GTDB taxonomy): Bacteria > Pseudomonadota > Gammaproteobacteria > Burkholderiales > Burkholderiaceae > Paraburkholderia > Paraburkholderia sediminicola_D. The sequence continues at coordinate 4,409 of NZ_JAQQDU010000045.1, forward strand.
ACAGCCACATCGGCGATCCCGTCGCCACCCATGCCGCCCCGCGCCGCTCGATGCCCGCGTCGCGCTGGCTGCGCACCTGGCCGGACTGGCGCTGACGGCGGGTGCGATCGTTGGATTTGCCGAATTGATGGTGCTTTCGCTTCACTGGCTGACCGGGTAGCCGGCCGGGCCGCGCACGTCGCTGCTATGCATAGCGATTAAAATGTGCCGGCCTCGCGTAAACCCCGGTGCGCCGCGTACACTAACTTGCCGATGTGGGGTTAGGGGGCGCACAAATGACTTGCGAAGCGACATCAGGTAACACGATGGGAGCAACGCCTGAGGGCACCCGCTACGGGCCGGATCGGGCCGAGGGGGTGCTGGCGTCGGAGCGTACGGTGTTGCGGTTAATTACCCGCAACACCCCGCTGCCGGAATTGCTCGATGAAGTATGCCGCCGCGCGGAAGCGCTGCTCGGCGAAGGCGCGACCTGTTCGATCCTGCTGCTGGACGCGGACGGCCTGCGCGCGCGCGTGGGCGGCGCGCCTTCGCTGCCGGCGCACTTCAGTGCCGCGATCGACGGCGTCGCGATCGGCCCAGGGGCCGGGTCCTGCGGCACGGCGATGTACGAGCGGCGCATGGTCGCCGTCGAAGATATCGAAACCGATCCGCTGTGGGCCGATTTCAAGCACCTCGCGTTGCCGCTCGGCTTGCGCGCGTGCTGGTCGGTGCCATTTGAAAACGATACCGGCAAAGTGCTGGGCGCGTTCGCCGTCTATCACCGCACGTCGCGCCGACCGACCGCCGAAGAAGAGGCGATGCTCCACGACATCAGCCACAGTGTCGGTCTCGCCGTTCATCAGGACGCTATGGCGCAACGCCTCGCGCACAGCGAGGAGCATCACCGGTTGGTGGTCGACCATCTCAACGAAGGCATTGTCGTGCAGTCGCGCGACGGCGTAGTGCTGGCCTGCAATCCGAGTGCGCAACGCATTCTGCGGGCGAGCGCGGACCTGATCGGCCACGACATTCTGACGGTAATGGTGCGTGCCTATCATGAGGACGGTTCCGTCGTCACTGATGCCGATCGCCCGACCAGTCAGGTGCTGGCGACCGGCAAACCCCTGCTCGGCGCCACGATCGGTCTGGAGTTGACCGACGGGGATGTCATCTGGATTACTGAAAATGTCGTGCCGATCATCAAGCCGGGCGACAGTGAACCCAGCTCGGTGCTGATCTCGTTCACCGACATCGGGCCGGTGCGCGAGGCGCAGCGGCAGCTCAAGTTTCTGGCCACCCGAGACCCGCTCACCGGCCTCTACAATCGCGCTTACCTGGCCGAGCGGATGCGCGAACTGATCGCGCCGTGTGGCGTGGCGGGGATGGGCGAACTGGCGCGGGTCGCCGTGCTGTTCGTCGATCTGGACGGTTTCAAGAAGGTCAACGACACCGCCGGTCATGAGGCCGGGGATGCACTTCTGTGCAGCGTGGCGGAGCGGCTGTCGGCGTGTGTCGAGCCGGACGATACGCTCGCGCGCGTGGGCGGCGACGAGTTCGTGATCGTGGTCAACGCATACGAAAACACGGGCCATCTGATCGCGCTCGCCCAGCGCATTCTCGACACGATCGCGGTGCCGTTCGCGGTGGCGGACAACGAGTACTACATGGGCGCATCGATTGGCCTCAGTCTGTTCCCCGAAGACGGTCACGACGTGGCCACGCTGATGCGCAACGCCGACTCGGCGATGTATCACGCGAAACAATGCGGCCGCAACAATTTTCAGTTCTTCACGGCCGAACTGAATCGGCATCTGCAGCGCCGCTTCATGATCGAGCAGGCATTGCGGCGCGCGCTCGCCACCAACGAACTGAGCCTCGTGTATCAGCCGATCGTCGACAGCCAGTGCGGCCGCACAATCGGCGCCGAAGCGTTGCTGCGCTGGTACAACGGCGAGCTGGGCAATGTCTCGCCGGTGGAGTTCATCCCCGTGGCCGAAGACGCCGGCCTGATCGTCGAGATCGGCGCCTGGGTGCTGGCACGGGCCTGCGAGCAGGCCGCGCAATGGCGCCGCACGCTGGCGCCGGATTTGATCGTCGCGGTGAATCTGTCGCCGCGCCAGTTCAAAAGCGGCCTGGTGGAGCGGATCGAGCGCTGTCTTGAACAGTCCGGGCTCGAGCCCGGGGCGCTGGAGCTGGAGATTACCGAGCGGCTCCTGATGAGCGACAGCGACGCAGTCCTGCCGATGCTAAGCGCATTGAGTGCGATGGGCGTGCGGATTTCCGTCGACGATTTCGGCACCGGCTATTCGTCGCTGTCGTATCTGAAACGGTTTCCGCTGCATAACCTGAAGATCGATCGATCCTTCGTCGCGGGCTTGCCGGACCATCGCGATTCGATCGCGATTACGCAGGCCGTGGTGGCGATGGCCCATTCGCTTGGCATGAATGTCACGGCTGAAGGCGTAGAGACTGCTGAGCAGGCGGCGTTTTTGCGGGCGATCGCTTGCGATAAGCAGCAGGGGTATTTTTATAGCCGGCCTGTCGGAGCGGGTGCTTATGCGCGTAGTTTGTCTGACGCGCAGGTGGGGTTGGCTGGCGTGGCACAACCGTCCTGACGCCTGCGGCCATGGAGATGGCCATGGCCATCTCCATGGCTGCAGGCGCAGCAAACCCACAACGCCTGTCGGGCTATTACGACAATCCGAGCCCACTGCCACGGGCATCCAGATTCGATTGTTCAGTTTCGCAAACAACTGCCTTCGCGTTCCTGGTATTTATCCGCGGTCCCGGTCTCCCTACAATCCTCTCATCGAATGTAAATTCCGCGCTGCGCCGTTGCGGCCTCGCGCGATGGGAGCCGTTATGCCAGCCTTGATTACAAACCAGCTTTATCGGCCATCGGTGGTCCTGCCGATGGTTGCCCTCATGCAAGTGATGGTGTCGCAGGATTTCAACCTCGGGCAGGTCGGCTGGGTTGTTGCGACGCGCGGTGCGCAGGCCGCACTGCAACGCTCGCGCGAATTGATCTGCGCCGCGCATTGCCACGCCTGAACACAATCGGGCGTAATCCACACCGATCGGCCGGCGTTGGCGCCTCGGCGGGGTGACGACAGATCGCAAGCCGGCGCGCGGACATTGCGGAGGGCACCAGGAACAACCGGAAGGGGCGATAAAGGCAACGCGAGGCGCTGGGGGTAAGATGCTACGACCTGCACCCCCAGCCTCGGGAGATTTGCCATGCCACAGCACTTCGACGCAGTCGTGATCGGCACGGGACAAGGGGGGCCGCCGCTCGCTGTCCGTCTCGGTCAAAGTGGCCGCAAAACCGCGGTCATCGAACGTGCGGCCTTTGGCGGGACTTGCGTGAATGTCGGCTGCACGCCGACCAAGTCGTATGTGGCCAGCGCCCGCGCGGCCCACGTGGCGCGCAACGCCGCGGATCTGGGCGTGCAGGTGGGCGGCGCCGTTAGCGTCGATATGGCAGCGGTCAAGGCGCGCAAGGACAGGATCATCGGTCAATCGCGCGACGGCGTCGAAAAATGGCTGCGCAGCGCGGATAACGTCACCGTCTTCAACGGCCACGCGCGCTTCACCGGTGCGCATACGCTTGCCATCCACCGCCCGGACGGCACGGTGACCGACGAACTCAGCGCCGACGAAATCTTCATCAATACCGGCACGCGCGCAGTCGTGCCGCCGCTCGAAGGGCTCGAGCGAATTCGCTACTGCACCAACTCCAATCTGCTCGAACTGACGGAATTGCCGGACCATCTGGTGATTGTCGGCGGCAGCTATATCGCGCTCGAGTTTGCACAGATTTTTCGCCGCTTCGGCAGCCGGGTGACGGTGCTGGTGCGCGGCGAGCGCGTGCTCACGCGCGAGGATGCTGACTTCGCCGACTCCGTGCAGAAGGTGCTGGCGCGCGAAGGGATCGAGTTTGTCTTCGGCGTGCAGCCCTCCCGGGTCGAACCGCATCCGCATCACGAGAACGACGTGTGCATTGGTTTTGAGCAGAATATTCCCGCGCTCGAAGCGTCGCATCTGCTTTTTGCCACCGGCCGTGAACCGAATACCGATGACCTCGGCCTCGACGCTGCCGGCATCGCGACGGACAAGCACGGCACGATTCCCGTTGACGGCCAGTTGCGCACCAATGTGCCGGGCGTATGGGCGATCGGCGACATCAACGGACGCGGCGCCTTCACTCACACGTCCTACGATGATTTCCAGATCGTCGCCGCCAATCTGCTCGACGGCGGTGCGCGCAGTGTCGACACGCGGATCATGACGTATGCGGTGTTCGTCGATCCGCCACTCGCGCGCGTCGGGCTCTCGGAGGCTGACGTGCGCAAGGCCGGCCGCGACGCGTTGATCGCCACCATGCCGATGACGCGGGTGGGCCGCGCCCGCGAACGCGGCGAAACCGATGGCTTCATGAAGGTGCTGGTCGACCCAGCGAGCAAGCAGATTCTTGGCGCGGCGATACATGGCATCGAGGGCGACGAAGCGTTGCACACGTTCGTCGACATCATGACGGCAGGCGCGTCGTATCCGACCTTGCAGTACGCAATGCACATTCATCCGACCATCAGCGAACTGGTGCCGACCTTGCTCGATGGACTCAAGCCGTTGAAGTGAGCGGGGCGTCCGGAAGCAAACGGGGTGACGAGCGCGATGGGAGAACAGGCGAAGCGAACGCAGGTGACGAGCATAGCCGGAGCACAAGCGATGAAGCGCATACTCAGCAGAGGCAATATCTTCGATCTCAGCGCGCCGTCGAGTCCTGATGAGCAAGTCGACGCGCTCGTGGATGAAGCCGGCGTGAGCATCGAGCGAATCGTTTCGAGAGGGCACGCAAGCCCGCCGCACTTCTGGTACGACAGTCCGCGTGCTGAGTGGGTTGTGCTGCTGAGCGGTGCGGCAACGCTCGAATTCGAAGGCGAGCGTGAGCTGCACCCAATGAAGCCGGGCGATCACGTGCTGATCGAAGCGCATTGCCGGCATCGGGTAGCATGGACGAGCGACGCGGAGCCGAGCGTGTGGCTCGCGGTTTACTACCCTGGCGTTCGCCGCTAACTGATCGCCAGGCGGCGCCAGAGGGCTTGATGGGCAATGACCGATAGCTGAGATCACGCCACCAGAACGGGATTACACTCAAACTGGCACGTATCCTGGAGCAAGATCATGACTGATGCCGACCCCAAAAGCACTTTTCGCGGTCTTCCGTTGACTCCGGAACAGGACGCGGAAGTCAGGCACTACATAAAAAAGCAGAAACAGCAGGGCGTGCCGTGGGATACGCCAGATCTGGCGGCCATGCTTCGAGACATGCTGGAACCCCCGGGCGATGACGACGCAGAATTCGATCCTGTTTTCGACGAAACGAAAGCGGCGGCTGAACGTGCAGCGTCTTCGATCGATGAGGCAATGGACCCGATTGAAGCCAGTGAAGAGCGGAATGCGGCCATGGAAATCGAGGCCATGAAGGGCATGAGGCGTTGAGTCTGCTGCATCACAAAACTATCGACGGGCGGCGCGGATCGACCCGGCGGGACAGTCGCGTGTCCACCACGAATCAGGGGAAAACATGAGCATTAGCATCGTCAGGCTTGGGTCTCCGAGGGCGGCCGACGAAGGGGTGCGTATCGGTACCGTTCGGCGGCCGCCACGCGGCGTACCCCGCGCAGAATTCGCCACCCGCGACTACTACGATGTGTGGCTGCCTAATCTGTCGCCGGATGCGGAGTTGGTCAAAGAAGCAAAGGCGATGACGAGCGACGCCGATTGGGCCGCGTTCGCGAAAAAATTCCGCACGGAGATGAATGGTGGCGATGCCAGCAAGGTGCTGGACCTGCTTGCCGCATTGTCAAAAACGACAAACTTTTCCGTCGGCTGCTACTGCGAGGATGAAAGCCGGTGCCATCGCAGCATTCTTCGCCAATTGTTAAGCGAGCGGGGTGCACTGATCAGGTAGTGCGGGCAAGCGCGGCCGGCATTCGACAAGTCCCGTTGTCATCGCCGATAATCGGCAGCGTGCGTGCGTGCGTGCGTGCGTGCGTGCCTGGCTGGGCGGCGCGCAGACTGCGGCGGGTCCGGCTGGCAATTGCGGTGCGCCATGCCCGCAAGCACATGCCTTCACAATCGCGACAACATAATCAGGAAACCGACCGATGGGCAAGGGACGCGTCGAAGCCTTCAGCGATGGCGTGATCGCCATCATCATCACGATCATGGTGCTCGAGTTGAAGGTGCCGGGAGGTTATGACCTTGCCGCGTTGCGCCCCGTGCTCCCCGTGTTCTGCGCCTACGTGCTGAGCTTCATCTACGTCGGCATCTACTGGAACAATCACCATCACATGTTCCATGCCGTGCAGAAGGTCAACGGCGCGGTGCTGTGGGCCAATCTGCATCTGCTGTTCTGGTTGTCGCTGCTGCCGGCCGTGACCCATTGGGTCGGCGAAAACCATCTCGCCGCCTGGCCGACCGCGATGTACGGCGTCGTGCTGTTCATGTCGGCGATTGCGTATTTCATTCTGACCCGCGTGCTGATCCGCGAGCACGGCACGCAGTCGACGATCGCGAAGGCGGTCGGCAACGACTTCAAGGGCAAGGTCTCGGTCATCATTTATCTGGCGGGCATTGCGCTGGCATTCGTTCATCCGTGGCTCTCGGCTGCGCTTTACACGCTGGCCGCGGCGTGGTGGCTGGTGCCCGACCGGCGCATCGAACACGTGCTGGAAGCGTAAGCATGCAGCAGGCAGACTAAGGCCGATTGGCCGATACTCGCATCATGACTTCGCGTACCCCAAGTTCCCCAGCCACCCGAATCGGCCTGATCTCCGACACGCACAACCTTGTGCGTCCTGAAGCCTTGCAGTACCTCGCAGGCTGCGATGCGATCATTCACGCGGGCGATATCTGCAATCAGGCGGTGCTCGATGCACTCGCGCAGATCGCGCCGGTTACCGCCGTGCGGGGCAATAACGATATCAGCGAGCCGGTTGCCTCGCTGCCGATGCGCGCAAAACTGACCATCCAACAGGTGACGATCCTCATCGTGCATGACATCGCCGACGTGGGCGACGATCCGTGTCGTGAAGGCATTGACGTGGTCGTGACGGGGCACTCGCATAAGCCCATGATCAGCGAGCGCGACGGGGTGCTGTTCGTCAATCCAGGCAGCGCCGGACCGAGGCGTTTCAAGTTGCCGATTTCCGCCGGCATGCTAATCGTTGAAGGCGCGCACGCAAGCGCGACGTTCGATTCTCTCGTGACATAAAAAAACGGGCCGGCAAAAATTTGCCGGCCCGTTTTGGGGCACACTGGTGCTAGTCGTTGCGGTTTACTGCCGCCGTATGCAACTGCGAGTGATACCCGCAGAGCTTCGGCGGCTAGGCGTCGCGCCAGTCAGAATCAGGCACGCGCCGTAGCCGCGGCAGCGTAACCTTCATCCATCTCCGCCGCTTCACGCTCGCCGCGCAGCACCGCATGCGCTTCCGCACGCGTTGCGACACACGGACCCGAGCCGAGCAGCGGCTTGCGGGCCGTTTCACGCAGTGCCAACACCGACACGATACCGATGAGCGACGCGCCCATCAGGTAGTACGCGGGCATCATCAGATTGCCGGTGCTCTCGACCAGCCACGCCGTGACGAGCGGCGTCGTCCCGCCGAACAGCGACACCGAAATGTTGAAGCCGATCGCGAGCGCACCGTAGCGGATCTTCGTCGGGAACAGCGCCGGCAGCGCCGACGGCATCACGCCGGTAAAGCACGACAGCAGCACACCAAGGATCATCAGTCCGCCGAACACGGGCAGCACTGCACCCATGCGTATCAGCAACAGGGCGGGAATCGACAGCACGAACAGACCCACGCAGCCGAACAGCATCACCGGCTTGCGGCCGATCGTGTCGGACAGGCGGCCGGCTGCCAGCGTCATTGGCATCATCAGCACCATTACGAGCAGCACGAGGAAGAGACCGTGCGTTTCATTGAAGTGCAGCGTGGCCGACAGATAGCTCGGCAGATACGAGAGCGCCATGTAATCGGTGACGTTGAAGATCAGCACGAGGCCGACGCACAGCAGAAGCGGCTTCCACTGCTGCATGAGCAACTCGCGGAAGGATTGCTTCGGGAGCGCTTTGTCTTCGGCTTCGCGTTGCTCGGCCTGCTTCTTGAACGCGGGGGTTTCTTCGAGCTTCATCCGGATGTAGAGGCCAATCAAGCCCAGCGGACCTGCGATCAGGAACGGCACACGCCAGCCCCACGAGAGCAGTGCCTCGCTCGACAGCGTGGCCGTCAGGAGCACGACCGTACCCGCGCCGAGCACGTAGCCGATCAGCGTGCCGAATTCGAGGAAGCTGCCCATGAAGCCGCGGCGCTTGTCCGTCGAGAATTCGGCGATGAAGGTCGCGGCACCGCCGTACTCACCCCCCGTCGAGAAGCCTTGCACCAGGCGTGCGACCAGCAGCAACACCGGCGCGAAAATGCCGATTGTCGCGTAGCTCGGAATCAGGCCGATCGCGAGCGTGCCGGCCGCCATCATGATCATCGTCATGGCCAGCACGCGCTGTCGGCCGATGCGGTCGCCCAGCGGCCCGAACACCATGCCGCCGATCGGCCGCACCAGGAACGCCGCGGCAAACGTGCCGAACGTGGCGAGCAACTGCGCGGCGGGACTGGCCGACGGGAAGAACACTTTGCCGAGCGTGACAGCAATGTAGCTGTACACGCCGAAATCGAACCATTCCATCGCGTTGCCGAGCGCCATGGCGCCGACGGCTCGCTTGAGGAGGGATTTGTCGACAACGGTGATGTCGTCGAGTGATAGGCGTTGTTCTTCTTTGTGGTGTCGCCAGAAGCCGTTGCTGGAAGCGGTCAAGGTGAAAACTCCAATGACTGCGACGAAACTCATGAAAACGTGCATGAACGTTCCGCCACGGGTGCTGGGGAAGTGTGGTTTCGCGAGCAGCGCGATGGCGTTTCTCTCGCCCGAAGGCGATCGAAATGGGCGTGAAAATGAAAACAGAACGCCCGTGCCTCGCGAACGATTCGCGAAAGAACACTCGTCTAGATTGTGCTGACTGTTGCATCTGCGTGGCCGTGGAAGGGGGGCAGATGCATGAGGACGCTGGGGTGGCTGAAAGCTGGCCCAGGCGCCGCTGGAAGGCTTGAAACGAAAAAGGCCGGCGCTGGATCGCCGCTCACGGTGTGAGTTGAAGCGGGGAAACGACCGACAAGCCTTCTTGTATAAAACTGTTCGATTCAGCGTGGCAGCGTGCAGGAAAAGGCACGGTGAGCCAGCTTGAAAAGAGCGCGAATGAGGGTGAAATGCAGTTGGAACGATGAACATGATAGCACGATGACAGAGGATCGTGCAAACGCCGGGTTCGGCGGGAGGGTCGGGTAAGGCCTTCAATCCCTTGTGGGGTGGGGGATTGAGCGGATTGCGGCGGTATGGAAAGAAGGCTTAAAACTGGCCGGAAATGGTCCAGTTAGGGAATTTTGCCGACGGGGAGAAAGCGGCGAAGAGTACAACCGGAAGCCGGCACATCGAATGGTGAGAGAAGCGAAGAAAAAGCCACGAATATTTCGCATATCGAGTGGGGAAAAGCGCGGCGAACGGGCGGCAATCAGGTGGCAATCAGGCGAAAAAAATCCGCGCTCGCGGCGCGGATTTTTCATTGGGCCGATCGCCAAGGCTGGCGTGCAGCCGAAAGCGCTTACTCGGCTGCCGGCGGCACGTAGCCCTGCGCCGTATCCGCGCCTTCGCCGAAGAAGAACTTTTCAGTCTGCTTCATCAGATATTGGCGTGCGCGCGGATCGGCCATGTTCAGGCGGTTTTCGTTGATCAGCATGGTTTGCTGCTTCAACCAGGCCTGCCAGGCTTCCTTCGAAATGCTTTCGTAGATCCGCTTGCCGAGTTCGCCCGGCAGCGGCGGGAAATCGAGACCTTCGGCTTCCTTGCCGAGCTTCGCGCATTGAACCATACGAGTCATGCTGTGCTTCTCCTTTAATCGATGTGGGGGCGGGCAGGCGCTCTTTATAGGGAGCGGCTCAGAGCTGTTTCATCAGCACGAGCGACTTGCGCTGCCAGTTATAGAGTCGGCGACGGTCTTCCGGCAGGTCGTCCACCGTGACCTTGACGAAGCCGCGCTTGAGAAACCAGTGTTCGGTGCGCGTAGTGAGCACGAAAATCCGCGTCAGGCCGCGTGCCCGGGCGCGTTGTTCGATGCGCTTGAGCAGGCGCTCGCCGTCGCCGGTGCCTTGCGCTTCAGGCGCGACCGTGAGGCACGCCATTTCGCCGATGCGCTCCTGCGGGTACGGGTAAAGCGCCGCGCAGCCGAACAGCACGCCATCGTGCTCGATCACCGAGAAATGGTCGATGTCGCGTTCGATCTGGTGGCGGCCTCGCCGTACCAGCGTGCCGTCGGATTCGAGCGGCTCGATCAGCGAGAGAATACCGCCGACGTCGTCCGGTGTGGCTTCGCGCAGACTTTCGAGGTTTTCGTACGAGATCATCGTGCCCACACCGTCGTGCAGGAACAGTTCGAGCAGCAGGCTGCCGTCGAGCGCGTAGGGGATGATGTGCGCCCGTGCCACGCCGCCGCGGCAGGCGCGGATCGAATGCTTCAGGTAGAACGCGGCGTCGCCGGTGACTTCGCCGCTTTCATGCAGCTTGTAGGCGTCATCGAGCGACAGTTCGCGGACCAGTTCAGGACCTTCTTCGCCGGTTTCCATCAGGCCAGGCGTTTCGGTCAGGAACACGATTTTGTCGGCGCGCAGCGCGATGGCCGCCGCCGAGGCGACGTCTTCCATCGACAGATTGAATGCCTCGCCAGTGGGCGAGAAGCCAAGCGGCGACAGCAGCACCAGCTTGCGGCTCGCGAGCGAATGACGGATCGAATCCGCGTCGATCTTGCGTACCACGCCGGTGTGGGCGAAATCGACGCCGTCCAGAATGCCGACCGGGCGCGCTGTCACGAAGTTGCCGGACACCACGCTGATGTGCGCGTGCGCCATCGGCGTGTTCGGCAAACCCTGGCTGATCGCGGCTTCGATATCCAGACGGACTTCGCCGGCTGCTTCTTTCGCGGACTCCAACGCGCGCGCGTCGGTAATGCGCATGCCGTGCGAAAACTCGGATTCGACGCCGTGCAGGCTCATCTGCTCTTCGACCTGCGGTCGCGAGCCGTGCACCAGAACGATCTGGATGCCCATGGCCTGCAGCAGCGCGATATCGGACACGAGCGCATTCAGGAGCCCCTGATGCACCACCTCGCCACCGAAACCGACGACGAACGTCTTGTTACGGAACGCATGGATATAGGGGGCGACTGAACGCATCCAGTCGACGAATTGCGCGTGCTGGGCGAGATCTTCCGGTGCTCCGGCGGGGGCCGGAACGCTCGCGGGCGCGGGGACGAGGTCGGTTTGGGAATTCATGCCGGGGATTATAATGCGCCCCCATGTCGAATGTACCCAAAAGTCCCGCTACGGCGAACGAGAATGTGGCGCCGGCCGCCGATCAGGTGAACGCCGGCGACGCTGCGCGCCGCAATGCACAGGACGCTACCCGCAACACGCCTTCCACCGCGCGCGAATCACGACGTGCCGTAGAAGGCGCGGATGTGTCCGCGCAGAAAAAAAACCAGCCGCAGGGCGCACGCCGTGAAGGGGGCGCGCAGGCGCCGAAAGCCGCCCATGAGGGGCAGAAGCATGCGCCACAGGGAGGCGCTGCGCGCAGCGAGCCGACTTCCGGCGGCGTGGAGAAGCCCGCGCGTCGCGAACCACGCCCGCCACGCCCACAACGCGTCGTCGAACCGAACCCGATTCCGCCGATTACTTTCCCCGAAGCGCTGCCGGTGTCCGGCCGCCGGGAAGAAATTGCGCGGGCCATCGCGCAGAATCAGGTCGTGATCGTGTGCGGCGAGACCGGTTCGGGTAAGACGACCCAGTTGCCGAAAATCTGCCTCGAACTCGGGCGCGGTCTTGGCGCGGGTGGCACCGGCCTGATCGGCCACACGCAACCGCGCCGGATCGCGGCATCGGCGACGGGCCGCCGCATCGCCGAAGAACTCGGCACGCCGTTTGGCGAAGTGGTCGGCTACAAGGTGCGTTTTACCGACAATCTGTCGCCGGGCGCGTCGGTCAAACTCATGACCGACGGTATTCTGCTCGCCGAAACGCAGACCGATCCGCTGCTTAAAGCCTACGACACGCTGATCATCGACGAAGCGCACGAGCGCAGCCTGAACATCGATTTTCTGCTGGGCTATCTGAAGGAAATCCTCGTCAAGCGGCCCGATCTGAAGCTGATCGTGACCTCGGCGACGATCGACGCGGACCGTTTCGCACGCCATTTCGGCCGCGACGACAAGCCCGCGCCGGTGATCGAAGTGAGCGGGCGCCTCTATCCGGTCGAGGTGCGCTATCGGCCGGTCGCGGAGGACAGTCCCGCGGTGAAGGCGGCGGAAGGGTCTTCCTCGTCGTCTTCGCGTGAACGGCTGAAGACGCAGCGCGAAACGGACCGCGATCTGATGGAAGCAATCGTCGATGCGGTCGACGAACTGTGCCGCGAAGGTCCCGGCGACGTGCTGGTGTTCCTGCCCGGCGAGCGCGAGATTCGCGATGCCGCCGAGGCGCTGCGCAAGCACCATCCGCCGCATACGGAAATTCTGCCGCTGTTCGCGCGGCTGTCCGCGGCTGAACAGGAACGCGTGTTCCGCACCTCGAACGCGCGCCGCATCGTGCTCGCGACCAACGTCGCCGAAACCTCGCTGACCGTGCCGGGGATTCGCTACGTGGTCGATACGGGCCTCGCGCGCGTGAAGCGCTACTCGTATCGCAACAAGGTCGAGCAACTGCAGGTCGAGTCGATTTCGCAGGCCGCCGCCAATCAGCGGGCAGGGCGTTGCGGCCGGGTTGCCGATGGCGTGTGTATCCGTCTGTATGAGGAAAGCGACTATCAGGGCCGCGTGCGCTTCACCGATCCGGAGATTTTGCGCTCGTCGCTGGCGTCGGTGATTCTGCGGATGAAATCGCTGCATCTGACGGCGATCGAAACCTTCCCGTTTATCGAGCCGCCGCCGGGCCGCGCCATCGCCGACGGTTATCAACTGTTGAACGAACTGGGCGCCGTCGATGACGACAACCAGCTCACGCCGCTCGGCCGCGAACTCGCGCGCTTGCCGCTGGATCCGCGCGTCGGCCGGATGATTCTCGCCGCGCGCGATCAGCAGGCGTTGAAGGAGGTGTTGATCATCGCGAGCGCTTTGTCGGTGCAAGATCCGCGTGACCGGCCGATTGAAGCGCAGGAGCAAGCCGACCAGGCACATCGCCGGTTCGCCGACGAGCGTTCGGAGTTCCTGCAATGGCTGAAGATCTGGAACTGGTTTGAAGAAGCGATCGCGCACAAGAAATCGAACCGGCAATTGCAGGACGAGTGCCGCAAGAACTTCCTGTCGCAACTGCGCCTGCGCGAATGGCGCGACGTGCATTCGCAACTGCTCACCGTGGTGCGCGAGCACGGCTGGCGTCTGAACGAGGCCGAAGCGACGTTCGAACAGATCCATCTGGCGTTGTTGACTGGCTTGCTCGGCAACATCGGCCTGAAAGCCGACGATGAACCGTATTTCCTCGGCGCGCGCAGCATCAAGTTCTACCTCTGGCCGGGTTCGGCGCTGGTGAAGAAGGCCGGGAAGTGGGTGATGGCCGCGGAACTGGTCGAGACGAGCCGTCTGTACGCACGCTGCATCGCGAAGATCGAGCCGGAATGGATCGAAAAGATCGGCGAGCATCTGCTGAAGAAGTCGTTGTCCGAGCCGCATTGGGAAAAGCGCGCGGCGCAGGTGTCCGCGTTCGAGCGCGCGATGCTTTACGGGCTGCCGATTTATCACCGACGGCGCGTGAGCTTCGGCAAACAGGACCCGGCGCGTGCGCGCGAGCTGTTCATTCGCGGCGCGTTGGTGGAAGGCGAGTTCGATACGAAGCTCGCGTTCTTCGCGCACAACCGCAAGCTGCTCGCCGACATCGAGCAACTCGAACACAAGTCGCGCCGGCAGGACGTGCTGGTCGATGACGAACTGATTTTCGGTTTCTACGATCAGGCCTTGCCGCAAGCTATTTACACCGGCGCGTCGTTCGAGCGCTGGTATCGCGACGAGGTGAAGAAGAGCGGCCAGCCGGAAGACAAGCTACGTCTGCTGTATCTGTCGCGCGATGATCTGATGCGGCACGAAGCCGCTGGTGTCACGACCGATCTGTTCCCGAAGCGGATGACGATGGCGGGCGTCGAGATGGTGCTCACCTATCACTTCGAGCCCGGTTCGCCGCGTGACGGCGTGACGCTCGCGGTGCCGCTCTATGCGCTGAATCAGGTCGACGCGCGACGCTGCGAATGGCTTGTGCCTGGCATGCTGAAGGAGAAGACGCAACTTCTGCTGAAATCGTTACCGCAGAAGCTGCGGCGGCATTGCGTGCCGCTGCCGGAGTTCGCGGCGGGTTTCGTCGAACGGCATAGCGGTCCGCGCTTCGGCGCTGGCGGTTTGCTCGAGTTACTGATCGCCGACGTTCGCGAGCAGACCCAGGTCGCGATGAAGCAATCGGACTTCAAGCTCGAGACGCTGACGCCGCACCTGTTCATGAATTTCAAGGTCGTCGACGAGCATGGCCGGCAGCTCGCGATGGGCCGCAACCTGTCACAACTGCGCGCTGAACTCGGCGGCCAGGCACAGCAGCATTTTCAGAAGATTGCGTCGGGTGCGGCTGGGGTGGCGTTGGCGGATGCGGGCGGCGGTGGGGGCGTGGCCGTTGGCGCGCAAGCGGGCGGAACAGCCGGCGCGGCAAGCGGTGCGGCGTCGCGCGGCAAGGGCTCCCTTGCGTCCGGTCCGCAAACCGCGTCGCAAGATGGCGTGCAAGGTACCGCGCTGTACGAAAAGCTGACGACGTGGAATTTCGGCAAGCTCCCCGAGTTGCTGGAAATTCGCCGTGGCGGCCAGACGTTGTTCGGCTATCCGGCGTTGGTGGATCGCGGCACGCATTGCGACGTCGAGGTATTCGATTCACCCGATGAAGCCGCGCGCATCCATCGCGCGGGGTTGCGGCGATTGTTCGCGTTGCAACTGAAAGAGCCGATCAAGTATCTGGAGAAGAACCTCCCGGGTTTGCGCGAAATGGCGATGCAGTTCATGCCACGCGGCACTCAGGAGGAGTTGCGCGATCAGCTGATCGATACCGCGCTCGACCGCGCCTGCCTGCAAGACCCGCTGCCGGCCGACGACGTCAGTTTCCACACGCGTCGCGACGAAGGCCGTAGCCGTCTGACTTTGTTGGCTCAGGAGATTTCGCGGCTGGTGGGACAGATTCTGGGCGAATATGCGACCGCGACCAAGAAGCTGGCGCAGGCCAAATCTTTCACGGCCGCACATGCGGACATGCAGAACCAGCTCGACGGGCTGATTGGCAAGCGTTTTGTGGTCGATACGCCGTATTCGCAGTTGTCGCACTTCCCACGCTACCTGAAGGGCATTGCGCTGCGTATTGACAAGCTGAAGGCGGACTCCGCGCGCGATGCGCGGCAGTTCGCCGAATTCCAGCCGCTGTTGCAGAACTACCAGCGCGCGCTGGCGCAGCGGGGTGGCGTGCTGGATACGCGGTTGTCGGAATTCCGCTGGCTGCTGGAGGAACTGCGGATTTCGCTGTTCGCGCAGGAATTGCGTACACCGATGCCTGTGTCGGTGAAGCGTCTATACAAGGTGTGGGAGTCGATGCAGCGCTGAGCGGCGCGTGGGGTGGGGCGGGGGCATCGCAGAGGTGCACGCTCCATCTGCGCGACTCGGACTGTGGGCTGCAACGCCTTTGCAGCGCGTATAAAAAAACGCGCGACACCGCTCCTTTTGAGAGTGATATCACGCGCAAAGGGCGCGAGCCCTTTCGGACCCGCACCTGCTCGCTGCCAGTACAGCAACGCTGTTGACTTCGGCGTGACGGGCCCAGATCGAGCCGGTCACGCTTCTTGCCTAAGTTTTACCAGTGCATGCCCGCGCCAACCGACGCGCCAAACTGGCCGCGCGAATCACTCGTGCCTTGCACCTTGTAGACCCACTTGCCGGTCTCCGACAACTGCGACACGCCGATGGCCATGGCCGACTGGCCGCCATACGTGCCACCCGCAATCGCCACCATGCCGTGACCCGGCAAGACCGCTTGCGGCAGGCCGGCAGCCGCCAGCGCTGACGCCGTGCCGCCATACGAATCGCGGCGCGCGGAGCGGATCTGGTCGTCCGTGTAGCTGTTTGCCTGACCAACCGCGCCGCTTACGCTCTGCTGCAACTGATTGACGTTGACCGCGTCCGTACCTTGCACGCCTGCTGCGACGTTGGTGATCTGACGCTCCTGACCTGCTGCGCCGACCGATACCGTATTCGCCCGATCGGCGACTGAACCCTGGCCCAGTGCGACCGAATTGTCGGCGCTAGCATTCGCCGAAGCGCCGAGCGCGGTGGCGTTGTTGCCGCCGGCGACCGAGTTCGCGCCCATGGCGATTGCGTTCGTGCCGGTGGCGTTGGCGTTGGCGCCCACGGCGACCGAATGCGTGCCCGAGGCCTGTGCACCTTCCGTGTCGGTGTTGCCGTCGGCGCTGAAGAACGGCACGTTCGGATTCACGGTGATGTTCTGGACCGCGTTGCCGATTGCCGCGTTCAACTGACCGAGGTTGACAGCGTCGCTGGCGTCCACGCCGTCGGCGACGTTGTGGATGACCGTGCCGCCGCTGGCTGCATCGCCAAGCGTGACGCTGTTCTTGTTGACGCTGCCGTCGGCGTTGGTGTCGTACATGACGGCGCCGTCGAGCTTGGCGGCGGTGGCTGCGCCCTGGCTGGCGACCGCGTTCAACTGGTCGACGTTGACGGCGTCGGTGCCTTGCACGCCAGCGGCGACGTTGGTGATCTGGCGTTCCGCTCCGGCTGAGCCGACCGATACGGTGTTTTCGCGATCGGCGATGGAGCCTTGGCCGAGTGCCACGGAACCGGAGGCGCTGGCGATGGCGAGGTTGCCGATCGCCGTGGCGCTTTGGGCGACGGCTTGTGCGCCTGCGCCGATGGCGGTAGCGCCGGTGTAACCCGGATCGGTCAAGGAGAGCGGATCGTAGCCGGCAACGGAATTGGCACCGATGGCGACTGAATCGTCGCCGTTTGCCGTCGCTTTGATACCGACTGCGACGCTATTCGCGCGGCTGGCCAATGACGACGTGCCAGCTGCGACAGCGCCTGACTGGGCCGCGTTTGCGTTGCGATCTGTACCCGGAGTGAGCGCTTTGGCGTCAAAATATTCATCAGCACCCGCCGCATAAGCCGCCGACGCCGTGCCCATCAGCGCTGCCCCTGCCAGCATCGCCTGCGCAATCACCAACTTCGTTGCCGAGCCCCGCTTCGTCTTCGCCCGAGCCGTTTCCGACGTAGCGACCCACGTGCCCGTCGCTTCACACCAAACCGATTTGTAAATCTTGTTCATTATTTCAGAAACTCCGCGGTATTACATGCGTGGCAAGCGCGCGAAAGCACGGTGATTCGGATAAGGCGTCATCGCCCTAATGTGTCGCGCACAAAATAATGACATATAGGCCGCGGTGTGTCCGTGTCGTCCGTTTTCTGTCCTGCTGATTTTTCGCGCGTCCGAATCGCCGGTGTCACGCGCTTAAATCCACAGGATTAAGTGCATGGGCGATGATCGGCGGGATTGTCAGTCCTGGTGGGGAGGAGGCGGAATAAGCAAATTCTTAATTCGTTGAAAATAAATATTTTACGTAATTAATTTTCAGTAAGTGTTTTTTAAGTGTATTTAAATAAAGAATGATCTTGTTTTGTCTTATGTTCCGGGTGACAATATAATGATGTAATAAATCGTGCTGTTGTGGGGAATAATGAACTGATTCAAGTTTTCCTACATGAAGCCGGCATTGCACCGTTAATAAGCTGGAACCTCCTGACAGAAGTCGCGCAGATCGCCGCCGCGCTTCCTCAGTTTCCTTTTGTCGCACCCGCATCCACGTCAACCGCGGGTCATAGCAAACGTTCTACAATGCCGGTTGTTCTCCGAAGTGAGTTTTCATGCGTAAATTTCTTCTTCCCGGCTGGACCGCCACGTTCGCCGCAAGTGCAGCGCTGGTCACCGCCGCAGGTTTTTTTTCTCCGGCGGCCCACGCCAATAATGTGATCGTGCTCAATTCCGGCGAAGCTACGCTTAGCCTGATTGACGAGACCACCCACCAGGTCGTCGGCACGGTGCCGACAGGTAAGGAACCGCACCACCTGATGGCCACGCCGGACAACTCGTCGCTGATCGTCGCCAACTCGGTGTCGAACAACCTGATGTTCGTCGATCCGAAGACGGGTCAGGTTCAGCGCTGGGTCGAGAACATCGAGGACCCGTACCAGATCGGTTTTTCGCCCGACCGCAAGTGGCTCGTCACCACCGGGCTTCGCCTGGACCGCCTCGACATCTATCATTACGACAGCCAGAAGAACCAGATGACGCTGGCCTCGCGACTGCCGCTCGCAGTGATGCCGAGCCACATGGCGTTCACCAATGACAGCAAGACAGTTTTCGTCACGCTGCAGGTTTCGGGCGAACTGGCCGCGATCGATCTGGCCACGCAAACCGTTAAGTGGAAGATGAAGGTCGGCAAGGTGCCGGCCGGCCTGTGGATGACGCCGGGCGAGAAGTACCTGCTGATCGGCATGACCGGGGCGGATTACGTCGCGGTGGTCGACTGGCGCAACCAGAAAATCGTCAAGACGATCCAGACAGGCAAGGGCGCGCACAACTTCCGCTCGCTGGCTGATGGCAAGCACGTGGCGGTATCGAACCGCGTCGCGAGCACAATCAGCATCATCGACGAAGACACGCTCACCAATGTCGGCGATATCACCGGTTTGATGCCGGGGCCGGACGACATGGAACTGTCCGCCGACAAGCGCTATCTGTGGGTGACTTTCCGCTTCGCGAAGCACGTCGGCATCATCGACCTGAACACGCGTAAGCTGATCCAGACGATTGCCGTCGGCCGTTCGCCGCACGGTATCTATTTCTTCAATCGCGCGCCGGTCACGGCGTCGAACGGCGCTTGAAGCTGTCATGAGCAAACCGTCAGGCATGAAGTAACCGGGCAGCACCATGTTCCATCTGATTTTTTCTTCCCTCGACAGCTTCGTCTCAGCCGTGCAGACGCTGCTGTACGTCGACGTGGTGCAGCCTTTGCTGTTCCGCTTCGATCTGATGGGCTACGACGAAGATACCTACGACGCGCTGTATTGGGTGATTGTGGGCGTCTTCGAGGTGCTGGCGATGTACGCGATCCTGCGCCCGCTCGAGGCGCTCCGTCCGGTGGAGCAGTGGGAAAACCGCAAGGCGGTTCGGGTCGACGTGATTTACACGTGGATCGCCAAGCTCGGCATCCTCAACCTGTTCTTCTTTTTCGCGCTCCAGCCGTTCTTCGACAACGTGCAGGCCTGGCTGCGGCTGCACAACATCTCGAATATCGATTTCGACAATCTGTGGCCGGGCGTCACCACGCAGCCGCTCGTCACGTTCGTGATGTATCTGCTGGTACTCGATTTTGCCGGGTACTGGTACCACCGCTGGGAACATCGGATTGGCGTGTGGTGGGAATTGCACGCCGTGCATCACAGCCAGCAACAGATGTCGCTGTGGTCCGACGATCGTAACCATCTGCTCGACGATTTGCTGCAAGCGTCGTTCTTCGCGGTGATCGCGCTGGTGATCGGCGTACCGCCGTCGCAATTCGTCGTGCTGGTGGCGATCACGAACCTGGCGCAGAGCGTGCAGCACGCGAACATCCGGCTGTACTTCGGCTGGCTCGGCGAGCGGCTGCTGGTCAGTCCGACTTTCCATCGCCGTCACCATGCGATCGGCTATGGCCACGAAGGCCTGAAGTACGGTTGCAATTTCGGCGTGCTGTTCCCGTGGTGGGACATGCTGTTCGGCAGCGTGTCGTGGAGCCGCGAAATGGAGCCGACCGGCATCCGCGACCAACTCGAAGGCCGGCGCTACGGTGACGGTTTCTGGGCGCAGCACTGGCTCGCCTTCGTGCGCATCGCCGGGCGGCTAACGCCTAAGCGTCGCACCGAAGGCAGCGACGCCGCCTCAGTTTGAGCATTCTTCTTCCCACGCCGTCGGTTTTCCCGGCGGCGCGTCACGTGGTTTATCCTGTTCACGTTTGCGTGTGCGACCCGGGCCTCGCGGCCTGGGTGTCGCGCTTTTCTCCTTTTTCCATCGTTTCGTTCACCGGCACTGGCTCGCATGAATGATCTGTTGCGCTCGTTTGGGCGCGCGCTCGCAAGCGCGCTCCACCCGCGCATGCTCTGGCTGACCTTCCTGCCGTTTCTGGCGGCAACGGTCGGGTGGGGCGTGATCCTGTGGTTTTCCTGGCAGACGCTGATTGGCACGACCCGCACGTGGCTCGAAAGCTGGTCGTTCACGGTCACGCTTTATCGTCTGTTCGACTGGCTCGGTTTTTCGGCGCTGCACGCGGCGATCGCGCCGTTCATTGTGATCGCGATGGCGATTCCGTTGATCGTCGTCACGGTGTTGCTGTTAATCGCCACCTTGTCGATGCCGGCAGTGATCCGCTTTCTCTCTGCACGGCAGTTTGCCAGCCTTGAAATGCGCCGGGGCGGAACGTGGTACGGTAGCCTCGGTCAGGCGTTGTGGACCACGCTGGTCTGTCTCGTGCTGCTGATCGTCACGTTGCCGCTCTGGCTGGTGCCGCCGTTTTTTGCGCTGATTCCGCCGCTCCTGTGGGGCTGGCTGACGTATCGCGTAATGAGTTACGACGCACTCGCGCTGCATGCCACGCGTGACGAGCGGCGCGCGCTGGTGAAGCGCTTCCGGTTGCCGCTGTTGTTGATCGGCATCGCCAGCGGACTGTTGGGGTCGCTGCCGACGCTGCTGTGGGCGTCGTCGGTGTGGCTGATCGTGCTGTTCCCGGTGATCACCGCGGTGACGATCTGGATCTACGCGTTCATCCTTGTGTTTTCGGCGCTGTGGTTCGGCTATTACTGTTTGCGCGCGCTGCAGCGCATGCGTGCGGAAGAGCACGGCCCGCGGAACGCGGCGCCGGTTCCCTACTGATATTACTGACTAGGCAAAAGAGGCGGCAATGGCATTTGGCGTCATCATCATCGGCGACGAAATCCTGTCGGGCAGGCGTATCGACAAACATCTGCCGAAGGTCATCGAGTTGCTGGGCGCGCGCGGGCTGTCGCTCGGCTGGGCGGAATACATCGGCGACGAGCCGGAGCGCATCACGGCAGCGCTGCGACGCACGTTCGCGTCGGGCGACATCGTGTTTTCCACGGGTGGCATTGGCGCCACGCCGGACGATCACACCCGCCAGTGCGCGGCAGCGGCGCTCGGCGTGCCGCTCGAGTTGCATCCGGAGGCTGCGAAGCTGATTCAGGAGCGCATTCGCGATATGTATCCGGCGAACGCGGCTACGCCGCTCGATCTGAATTCGCCTGAGAACCGGCATCGCCTGAATATGGGCACGTATCCGCAGGGTGCATCGATCATTCCAAACGGCTACAACAAGATCCCGGGCTTCTCGATCAGACATCACCACTTTGTGCCGGGCTTCCCGGTGATGGCGTGGCCGATGATCGAGTGGGTGCTTGATACCCAGTATGCACATCTGCATCATGCAACGCCGCACGCGGAGAAGTCATTGCTGGTCTTCGAGCTGCCGGAATCGCGCGTGACGCCATTGATGGAAAAGATCGAACACGATTTTCCGGGCGTACGGGTGTTCAGCCTGCCGAGCGTCGGCGATGCGGAGCGCGGCGGCGTGTATGCGCGGCATCACATCGATCTGGGTGTGAAGGGCGAACCGGAAGCGGTGGCGGCGGCCTTCGTGAAGCTGCGCGAAGGGGTGCACCTGCTGGGCGGCGATATCGTCGAGCCGGAGGCGGCTGCGGCTAAACCGCGCGCTTAAGCGATGATTGAGCCGTGATTGAGCGGCCATTGAGCTCTGGTCGAGCCGGGGTTTCGTCGCCGCATACGCCAGTCTTTGTTCGGGCGCGCTTGCGCCCGTGTCTGACCTAAAAGTTAAGAGTCAACGCATCATCGGCCTGTCACATGCAGCGCCGACGATGCATTTAATCGACCCGTCTAACCTGCGGAGGGACATCGCGTGTCCACTCGCGTCGGCTTGCACGCGCTGCTGGCGAACGCGATTCGTTGTACCGCGCCGCGGGCGTTACGCGCACGCAGGTGCCGCTGAAGCGGCCAGCAGCAACTGAGCAACTGAGCAACTGAGCAACTGAGCAACTGAGCAACTGAGCAACTGAGCGGGCAACCGCTCAGGCAGGTAAGCCGCCAGCAATCAGGCGCCGATCCAAGGCAACCCGCGAAAGCACCAGCCCGACACCGTCTTCCGATGCCCTTGGCCGTCCTTATCGCCTTCGAAGCCTTCCAGCAGGTCGTACGCCTTGGGGTAGCCCGCCTGGGTGGCGGCGATCGCGGCGAGTTTCGAGCGCGCGGCGCTGCGGCACAAAAACAGCACCGGCGTATCGGGCGAGGCAGCCTGGCTCAGTTGCTGAAGGAATTCCTGGTTCGGCACGGCGCCCGGATAGCGCGTCCATTCCACATGCACGTATTGCCCGTCGCCGATAACCGGGCGGCCGACCCAATCGAGTTCGGCGCGGGTGCGCACGTCGACGAGACGCGTGCGCGGATCGAGTTGCAGCAGTTCGAACGCCTCGGCGGGCGATATTGCGCCTGCATAGGGCAACTGGTTCTCGGTGCGGCGCTTGTCCGCCTGGGCGTACAACTGTTCGAGCGTGCTCATGAGCGCAAACCTCTTTCGGACCAAATGATCATTCTAGCGCGCTGCGTGCAGTGCGCATGCGGGTCAGAGGCGGTGCCCGGTCCACACGAAGTAAAGGGAGGGACGCTCAATAGTGGTGCATATTTCCATAAATGCACCAAAATAGAGATGTCTCCCGTTACCTATTTTGCGGATGCACTAACTCGGTGCGTTATGCGGCGCAAAGATTTCGGGGCTGCATGCTGTTCGGTGCGCTCATTCCCTGCAAACGCGCGCGCAGTGTGGTTTTGCGCCGGGTTGGCGCATACATGGCACAGAAGCTGCTTTATTGGTGCCGATCGATTTGTTCCAGCAGGTCTTTATGTTCACCCTCAACGATCCAGGGGTGGACGTGCCGGAGCGGGTCAGCTAGATTGGGCGGCGGCTGAATCCGCCGAATTCGTTAATCAGGAGATAGGTTATGAGTAAATCCGTGGCCGACGTCGTTCAACTCGTCAAAGACGAAGACGTCAAGTTTGTCGACTTCCGTTTCACCGACACGCGCGGCAAAGAGCAACACGTTTCGGTGCCGGTGTCGGCATTCGATGAAGACAAGTTCGAAAGCGGCCATGCGTTTGACGGTTCGTCGATTGCCGGCTGGAAGGGTATTGAAGCTTCGGACATGTTGCTGATTCCGGACGCGAACACCGCCTTCATCGACCCGTTCTACGAAGAGTCGACCCTCGTCTTGACTTGCGACGTCGTCGAACCGGCTGACGGCAAGGGCTACGAGCGCGACCCGCGTTCGCTCGCCAAGCGCGCTGAAGCGTACCTGAAGAGCACGGGCCTCGGCGACACGGCCTTCTTCGGTCCGGAACCGGAATTCTTCATTTTCGACTCGATCAAGTGGGGCACGGACCAGTCGGGTACGTTCGTCAAGATCGGTTCGGAAGAAGCACCGTGGTCGTCGTCGATGGACTTCGAAGGCGGCAACACCGGTCACCGTCCGGGCACGAAGGGCGGCTACTTCCCGGTCGCTCCGGTCGACACGTTCCAGGACATCCGTTCGGAAATGTGTCTGTTGCTCGAACAGATCGGCATCCCGGTCGAAGTGCATCACCACGAAGTCGCGGGCCAGGGCCAGAACGAAATCGGCACGAAGTTCTCGACGCTGGTGCAACGCGCCGACTGGCTGCAGCAGATGAAGTACATCATTCACAACGTCGCGCACACGTACGGCAAGACGGCAACGTTCATGCCGAAGCCGGTGGTTGGCGATAACGGTTCGGGCATGCACGTTCACCAGTCGATCTGGAAAGACGGCACGAACCTGTTCGCAGGCAACGGTTACGCAGGTCTGTCGGAATTCGCGCTGTTCTACATCGGCGGCATCATCAAGCATGCTCGCGCGCTGAACGCGATCACGAACCCGTCGACGAACTCGTACAAGCGCCTCGTGCCGCACTTCGAAGCACCGGTGAAGCTGGCTTACTCGGCTCGCAACCGTTCGGCGTCGATCCGCATTCCGCACGTGTCGAACCCGAAGGGCCGCCGTATCGAAACGCGTTTCCCGGATCCGATGGCGAATCCGTACCTGTGCTTCTCCGCGCTGATGATGGCGGGTCTGGACGGCGTGCAGAACAAGATTCACCCGGGCGAAGCTGCCGACAAGAACCTGTACGACCTGCCGCCGGAAGAGGATGCAAAGATCCCGACCGTGTGTGCCGGCCTCGACCAGGCGCTGGACGCACTCGATGCAGACCGCGAGTTCCTGACGCGCGGTGGCGTGTTCACGGATTCGATGCTCGACGCGTACATCGAACTGAAGACGGGCGAGCTGCAACGCTATCGTCAGTCGGTGCACCCGATCGAATTCGAAATGTACTACTCGCTGTAAGCGGCAATGGCGCTTCGCCCTTCAAACGGCGAAGCGCTTTGCCCGACGCTCGCGATCGGTCACGAAGGGACGGCGGCGCCGTCCCTTTTTTGTTAGACGCGAATGTGTCCACTCGCAACGTGTTGTGCGGTGTGGGGGGCAAAGAAGCAGGACAGTAAGTTGAGTAAGTTGGACCATAAGCGGTACACCTGATTTATCACCATCTCCTATCGGCCAGACTGCAAGATGGTTCTGAAGAATCTGATGAAGGCAAGGAAAGGGCACGAGCAGACGCTCTCGGACAACGCTCAGCTCGTGAGTTCCGGCTTGCTGCCGGGCTTCGAGGCATTGCCGACGGTCGTGCTGGTGCTCGACAAGCGCACGCTGCGTGTGGTGTTTGCGAACCCGTCGGCTGAATCGATGCTTGAGCTGTCGCGCAAGCAACTGACGCAGATGGCCTGGCAGGACATCTTCTCGAATGCCGATGAACTGGTTGCGACCATCTCCGCGATCGCTGCCCACCGTTTTCACGCGACACATCTGGACGCCGTACTCGAGCGACCGGGCCACGAGCCGCTGCATGTGCATGCGATCGTCGGTTTTCTGGAGAGCGTGCCGGACTATGTGCTGCTCGAACTGTTCGAGAACGAGCGGCATTTGCGCTCTGACCGTGAGGAGCGCATCAACGACCTCACGGCCGTCAACAAACAACTGATCCGTAATCTCGCGCACGAGATCAAGAACC
Organism: Paraburkholderia sediminicola; assembly: GCF_046027825.1. GTDB lineage: Bacteria > Pseudomonadota > Gammaproteobacteria > Burkholderiales > Burkholderiaceae > Paraburkholderia > Paraburkholderia sediminicola_D. The sequence goes on from NZ_JAQQDU010000045.1 coordinate 29,833, forward strand.
CGCTCGGCGGGATTCGCGGCGCGGCGCAACTGCTCGAGTTCGAACTCGGCGAGCGTCAGCGTGACGAGTTGCGCGAGTACACGCAGGTCATCATCAAGGAATCGGACCGGCTGCAAACGCTGGTCGATCGCTTGCTGGAGCCGCACCGTCATCCGCATATCGTCGGCGACGTGAATATTCACGAGGTGTGCGAGCGCGTGCGTCAGGTGATTCTCGCGGAGTTTCCGCGCGGACTCACGATCGAGCGCGATTACGACGTGAGCGTGCCGGACCTCCGCGGCGACAAGGAGCAACTGATCCAGGCGCTGCTGAACATCGTGCGTAATGCTGCGGAAGCACTGCGTGAACGTATCTCGCAAGGCGACGCGCGCATCGAATTGCGTACTCGCATTGCGCGCAAGATCACTGTGTCGAAACGCTTATGTAAGCTGGCACTGGACTTGCATATCACTGACAACGGCCCAGGCATTCCCGAGGAAATCCGTGACCGCATTTTCTATCCGCTCGTGTCGGGGCGCGAGGACGGCAGCGGTCTCGGTTTGACGCTCGCGCAGACCTTCGTGCAACAACACGACGGACTGATCGAGGTGGACAGCCGGCCGGGCCACACCGAGTTTCAGATTCTGCTGCCGCTCGACTGCTAACACCACAAGCTTATCAAGACTTCTGACCGACCTATATGAAGCCGATCTGGATAGTAGACGACGATCAATCGATTCGCTGGGTGCTCGAAAAAGCGCTCGCTCGCGAAAACTTCGCGACACGCAGCTTCGCGAACGTGCGCGAGGCTTCCGCGGCGCTCGATCATGACAGCCCGCAGGTGCTGGTGTCCGACATCCGGATGCCTGGCGGCTCCGGCCTCGAATTGCTGCAAACCGTCCGTGACAAAGTGCCGGGCTTGCCCGTCATCATCATGACGGCGTTCTCGGACCTGGACAGCGCGGTCGCCGCATTCCAGGGCGGCGCGTTCGAATACCTCGCCAAACCGTTCGACGTCGACAAGGCGGTCGAGTTGATCCGCCGCGCGGTGGACGAGAGCATGCGCGGCGAACAGACGTGGGACGACCGCGTCGCCGAAGCGCCGGAAATGCTCGGTCAGGCGCCGGCGATGCAGGACATGTTTCGCGCGATCGGCAGGCTGTCGCATTCTTCGGCCACCGTGCTCATTACCGGCGAATCAGGCACCGGTAAGGAACTGGTTGCGCGCGCCTTGCACCGACATAGCCCACGCGCGAACGGTCCCTTCATCGCGCTGAACACGGCGGCGATTCCGAAGGATCTGCTGGAATCCGAACTGTTCGGTCACGAGCGCGGTGCGTTCACCGGCGCGCAGGCCATGCGTCAGGGGCGCTTCGAGCAGGCTGAGAACGGCACGCTGTTTCTCGATGAAATCGGCGACATGCCGTTCGATTTGCAGACACGTCTGTTGCGTGTGCTCTCAGACGGGCAGTTCTATCGCGTCGGCGGGCACAATCCGTTGCGCGCCAACGTGCGCGTGATCGCGGCGACGCACCAGAACCTCGAATCGCGCGTGCGTCAGGGCCTGTTCCGCGAGGACTTGTATCACCGGCTCAATGTGATCCGCTTGCGCCTGCCGGCCTTGCGCGAGCGCAGCGAAGACATTCCGCTGCTCACGCGCCACTTCCTGCAAAAGAGTGCGCGCGATCTGGGTGTGGAGTCGAAACGCGTGTCCGAAGATGCACTCGCGTATCTGGCCTCGCTGCCGTTTCCAGGCAATGTGCGCCAACTGGAGAATCTTGCCAACTGGCTGACGGTGATGGCGCCGGCGCAGACCATCGAGATCAAGGACTTGCCGCCCGATCTGGGTCCCGCGCAAGCCGGCGTGACTGATCTCGCGGGCGGTGGCAGTGGCGTGATCGGCACGGGTGACGGAGGCCTCGCCAGTGGTGCGCCGATCAACGGCGCTAGCGCGGCCCCGCATCCGGGTACCGTTGCCGGCCTGCCGGTCGCGTCGACCGTCAGCGCCTGGGAGGGTGGCTTGCGCACTGAAGTCGCGCGGATGCTGCGCGAGAATGCAGCCGACGTCATGGATGAACTCGCGCGCCGTTTCGAAGCGGCGGTGATTCGCGAGGCGCTGGATTTCACGCGAGGACGCAAGGTGGAGGCGGCGGAGCGCCTCGGCATTGGCCGCAATACGATTACGCGCAAGATTCAGGAACTCAACCTCGAGCCCTGAACGTTACAGGGTCTGCCGGGGCGGCTTGCCAGCCGCCCCGGCAGTTGTCGTTTGGGACACCCATCAGGCTGCCCCGCCAGAGTTGTCGCGTGGAGCACTTATTAGGCCGGTCGTCAGGCCGCGTCCTGGACAGCCCCATAAACCGCCCCGTCGGCTGCGCCTTCACCGGCACGTTCAGCCACTCCGGCACGGCGCATCAACGGCCCTCGGGCTCCCGCAAGGCATAATCAACGCTGTTTTCATTCGACAGCTGACGATGCCCGCTTCTCCCGCTCCTTTCTCCTGGCCGCTTTCCCCCGATCCCTTTCTGTCGCTCGAAGCGCTAGACGACCCTGACGCGCTTGCGTGGGTCGAAGGGCAGAACGCCCGCACGCGCGCCGCATGGTGCAGCAACGCGGCATTCGAGTCGCTCAAACAGCGGCTTGCCGACGCTTATCTGCCGCGCGAGCGTCCGGTCATCCCCGATCGCTGGAAGGACTGGGCCTACGATCTGTGGCAGGACGAACGCAATCCCAAAGGCATCTGGCGGCGTACGACGTGGGCGGCCTGGCGCAGTGGTGCGCCCGTCTGGCAAAACCTGCTCGATTTCGACGCGCTCGGTGCGGCCGAAGGCACGCCATGGGTCTGTGTCGAACTCGACATTCTTTATCCGGACGGCGACCGCGCGCTGATCACGCTGTCGCCGGGCGGCTCGGACGCGCTGGTGGTACGCGAGTTCGATATCGACGCGCAACGGTTCGTTGACGATGGTTTTGTGATCGCGAAGGCCGGCAAGCACACGGCTTCGTGGATCGACCGGGATACGCTCTATGTCGGCTGGGACAACGGCCGCAAGACGCTGACGCGCTCCGGCTATCCGCGCGAAGTGCGGCGCTGGACGCGGGGCAGTGCGCTGGCCGACGCGCCGGTGGTCTTCAAAGGCGCGTTCGGCGACATCGGCGTGGAGGCCCACTACGATCCGATCGAGCAGCGCCACACCGTGGTGAGCAGCGTCGATTTCTTCGATTCGCATACGTACTACCTCGATGGCGCCAAGGGCACTGCGGAAGGTGCGAATGCAGCCGAGGTGGCCAGTGCTGCTAATGGTGCCAACGGTGCCATTGGTGCCGCTGCCTGGCGGCAGTTCGACGTGCCGTCGCACGTCGCGGTCGGCGGCTGGCAGGGCTGGCTGCTGCTCGAGCCGCGCCTCGATTGGGACTGCAATGGTGTGCGCTATCCGGGCGGCGCGTTGCTGGCGGTTCGCGAAGACGCGTTCTTGCGTGGCGAGCGTGACGTGGTGCCGCTTTTCACGCCGACGTCGCAAACCTCCGCCTGCGAGTGGACACACACGCGCAATCATCTGATCGTGTCGTACCTGGACGATGTGCAGAGCAAGACCTCGCTGTGGATCCCGTCGCAAGCGGCCGATCAGACCTGGCATTGGCATCAACGCGTCTTTCCGTCGCGCGACGGTGTGCAGGCCGACGTCTCACCCGTCGAGCCGACGTTGAACGACGAAGTGTTTGTCGACACCGACGATTATTTGCAGCCGCCTGCATACTGGCTCACCGATCTTGCCCACGACGACCTGACCCATTGGGAGTTGCTCGATCGCTGGCCGACTCAGTTCGATGCGACGCCGTTCGCAGTGACGCATGGGCACGCGGTGTCCGCGGACGGCACGCGGGTACCATACGCGGTGATCGGACCTCGGGTGGCACAAAACGCTGTGCAAGGTCAGAAGGCGCAACCGACGCGAGAGCAAACCAATGAGCAAGCGCGCCCATGCCTGCTCAACGGTTATGGCGGCTTTGCAATTCCGTTGCTGCCGAGTTATCTCACCGGACAGGGCATCGGCTGGCTGGAGCGAGGTGGCGTGTACGTAGTCGCGCATATTCGCGGCGGCGGCGAGTTCGGCACGCAGTGGCATACGGCGGCGCAGGGCGAGCATCGGCAGCGCGCGTTCGACGATTTCATCGCGGTGGCGGAAGCACTCATCAGCACGGGCGTGACCAGCGCAGCGCAACTCGGCATTCAGGGCGGCAGTAATGGCGGCCTGCTGGTCGCGGCGTGCATGGTGCAGCGGCCCGAGCTGTTTGGCGCCGTGGTCTGCGAGGTGCCGCTGCTCGACATGAGCCGCTATCACCTGCTGCACGCGGGCGCGTCATGGATCGATGAATACGGCGATCCGGACGAACCCGACGAAGCACGCGTGCTGGCGGCTTACTCGCCGTATCACCGCGTCAGTGGAGACGTGGCCTATCCGCCCGTGCTGTTCACAACGTCGACAGCCGACGACCGTGTGCACCCCGGACACGCGCGCAAGATGGCCGCGCGGATGCAGGCGCTGGGTGCGGAAAGGGTCTGGTATCGGGAGAACACGGAAGGGGGCCACGGCGGCTCCGATGAGCTGGAGCAGGCCGGGCATGACGCGATGGTGTTCGAGTTCTTGTCGCGCTGCCTGAGTGGGCCGGCGTAGGCCTTTGAAACGAAGCTGACTGCCGTCCCGCTGAAAGACTCGTTTAGCGTATTCGCTTAAGCGCCCGGCGAAGCCCTGTTCGAGGCCTCGCTTGCGGCGCCGTTCAGCCGATCTGCGCGACGACCGGTGCGTGGTCCGACGGCTGCTCCCACTTGCGCGGCACCTTGTCGACATCGCAGGACGCGCACGCGTCGGCCAGCGCTTTCGACAGCAGAATGTGGTCGATACGCAGCCCCGCATTGCGGCGGAACGCCATCATCCGGTAGTCCCACCACGAGTAGATCTTTTCCGGCTGCTCGAACTGGCGGAACGCGTCGACGAGACCGAGTTCGATCAGCCGCACGAACTCGCCGCGCTCTTCGGGCGACACCAGATTCTGGCCTTCCCACGCTTTCGGATCGTGCACGTCGCGATCGTCCGGCGCGATGTTGTAGTCGCCGAGCAGCGCGAGCTTCGGATACAGCGCCATTTCGCTCGCGATCCAGTCGTGCAGCGCGGCGAGCCAGCGCAGCTTGTAGGCGAATTTGTCGGTGCCGGGCGCCTGACCGTTCGGGAAGTAAGCGGAGATGATGCGCACGCCCTCGACGGTCGCGGCGATCACGCGTTGCTGCGGGTCCTCAAAACCGGGGATATTGCGCACGATGCTGCTTTCGTCGACGTTCAGGCCGTCGCGCACCAGGATGCCGACGCCGTTATAGGTCTTCTGGCCCGCGAACCAGCTCCGGTAGCCTTTCTCTTCGAGTTCGGCGCGGGGGAATTTGTCGTCGGTCAGCTTCAGTTCCTGCAGGCACAGCACATCCGTTTGACTGGTTTCGAGCCAGTCGATGACGTGCTGCAGGCGGACTTTGAGGGAGTTGACGTTCCAGGTGGCGATTTTCATGAATTTCTCACATTCTTGCTGGGCAAGGCTTTGTGGGGCACTGGCCCCGCGTTCCTGCTTTATTTTGCGTTAGCTGCCCTTCTGGCGACCCGAATTCGGATTGGCAGGATCGGGTCAATTCCAATAGTCCCGCATCTTATCGCGCGAGACGCGCGACGGCGAAAAATGCCTCGACGGCCGGGAAAAATAAAAGCCCGATCCCGCCATGCCGCAGCGTATAGTGGGATCACATTGACGCGCATCGGGGATTCATCATGGCCCAACTTTATCCTGCCCTTTATAAGGACTTCGAAGTGCATCCGCTGGTGTTTTCGCGGCAGTTCGACAAGTTCGACGGTCACAAGCGTCATGCCGAAGGCTACGACGTTGCGGTACGCGTCTGCCGGCCGGGCGCGATCAGCGGCTCGAAGGCAAGCCGCGTATTTCGTCTCGTGCTGCCGTCCACGTTCTCCGATTTCGGCGTCGCGAAACGCAGCGCGAGTCAGTACGGCGCGGACATCATCGACGGCAAAGTCGAAGGCTCGACGGTCGAGGATCTCTGAGTCCCCTGGCTACTTGCTGAATGAGCAGCGGATACGCGCCGCACACCTCATTTGAAATTATTTCATCCGATTGTTTGACGTTTCGCGAACGGCCCGATATACTCTTTTTCTCTGACGCGGGGTGGAGCAGTCTGGCAGCTCGTCGGGCTCATAACCCGAAGGTCGTAGGTTCAAATCCTACCCCCGCAACCAAGTTTTGTTGAAAGCCCGCTAGCGCAAGCTAAGCGGGCTTTTTAACTTCTGGCGCGTCCTGTTTCATGCACGGGCCACACGCGAGCACGGACCACACGCGCTTGCCTTCAGTCCTGCATTCAGTCCAACCCGATCGCCCATTCCACTGCAGCTTGCGCATGCAACGCCGCCGTATCGAACACGCGTAACGCCGAATCTTCCGGTTTGATCAGCAAGGTGATTTCCGTGCAGCCGAGAATCACTGCCTGCGCACCACGCGCAGCCAGGTTTTCGATCACGCGTTGATACACCGCACGCGAGGCGTCATTGACTTTGCCGTGGCACAGCTCGTCGTAGATGATGCGGTGCACATTCGCGCGTTCGGCTTCATCAGGAACCAGCGTCTCGAGCTCGTAGCGCTCGCGTAAGCGCCCCGTGTAGAACGTCTGCTCCATCGTGTAGCGTGTACCCAGCAAACCCACCCGCGTGATGCCTGCGGCGCGCAGCGCGCTACCGGTCGGATCGGCGATGTGCAGGAAGGGCACGTCGATCGCCTGCTCGATCGATTCACACACGCGGTGCATCGTATTGGTCGCCAGTATCACCAGATCGGCGCCGCCGCGTTCGAGTTGACGTGCGGCGTCGGCCATCTGTTTGCCGAGCGCGGTCCAGTCGCCCGCGCGCTGGTTGGCCTCGATCGACGCGAAGTCGACCGTCACCATCAGGCTGCGGGCGTTGTGATGGCCGCCGAGGCGCGCCTTGGCGTGGCGGTTCATGAGCGTGTAGTACTCGGCGGACGATTCCCAACTCATGCCGCCGATCACGCCGATGGTTTTCATAATCTTGCTCCGTGGGTGGATGATGTGGGCCGTTGTGCGTCGACGGAGAAGGCCGAAGCCTAACGCCAGACGTCGAACGTGTGGAAAACCGAGTATAGGCGGGCGTCATTGCCCGTAGCCGGTACGGATTCCCCTCTGCCCACCGGTACGGCGTATTGTTAAAACGCAGCCACGCACTTTCTGACACCGATAGAATCGTAACCAGTCAAAGAGCGGTCAACAGGGAGCGAACCATGGATCTGATCATCCGCCGCGCGATGCTGCCGCCGAGCGCGACATCACAGCAGAAGCAACACAAGCAGCCGATCGACATCGGCATCGAAGCGGGCCGCATCGTCGCCGTCGAACCGAATCTGGCCGCGAGCGCGCGCGAAGAAATCGATGCTGCCGGTTCGCTCGTCACGCCGCCATTCGTCGATCCGCATTTCCACATGGACGCGACGCTGTCGTACGGTCTACCCCGCGTGAACGCGTCGGGCACTTTGCTGGAAGGCATCGCGCTGTGGGGCGAACTGAAGCCGCACCTCACCCAGGAGGCGCTGATCGAGCGCGCGCTGCAGTATTGCGACTGGGCCGTCGCGCGCGGTCTGCTGGCGATTCGCAGCCACGTGGATGTGTGCGATCCGCGCTTGCTCGCGGTCGAGGCGCTGGTTGAAGTGAAGCGCCGCGTCGCACCGTATCTCGATCTGCAACTGGTCGCGTTTCCCCAGGACGGCGTCTTGCGCAGCGCCGGCGCATTCGACAATCTCAAGCGTGCGATTGCGATGGGCGTCGACGTGGTCGGCGGGATTCCGCATTTCGAACGCACGATGGCCGACGGTGCGCAGTCCGTGCGCATGCTGTGCGAGTTCGCGGCGGAGCAGGGCTTGCGCGTCGACATGCATTGCGACGAATCGGACGATCCGATGTCGCGCCATATCGAAACGCTCGCGGCCGAAACGCACCGGCTTGGCTTGCATGGGCGCGTCACCGGTTCTCATCTGACCTCGATGCATTCGATGGACAACTACTACGTCAGCAAGCTCTTGCCGCTGATGCGCGAGTCGGGCGTCGCGGCAATCGCCAATCCGCTGATCAACATCACGCTGCAAGGCCGCAGCGACACCTATCCGAAACGGCGCGGCATGACACGCGTACCGGAGATGATGGCGGCGGGCATCAACGTCGCGTTCGGTCACGATTGCGTGATGGACCCGTGGTATAGCCTCGGCTCGGGCGACATGCTCGAAGTTGCGCACATGGGCTTGCATGTTGCGCAGATGACAGGCGTCGACGGCATGCATGCGTGCTTCGACGCGGTCACGGTGAATGCCGCGCGTATTCTCGGTCTGGAAGGCTACGGCATCGCGCCGGGAAGTGCCGCCAATCTCGTGCTGCTCGACGCACGCGATCCGGTCGAAGCGATCCGCTTGCGCGCCGCGCGGCTAGCGGTGGTGAGCCGCGGCAAGGTGGTGAGCCGTGCGCCTGCTGCGCGCGCTGCGTTGTCGCTGGAAGGGCGTCCCGTGCAGGTGGATTTCAAACTGCATCGCAGTTAGCCGCAGCGCACAGCAAACGTGCGCGCGAATGAAAAAAGCCGGTGCTTGCTCATGAGAAAACACCCCAAATCTCTGGACGGGCGTCCAACGATTTGGGGTGCAGTTCAGTCACCGGCTTTTTTGTCGGCGTCGGCGCCATCTACAACGCCGACTGATGCTTCAACGCACGATCAATGCGCCGTGGCAGGCGTCATGCCGTTGTGCCGCAACAAGGCATCGATATTCGGCTCGCGGCCGCGGAACGCCTTGAACGATTCCATCGCGGGACGGCTGCCGCCCACTTCCAGAATCTCCTTGCGATAACGCATGCCGGTCGCCTGATCGAGCACACTGCCACTCGCGGCCTTTGCCGCCTCTTCGAACGCGGCATACGCATCGGCGGAGAGCACTTCCGCCCACTTGTAGCTGTAGTAACCCGCGGCATAACCGCCCGCGAAAATATGGCTGAACGTATTCGGCCAACGCGAGAACGAAGCTTGCGGCACCACATGGAAACGCTCGTTGATCTCGCTCGCGAGTTCGGTCGCGTTCTTCGTGCCGGACGCATCAAAACCGGTATGCAGTTGCATGTCGAACATCGAGAAAACGATCTGGCGCAACGTGCCAAGACCGCTCTGGAAATTCTTCGCGGCGAGCATCTTGTCGAACAGATCGCGCGGCAACGGCTTCGCGGTTTCGACGTGCGAGGTCATGTCGCTCAACACGTCCCACTCCCAGCAGAAGTTCTCCATGAATTGCGACGGCAGTTCGACCGCATCCCACTCGACGCCGTTGATGCCTGACACGCCGAGTTCATCGACACGCGTGAGCATGTGATGCAGCCCGTGGCCGAACTCATGGAACAGAGTGATCACTTCATCATGCGTGAAGCAGGCGGGCTTGCCGCCGACCGGCGCCGAGAAGTTGCAGGTCAGATACGCCACCGGCGTTTGCACGCCGCCGTGCGTGTGCTTGTGACGGCCGCGCGCGTCGTCCATCCATGCGCCGCCGCGCTTGCCTTCGCGTGCATACAGGTCGAGATAGAACTGCGCGACGAGGCCGCCGTCCTGATTCTCGACACGGAAAAAGCGCACATCCGGATGCCATACCGCAGCTTCATCGCGGCGGATGCGCACGCTGAACAGCGTTTCGGTGACCTTGAAGAGACCCTTGAATACGGCGTCTTCCGGGAAATACTGTTTGACTTCGTTTTCGGAGAACGAATAGCGCTGCTGACGCAGACGCTCAGCGGCGAACGTCATGTCCCACGGCTGCAGGTCGGTCATGCCAAGTTCGTTCGCGGCAAACTCGCGCAGTTCCTTCCAGTCCTGTTCAGCGTGCGGACGCGCGCGCGTGGCGAGGTCTTCGAGGAAGGCCATCACTTGCGCCGGCGACTCAGCCATCTTGGGCGCGAGCGAGACTTCGGCGAAGTTGTTGTAACCCAGCATGTGCGCTTCTTCCGCGCGCAGCTTTAACTGATCGGCGAGCACCTGAGTGTTGTCCCACTCGGGCTTGCCGCCGCCGTATTGCGGGCCGAGCTCGGAGGCCCGGGTCACATACGCGCGGTATATCGTTTCGCGCATCGCGCGATTTTCCGAGTACTGCATCACCGGGAAATACGACGGGAAGTGCAGCGTGAATTTGTAGCCGGTCTTGCCTTCGCGCTCGGCCGCTTCCTTCGCGGCTTCGATCGCGTCTTCGGGCAGGCCGGCCACTTGTGCTTCATCGCCGGCTTCGACGACATACGCGTACGCGTTCGTTGCATCGAGGACGTGATCCGAAAACGCTTTCGACAACCCCGCCTGGCGTTCCTGCAATTCGGCGAAATGCGGTTTCTGGTCTTCCGGCAACTCCGCGCCCGACAGGCGGAAATCGCGCAGCGCATTGCTGAGAATTTTCTTGCGCTCGCTGGTCAGCGAAGCGAAATCGTCGCTGGCGTTCAGCGCCTTGTACTTCTCGTACAGCGCGAGATTCTGGCCGACGCTCGACCAGAATTCGGTGACGCGCGGCAGATTCTCGCCGTACACGGCGCGCAGCTCCGGCGTGTCCGCCACGGCGTTCAGATGGCCGACCACGCTCCAGGCGCGCGACAGCGGCTCGGTGGCGCGCTCGACCGGCTCGACCACGTCGGCCCACGAAGCGGGCGTAATCGGCTGGGCGGCGCGTTCGACGGCGGCAGCTGCATCGGCGAGCAGAACATCGAGGGCGGGCGTGACGTGTTCGGGGCGGATTTCGCCAAAGCGCGGCAGGTCGGAGAAATCGAGGAGCGGATTGTCGTGCTTCGAGGGGGTAGTGGACATAAGGCTTCCTGTCTGACGCGGGTGAACGGGTAATCGGAGCATCGACGGGCGCGCGCGATGACGCCCCCGATGACACTCCACATGGACATTATTGGGGCAGGGCGCGCTGATTCCAATCCGTCGGCAGACAAATTATCAGATGTGGCGTGACCGTGTGCGGGAGCAGCGAATGCTGCAGGCGGTTTGGGCGGAGAGAATGCGCCGCTGGGTTACGCCCGACTCGCCGCGCCCGCTATGGCGCGGCGCTCTGTGCGGCAGCGAACTGTGCAAATTGCTGCCATGCCGCATTCTGGCCTGTCACTACCCGTCCGCGACGTTTTCCGTAAGAGGTATCGATGAACCCGCTTTCGCACGCTCTATCGCGCAACGGCAACAATTTCGACCTCGTGCGGCTTCTTGCCGCCATTGCCGTCGTGTATGGCCACTCGTATCTGCTGCAGGCGCCCGACGGCGCGACGGACTGGGTCCAGAACGCGCTCGGCTTCGACGGCTTCGGCGCACTCGGCGTCTACGCATTTTTTCTGCTGAGCGGCATGCTGGTGACCGCCAGTTTCGACCGGCAGCGCTCGGTGCCCCGGTTCGCCGTGTTGCGCATCGCGCGCCTGTGGCCGGCGGTGGCGGGCGCTTCGCTGGTGACCGTGTTCATCCTCGGGCCGCTGTTGACGACACTGCCGCTGCGCGACTATTTCGCTTCCGGCATGACGTGGGCCAACCTCGACAACTTCTCCACCATCGTGCTGAAAACCGGTTGGGCGCTGCCCGGCGTATTCGAGCACAACCGTTTTCCTGTGGACGTCTGCGCGCCCCTGTGGACGCTGCCGCTCGAAGTGCGCTGCTATCTGATCGTGATGGTGACCGGCATGCTGGGGCTGCTGTCCAGCGCGCGCGGCGTGGCGCTGGCGGCGGCGCTCGGCTGCGCCGCGTTCGTTCTGCGCGTGCATCTGCCGCATCTGCAGGTCGGGTTGCGTGACTTCAGCGAAACGCCCGGCGGCTATTCGTTCTGGCCGGAGCCGTTTTTCATGCTGGGGATGCTGCTATACGGCTGGCGCGAACGGATCAGCATCAACGGCCTGACGGCGCTCGCATTGACGATGGTGTTTCTGGTGTTCCGCGACACGGCCGGCGCTCAACCGCTGTTCTATCTGGCGTTTGTCTACGGCGTGCTGTGGGTGGGCACGTCACCGCTCCTGCGGCGCTTCGTGCCGCGTCACGATTACTCGTATGGGATTTATCTGTACGGCTTCATGGTGCAGCAGTGCGTCGCGAATATCGCGCCGCAGTTGAGCCATGTGACGGCGGTGCTGATCGCCGCGCCGTTCATCCTGCTGTGCGCGGCGCTGTCTTGGCACTGCCTGGAGCAGCCGGTGCTGAAGTGGTGCCGCGGGCGCCTGGCGCGTCGGCAGACGTCGCTTGGCGCGGGTCTGGCGACAGGGGATCAGGCGGCGCGCTGAAGGCGGGGCTTGGCGTGGAAGGATGGCGACACGCATCCGGCGCCTTGCATGCCGGCGAATCCGCTTCGACGGCATGCGTTCGCAGCGTTAGTTCGATGCGTTACCCTTGCGCTGCCGCTTCGCGCTCAGCGGCTTCGATCGTGTTGACGAGCAGCATCGTGATGGTCATCGGGCCGACGCCGCCCGGCACCGGCGTGATGTAGCCGGCCACGTCCTTGACACCCGCAAAATCGACATCGCCGCACAGCTTGCCGGCTTCGTCGCGATTCATGCCGACGTCGATCACGGCTGCGCCCGGCTTCACCATGTCCGCCGTGAGAATGTTGCGCAGGCCGGTGGCGGCGACCACCACGTCGGCTTGACGTGTATGGGCGGCCAGATCGCGCGTTTTGCTATGGCAGATCGTGACGGTCGCGCCGGCTTCGAGCAGCAGCAGCGCCATCGGCTTGCCGACGATGTTCGAGCGGCCGATCACCACCGCGTTCGCGCCTTGCAGCGGAATCTCATAAGCGGCCAGCATCTTCATGACGCCGTACGGCGTGCACGGGCGGAACAGCGGTTGGCCGGTCATCAGCGCGCCGGCATTGGCCACGTGAAAACCGTCGACATCCTTTTCCGGGGCGATCGCCTCGATCACCTTGTGGCTATCGATATGCGGCGGCAGCGGCAGTTGCACCAGAATGCCGTGGATACGCGGATCGCGGTTCAGTTCGTCGATGCGCGCCAGCAGCTCGGCTTCCGGCAGATCGGCCGGGTAGCGGTCGAACGACGAGCCGAGGCCGTTGTCATTGCACGCCTTGACCTTGTTGCGCACATAGACTTCGCTGGCCGGATTGTCGCCGACCAGCACGACGGCGAGGCCCGGCTGATGCCCGCGGGCGGTGAGGGCGGCGGCGCGGGTAGCGACTTCGGCGCGCAGGGTCTTGGAAAGGGCTAGGCCGTCGATCAGTTTGGCTGTCATGGTCGGTCGAGATGGGCGGTTTGGAAAGCGGAGCAGGGCGCAGGCGCGTGCGCGGCACGTGCGATGGCGCTTTTCACCGGAAGCGGGTCGGCACATGAAAGGCGCGCGGCGCGAATCAGGGATAAGCAGCGCTGCAAAGTCCGACATTATACCGGCCTGGCACGGCGTGCCATGCACGGATTCCTGGTGTGCGGGAGCGTGGCGGAGTCGCGCTGCCTCCGGCCGTCCATGGCAGCGCGGGTGGCGAGTGCCTGGCCTGCTCGGCAGGCGTGGGCGTCAGCGCGGACGTCAACTTGGATACCCGCGCTGGACACCGACGTAGAACCGGAAGTAGATCGGCCGCGGACGGGCTTGCGCTCCGCCGCGGCCGTCGAGCGCTCTCTTCCTTTACTCCTGCACCGGCTGCCAGCCACCGTCCGGGTCGAACGATTTAATGGCGGCCGCGGCACGCGCGGTCTGTGGTCCCAGGTTCTTCTGATAGACCTGACCGTCCTGATTAACGATAAAGCTCATCACGCCGGTCTTGCCGTACTCGGCCGGCGAGGCGATCAGACCGAAGCCTTTGGTCAGCACGCCGTTCTCGACGTAGTTCTGCGCACCGCCCTTCGCGTGCGGACCTTGCGCCGTCAGGATCCGGTAGTGATAGCCGTGGTAGGCCTCTTTCGGCAGGGTGCCGTTAGGCATGGTGGCGGCGAGTGGTCCGAGCGGGCTTTCTGCTTCGCCAGGCGCCGTCACCCAATACAGACCGTCGTGCTGGCCCTCCGTACTGACGAAGCGCTGTGCGTAGTGCTGGGTCAGGTTGTGATAGTCGTTTTGAGCGTCGAGGTAGGCGAGCGAGGTCAGGATCGCCGCGCGTTCGTTGCGGCCGATGCGGCGCGTCAGCATCTCGTCCTGCGCGGCGGGCGGATCGAAACGCCAACCCTTGCCAGCCTGCACGAGCGGTATCGGCAAGGTCCAGCCACTGTCGCCGACTGCCAGATGCGCGGTTGCGCGACCCTTGGTCGTCACCGGGTCTTCGACGATCTGATGCCCTTTCGACCATGCGCCGAGGAACTGGTAGATGTCGTCCTCGCCGATTCCTTCGGCAGGAATGAAGCGACGAAAATCGTTGCCGAGCACGTGTTTGAGCGCACCTTCGTCGTTGCGGGCCAGGGCGTCGGCGAACGCATTGGCGGCTTCGTCGGCAGTGGGATAGACCGCTTGCGCGTGTGCGGCGGTTGTGCCGAGCAGCAATACCGGCGCCACCAGCAGGGTGCCGGTCGTGCCGAGGGCGACGGCCAGCGTTAGAACGCGGGCGCGCAAGGCGCCGTGTGGAAATAAGCGAATCATCAGAGACTCCTCCTGATCGTTCAACGGTTGCGGCCGAGGTGGCGCTCACCGCCGCCGCCACCGCCCAGTCTGCCGCCGCCACCGCCGCGCTGGACGCCGCCGCCGTTGGCACCGAGGCCACCGCCCGTGCGTTGCTGGCCACCACCGTTGGCGCCGAAACCGCCGTTGCCGGAACGATTCGCGGCCGCGTTACGGCTTGCCTCGCCGCGCTGCGTCTCCTGCCGCGCGGCGTTGCCGTCGCCGGCGCCACGTAACGCGTTATCGCGATTGGCGTTCTGCGCGCGGTTTTGCAGATCGGCGTTCTGCGTGCCGCCCTGGTGAATCCCCTGCACGCGCTGGCTCGCGCTGCCGCTCAGATTCTGGCCGGTGCGGTTCTGCAAGGTCTGCTGCGCCTGGGCACGGGCGGCGTCGTCACGGCCGCGATAGGCATCGCGCTGCGCACCGCCGAGATTGTTGTTGACGTTGCGGTTGAGATTCGCGTTGTTGACGTTGCGATTGACGTTGGTGTTGCGGTTCCAGTTCGTGGTGCTGCCATTCACATTGAGCCGGTTGTTGACATTGATGTTGTTGTACCGGTTCACGTTGATATTGACGTCATGCGTGTTCCAGTTGAAGCCGCCCCACAGCGAATTGGCCACGGCGACACCTGCGCCGAACGCAAGACCGGCAGCTAAACCGCTGGCGATTGCATAACCGGGCGGCGGCGGGACATACACGGGTGGGTAGGCGGGATAGGGCCACGTACCGTAGACGACAGTCGGGTTATACGTCGGCACGTACACCACTTGCGGATTGGCCGGCACGATCTGAATCGTGCTTTGCTCGACCACAACCTTCTGCTGCGAACTCGTCTTCAGATTGCCGGCGGCCTGGGCCTGTTTGCGCAAGCGTTGCACGGAATCCATCACGTCGTTTGGCTGGGCGAGAAAAGCGTTGCCGAGCTGCGCGACCCAGTCGGGTTTCGACGCCATTGTCGCGAGGACCTGCGGGAAGGCGACCAGCGATTGAACGCTCGGGTCCCATGGCTCGGACGCGACTGCTTTGACGGCGTCGTCGCCTTGCAGTTTCGAGTTCGCTTTCGACCATTCCGCCGCGGCCTGCACGTCTTGCGGGAAGGTGGCGGCCATCAGCACCTGCGCGAGCAGAGCGTCAGGATAGAGCGCGATGGGCGCGGTCAGCGAATCGAGTTGCTGGTTCGACACTTTCGTGGGGCTTTGCGCATAGACCGCGCTCGGCGTGACCAGACCGACGAAGAGTGGTGCGCCCGCAAGTGCGGCGCAAACAAGCAACACACGCGAACGGTGTGTTCCGGATCGTTTCACGATGAAATCCTCCCGGCTGCGTTAGACGCACGAAGTCAATACGCGGCGCATGCTGCGTTGCTTCGGCGCGATGGAATGGAGAAGGAAGCGAGTAAAAAGGCCGGCTCAGCTTCGCTTGAACCGTTCGATATGACAGGTACCTCAGCAACGCGGTCGAGCCACCTTAACTGTTTCGCACCGCTCGGCGACGCCCCATATGACAACGACAGCACACATGTCCTGCGTTTATCGGGCATCAAGGGTTCCTGCTGAGGAGTTCTGTGTAAATTAAGGGGCGCAGCGCAGCTTGTCAATCTTGCCGGAGGAAAGAAGTTATTGCCACGCGACGTAAGCACATGCTGACTAATGCGTATTGATTAACGGAAGACGGACGCAGGCGCAGACGCGTCGAATCATGCCGCTCGCCGCTGTTGCGAAGCGGGGGAAGGGAGGAAGGAGATGAAGCGGACCGGACTGTTCGACAGTCCGGCCGTTGAGACTCAGTCGCAACCCGTGGGGTGTGAAGCGGTCGCGAGGTTCACTGTTATTGCGCCGGTTGCGGCTTGTTCGACAGCGCCAGGCGCAGCAGATCGGCGACCGTGTTGACGTTGAGCTTTTCCATGATGTTCGCGCGGTGCGCTTCGACCGTCTTGATGCTGATGCCGAGGTCGTCGGCGATCTGCTTGTTCAGACGGCCGGCGATGATGCGCTCGAGCACCTGGTGCTCACGCGCGGTCAGTTTGCCCAGACGTTCGGCGGCGGCGCGTTGCTGCTGCACGCTGGTGCTTTCGCTGCGCGCCTTGTCGAGCATGCGCTCGACCAGCTTGCGCAGTTCGGCTTCGTCGAACGGTTTCTCGATGAAGTCCATCGCGCCTTTTTTCATCGTCGACACGGCCATCGGCACGTCGCCGTGGCCGGTCACGAAGATGATCGGCAGCGACGCGTTGTCGGCGATCAGGCGTTCCTGCAACTCGAGCCCGCTCATGCCGGACATCCGCACATCGAGAATCAGACATGCGATCTGGCCCGGATGCGTATGCGGCTGCCATGCGTCGATGAACTGCTCGGCGCTGGAGAAGCATTGCACGCGGTAGCCGTTCGCCTCCAGCAGCCAGCGCAGCGAATCTCGCACGGCCTCGTCGTCGTCGACGACAAAGACAGTTTCCTGTGTGGTGACTGGGCTGTTCATAGCTCTCCCGTAACGGTTTGTGGTGTCGGCGCCTCTGACCCGCCGTTGCTCGGGCCGTCGGGCTCTCCAATAGGCAGACTGCAATGGAACGTGGCGCCTGTGATGTGGCCGTCGGATTCGACGTTGTTGACCACCCACAGACGGCCGCGGTGCGATTCGATAATCGAACGGCAAATGTTCAGCCCCATGCCCATACCATCGGACTTGGTGCTGTAAAACGGTTCAAAGAGACGCTCGGCTGTCGCTTCGTCGACGCCAGGTCCCTGGTCGACGACGCTGATGCAGACAAACCCGCCCTCCAGCCGCACGACCACGCGAATCACCGGGTCGACCGCATTCGGGCGCGCATCGTGCATGGCCTCGACGCCGTTCTTCAGCAGGTTCACCAGCACCTGCTCGATCAGAACCGGATCGACATAGATCACCGGCAGGCGCGAGCGCAGATCGGTGACGATACGAATCTTGCGCTTGCGCGCTTCGAGTTCGGCGAGACCCACCGCGTCCGCGACGATATCGGCCACGCGCGTAGCCTGGCGTTTCGGCTCGCTGCGTTTCACGAACTCGCGAATGCGCTTGATGATCATGCCCGCCCGCACCGCCTGTTGGGCGGTTTTCTCGAGCACGGGCAAGAGATTGTCAGGCGTCGTCCGACCGGATTTAACCAGCGCAACCGTTCCTGAGCAATAGTTATTGATCGCGGCGAGCGGCTGGTTCAGTTCGTGCGCGAGCGAGGAGGCCATTTCGCCCATCGTCATCAGGCGGCTGGTGAACTGCAGCTTCTCGTCCTGCTGACGCGAGAGTTCCTGCGCCTGCTTGCGGGTCGTGATGTCCGTCGCGATCTGCATCTGCGCAAGGTGGCCGTCCACCCACTGAATGTACTGGCGGCGCACTTCGAACCATTTCTGGATGCTCTGCACGTAGACTTCCTGCGCATCGGCCGTGCTTTCGGTCAGCGCGGCAGCGGGCAGACCCGCGTAGGCATCCACCATATCGATCGAATCGGACGACGCCTGTGCGCTATCGAACCCGCCGCCCGCCAATTCCAGATGGCCGTCCGGGCGAATGCCGAACAGGTGGCGGTAGTAGCGGTTGGCGAACAGCAGTTCGGCTTCGTCGGCGGCCAGCACCGAGACGGCGGCGTCGAGACTTTCGAGCACGGTCGTGAAGCGCTCGTGCGCCGCAGCGAGTTCTTCGCGCGCGCGCTTGGGCTCGGTAATGTCGGTCATCGACGACATCCAGCCGGTCTGGCGTCCCGAGCTGTCGATCAGGGGCGAGACATAGAGCCGCGCATGGAACAGCGAACCGTCTTTGCGGCGCACCCGCAATTCGAAGCCCGAAGAGGGGGCCTTGCCGCGCAGCGTCATGTCGAGCTGGCGTTGCATCTCAGGGTAGGCGTCGCGCGGCCAGTAAGCGAACGGCGCGTTCTTGCCGACCAGATCGCTTTCGTCCCAGCCGGTCATGCGGCAGAACGCCGGGTTCACGTGTGTGATGCGCCCGTGCATGTCGAGCACGCGCATGCCGATCAGCACCGAATTTTCCATCGCGCGGCGGAAGAACGCTTCGGCATAGAGCGCCTGCTGCGCTTCGAAGCGTTGCCGCGTATGTTTCCACAAACTCCACAGGCTCCACAACACGAAGCACGACAGGCCCGCCACCAGCCAGACCAGCGTGTTGTTGGTGAAGTTGGTCATCTGCGGGAACGCGTAAACGCGTACCGAGATGCCCTGGCCCGGTGGGTCGAGCGGCAGATCGTAGAACATGTCGCGCGGCAGGCGCGGGCGGGTCGACGTGGTGGTCAACTCGCGGTTGTTCACATCGATGATCGAGATTTTGTATTTGGCCGACAACTCGGGCGGAATGTCGTGCTTCAGGATCCCTTCTACCGAGAACACGGCGGCAATCGTGCCGAGGAAGTCGCGGTCGCGAAAGACCGGCGTCTGCAGGGTGATGTAGCCGTTGCCGACGTCGTCGTAGATCAGCGGCGAGTACACCTGGCGGCGTGTATTACGCGCTTCATTGAAGGCGGCTTTGACCGCTTCGTCCATCTGCGCGTCGTTCGGCTTGGCGAGGCGCTGGCCGAACACGGGGAGTGCGGTATTGGGCCAGCGCGGCTGCTGCTGGCTTGTGTACCAGTTCATGTACAGGATCTCGGGATGCCCCTGCATGATGTCCGTGGTGGACACCTGGAATGAATGCGGATCTGCGTGGCCGGCGACGAGGTCGCGGGCGAGGGCCTGAATCTGTTCCTGCGCGCCCGTCATGGACAGGCGGATCTGCTGCTGCGCCCACGCGACATTACGGTAGAGCGTGTCTTCCTGCTGCTGCTGCTCGCGCCGGTTCAGACTCCACAGAATCAGGCTCATGACGACCAGGAAAACCAGGATCGACAGCAGCGGGGTGAGCAAATAGGAGTTCGACCACCACGGTCCGTGGTGCCAGCGGGAGGACGGCGTCGAATCCGCCGGCGAACCAGCGGTGCGCGCCGAGCGAGCGAAAAGCCGTTCGGTCAACATGCGTGGCATTGTAGCGCAGCGAGTGACTAGCAAATGGCGCAAAAAAGCGCTGAAAGTAACGTTATTCGGCGCAAACTAGCCGACGTATCCGTCGATCGGCAGTCAAATCAGGTTGCGCCGCAACAATTTTCCGCATTATGAGATTCGATCTCGTAATTCGAAAATTTTGTTGCGCGGACGTCGGGACCCCTTTTACAATCGGCCGAAGCTGCCGCGGTCGTGCTTCGTCCGCGTCGTCTGTTCAAAGAGCGTTCCTCTAAATCCAGGAGACGAGCATGTCCGCTGTACCCGACGAAGTCATGAAATATGTCGCTGCCGAAAAAGACGACGATCCCCAGGAAACCGGCGAATGGCTGGAAGCGCTGGATGGCGTGATTTCTGCTGTGGGCCCCGATCGCGCTCACTATCTGATCGAGAAGCAGATCGAATTCGCCCGTGTACACGGCGAACATCTGCCGTTCTCTGCTAACACCCCGTACATCAACACGATTCCTGTGTCACGTCAGGCGCCGATTCCCGGCGACCAGGACCTCGAACACCGTATCCGCTCGTACACTCGCTGGAACGCCATCGCCATGGTGCTGCGCGCGGGCAAGGACACGAACGTCGGCGGCCACATTGCCTCGTTCGCGTCGGCCGCCACGCTGTATGACGTCGGCTACAACCACTTCTGGCACGCACCGTCGGCCGAACACGGCGGTGACCTCGTGTTCGTGCAGGGCCACTCGTCGCCGGGTGTGTACTCGCGCGCGTTCCTGCTCGGCCGTCTGACCGAGAACCAGCTTGACAACTTCCGTCAGGAAGTAGGCGGCGAGGGCATCTCGTCGTATCCGCACCCGTGGCTGATGCCGGACTTCTGGCAATTCCCGACCGTCTCGATGGGCCTTGGCCCGATCATGGCGATCTACCAGGCACGCTTCATGAAGTACATGCAGGCGCGCGGCATTGCGAAGACCGAAGGCCGCAAGGTCTGGGCTTTCCTCGGCGACGGCGAAACGGATGAACCGGAGTCGCTCGGCGCAATCGGCATGGCCGGTCGCGAACGCCTCGACAACCTCGTGTTCGTGATCAACTGTAATCTGCAGCGCCTCGACGGTCCGGTGCGCGGTAACGGCAAGATCATCCAGGAACTCGAAAGCGAATTCCGTGGCGCCGGCTGGAACGTCATCAAGGTTGTCTGGGGCAGCCGCTGGGATGCGTTGTTCCAACGCGACAAGTCGGGCGCGCTGATGCGCCGGATGATGGAAGTCGTCGACGGCGAATATCAGACGTACAAGTCGGAGTCGGGCGCATTTGTTCGCGAACATTTCTTCAATACGCCGGAACTGAAGGCGCTGGTCGCCGACTGGTCCGACGAGGACGTGTGGAACCTGAATCGCGGCGGCCACGATCCGCACAAGATCTACGCAGCGTTCACCGAAGCCACGAATGCCAAGGGCCAGCCGACCGTCATCCTCGCGAAGACGATCAAGGGCTACGGTATGGGCGAAGCTGGTCAGGCGATGAACATCACCCACCAGCAGAAGAAGCTGCACGTGGATCAGCTGAAGAAATTCCGCGACCAGTTCCGCCTGCCGATCGCCGACGAAGACCTCGTCAACGTGCCGTACCTCAAGTTCGAAGAAGGTTCGAAGGAACTCGAGTACATGCGTGCTCGCCGTCAGGACCTGGGTGGTTATCTGCCGGCGCGTCGCCAGAAGGCCGAGTCGCTGCCGGTGCCGGCGCTCGACGCGTTCGAGCCGCTGCTCAAGGGCACGGGCGAAGGCCGTGAGATCTCCACGACGATGGCGTTCGTGCGGATCCTGAATATCCTGCTGAAAGACAAGGCGCTCGGTAAGCGCATCGTGCCGATCGTGCCGGACGAATCGCGTACCTTCGGTATGGAAGGCCTGTTCCGTCAGATCGGTATCTGGAATCAGGAAGGCCAGAAGTATGTGCCGGAAGATTCCGACCAGTTGATGTTCTACCGTGAATCGGAAAGCGGTCAGATCCTGCAGGAAGGCATCAACGAAGCCGGTGGTATGTGTGACTGGATCGCAGCCGCGACGTCGTACTCGACGCACGGCGAGATCATGATCCCGTTCTACATCTTCTACTCGATGTTTGGCTTCCAGCGTATTGGCGACCTGGCATGGGCGGCGGGCGACATGCGTTCGCGCGGCTTCCTGCTGGGCGGCACGGCTGGCCGCACGACGCTGAACGGCGAAGGTTTGCAGCACGAAGACGGCCACTCGCTGTTGTGGGCGGCTTCGGTGCCGAACTGCATCAGCTATGACCCGACGTTCGGTTACGAACTCGCTGTCATCATGCAGGACGGCCTGCGCCGCATGGTCGCGGATCAGGAAGACGTGTACTACTACATCACGGTGATGAACGAGAACTACGAGCACCCGGCGATTCCGCAGGGCGACGCTGTAGCGGCCGACATCATCAAGGGTATGTACTCGTTCAAAAAGGCGGATGCTGATAAGAAGGCACCGCGCGTTCAACTGATGGGCGCGGGCACGATCTTCAATGAAGTGATCGCCGCTGCCGACCTGCTGAAGAACGACTGGGGCGTCGCTGCCGACCTGTGGAGCGTGCCGAGCTTCACCGAACTGGCTCGCGAAGGTCACGAAGTGCAGCGCTGGAATCTGCTGCACCCGACCGAAGAGAAGAAGCTCTCGCACGTCGAGAAGCTGTTGAAGGACGCACAAGGTCCGGTCATCGCATCGACCGACTACGTGCGCGCGCTGACCGAGCAGATCCGCGCGTTCGTGCCGCAGAAGTTCGTCGTGCTGGGCACGGATGGCTACGGCCGTTCGGACACGCGTGAAAAGCTGCGTCACTTCTTTGAAGTCGACCGCTACTGGGTCACGGTTGCCGCGTTGAATGCACTGGCAGATGAAGGCACGATCGAACGCAAGGTCGTCGCCGAGGCGCTCAAGAAGTACAACCTTGATCCCGCCAAACCCAACCCGATGACCGTCTAAGGCATCATTCCCCGTGTGCCACGGCGTGCGCGCCTGCCCTGATCGACAGGGCAGGTGGCGTGCGCGGCCCAGGAGACACTAACAATGAGTCAAGCGATCGAAGTCAAAGTGCCGGACATCGGCGATTACACGGACATCCCGGTGATCGAGGTGCTGGTGAAGGCGGGTGATACCGTCGAGAAAGAGCAATCGCTCGTTACGCTGGAATCCGACAAGGCGACCATGGACGTGCCGAGCTCGGCCGCCGGCGTCGTCAAGGAAGTGAAGGTCAAGGTTGGCGACAACGTGTCGGAAGGTTCGCTGATCGTCGTGCTGGAAGGCGCGGGCGCTGCTGCCGCGCCGGCACCCGCACCCGCACCGGCGCCTGCTGCTGCTCCGGCTCCCGCTGCTGCACCGGCGCCTGCGCCGGCTGCTGCTCCGGCACCGGCTGCCGCCGGCGGTGGTCTGCAGGAAGTCAAAGTGCCGGATATCGGCGACTACAAAGACATCCCCGTGATCGAAGTCGCGGTGAAGGTCGGCGATCGCGTCGAGAAAGAGCAGTCGCTGGTGACGCTCGAATCCGACAAGGCGACCATGGACGTGCCGAGCTCCGCCGCCGGCGTCGTCAAGGAAGTGAAGGTCAAGGTCGGCGATAACGTGTCGGAAGGCTCGGTCATCGTCGTGCTGGAAGCGGATGGTGCTGCTGCGCCGGCTGCCGCACCTGCTGCAAAGCAGGAAGCGCTCGAGAAGCCGTCGGACGCGCCGGCGGCTCCGTCACCCGCTCCGGCTTCGCCGTCTGCGCTTGCACAGGCTCCGGTGATTCCGGCTGGCGAGGGCGGTGCGCGCCGTGCGAGCCACGCGTCGCCGTCCGTGCGCAAGTTCGCGCGCGAACTCGGCGTCGACGTGGTGCAAGTCCAGGGCACAGGTCCGAAGGGCCGTATTACGCAAGCGGACGTGACCGGCTTCATCAAGGGTGTGATGACGGGGCAGCGTGCTGCGCCGGCAGGCGCTGCTGCACCGGCAGGCGCGGGTGGCGGCGAATTGAATCTGCTGCCGTGGCCGAAGGTCGACTTCACCAAGTTCGGTCCGGTCGATCCGAAGCCGCTGTCGCGCATCAAGAAGATCTCGGGCGCGAATCTGCATCGCAACTGGGTCATGATTCCGCACGTCACGAACAACGACGAAGCGGACATCACCGATCTCGAAGCGCTGCGCGTGCAGTTGAACAGGGAAAACGAAAAGGCCGGCGTGAAGATCACGATGCTGGCGTTCGTTATCAAGGCGGTTGTGTCCGCTTTGAAGCAATTCCCGACGTTCAACGCGAGCCTCGACGGCGACAACCTCGTGTTCAAGCAGTACTACCACATTGGGTTTGCTGCGGATACGCCGAATGGTCTGGTCGTTCCGGTGATTCGCGATGCCGATAAGAAGGGTTTGATCGATATCGCGAAGGAAATGGCCGAGCTGTCGAAGGCCGCGCGTGACGGCAAGCTGAAGCCGGATCAGATGCAAGGTGGTTGCTTCTCGATTTCTTCGCTGGGTGGGATTGGCGGGACTAATTTCACGCCGATTATTAACGCGCCTGAAGTCGCTATTCTTGGTCTGTCGCGTGGCGCGATGAAGCCGGTTTGGGATGGCAAGCAGTTTGTGCCGCGGCTGATTTTGCCGCTGTCGTTGTCGTATGACCATCGGGTGATTGATGGCGCCGCGGCGGCGCGGTTCAATGCTTATCTGGGTGCGATTCTTGCCGATTTTCGGCGTGTGATTCTTTGATCTGGTGACGTCGCTGTAGCGCCGGGAGCGTGGGGTTTTTTTGTTGGTGATCCCACGTCTCTCGTTGAACTTGTTTTCTTGTCGGTCTATTAGCGTCGCCCCTGTGCGGGGCAGCACCTACTTTTCTTTGTCTTCCAAAGAAAAGTAGGCAAAAGAAAGGCGCGTCCTTGGGCGGACGGCAAAGGATGTTTCTGTCCGGCACGCTGCCAGCTTTTGCGCTGTTTTTAGGCTGCTTGGTTCTGTTCACGCTGGCTCATCATCACGATCAATAAGAGAAGGGGACACTATGAGTCTCGTCGAAGTAAAAGTGCCGGATATCGGTGACTTCAAGGACGTCGATGTCATCGAAGTCAATATCAAACCGGGCGATGTCATCGAGAACGAACAGGCGCTGATGACGCTCGAGTCCGATAAGGCCTCCATCGAAGTGCCGAGCGATACCGCCGGCACAGTCAAGGAAGTGCGCGTCAAAGCCGGCGATAAAGTCTCGCAAGGCACAGTCATCGCGCTGGTCGAAGCGTCGGCAGACGCGGCGCCGGCTAAGGCGCCTGAGAAAGCGCCCGCTCCAGCGGCGGCAGCATCTGCGCCTGCACCGGCGCCAAAAGCGGCCGCGCCCGCTCCGCAAGCCGGTAGCTTCTCCGGCAACGCGGATATCGAGTGCGACATGCTCGTGCTCGGTTCGGGCCCCGGCGGTTACTCGGCTGCGTTCCGCTCGGCCGACCTCGGCATGAAGACGGTGCTCGTCGAACGTTATGCAACGCTCGGCGGCGTCTGTCTGAATGTCGGCTGTATCCCGTCAAAGGCGCTGTTGCACACTGCCCTCGTCATCGACGAAGCAGAAGCGCTCGGCGCGCATGGCATCACGTTCGGCAAGCCGCAAATCGATCTGGACAAGCTGCGCGACTTCAAGTCGGGCGTCGTCAAGAAGCTCACCGGCGGTCTCGCCGGCATGGCCAAGATGCGTAAGGTCGAAGTCGTGACGGGTAACGGCACGTTCGTCGATCCGCATCACATGGAAGTGCAGACCGAAGGCGGCAAAAAGGTCGTCAAGTTCAAGCAGGCAATCATCGCCGCAGGCTCGGAAGCGGTGAAGCTGCCGTTCATTCCGGAAGATCCGCGTGTGGTCGATTCGACCGGCGCGCTCGAACTGCGTCAGATTCCGCAACGCATGCTCGTGATCGGCGGCGGCATCATCGGTCTCGAAATGGCGACGGTCTATGCCACGCTCGGCGCGCAAATCGATGTGGTCGAAATGCTCGACGGTCTGATGGCCGGCGCGGATCGCGATCTGGTCAAGGTCTGGGAGAAGTACAACAGCAAGCGTTTTGCGAACGTCATGCTGAAGACCAAAACCACCGCGGCGGAAGCGAAAGACGACGGTATCTACGTGTCGTTCGAAGGCGAAAAGGCCCCGGCCGAAGCGCAACGCTATGACCTCGTGCTGGTCGCCGTCGGCCGTACGCCGAATGGCAAGAAGATCGGCGCGGACAAGGCAGGCGTCGCGGTAACGGATCGCGGCTTCATCGACGTCGACAAGCAGATGCGCACCAACGTGCCGCACATTTTCGCGATCGGCGATATCGTTGGTCAGCCGATGCTCGCGCACAAAGCCGTGCACGAAGGCCACGTTGCCGCTGAAGTAGCGCACGGCGAGAAGGCGTACTTCGACGCGCTGCAGATTCCGTCGGTGGCCTACACCGATCCGGAAGTGGCGTGGGCGGGCAAGACGGAAGACCAGTTGAAGGCCGAGGGTATCAAGTACGGCAAGGCGGTATTCCCGTGGGCTGCTTCGGGTCGCGCAATTGCCAACGGCCGCGACGAAGGCTTCACCAAGCTGCTGTTCGACGAAGAAACGCATCGCGTGATCGGCGGCGGGATCGTCGGTCTGAACGCAGGCGATCTGATCAGCGAAGTCTGTCTCGCGATCGAAATGGGTGCGGATGCAACGGATATCGGTAAGACGATCCACCCGCATCCGACGCTTGGTGAATCGATCGGGATGGCCGCCGAGTTGTACGAAGGCGTCTGCACCGACTTGCCGCCGCAGAAAAAGAAGTAATGCCGCTGGGTCCGCCTGCATGCAGGTGGGCCCGAAGAAGCGGAGGCAAAAAAACGGCGCGCCCCGCAAAGGGCGCGCCGTTTTTTTGCAAGCAGCGTAGGGCGTTCGTTGTGAAGCGACGCATGAACCATGCGCCGCGCACTTTCAGGCAGCGGGAAAAAAAATCCCGGCCTTTCGCCGGGCAAACGATACGCCATTCAACGTATCGGAGCGTTCGGCCACGTAAAACCGTATGAGCGGCAACGGCACGACGCTGCTGCTTGCACGCTATAGCTGCAATCGCGCCGGCCCAGCCTGTGATGCGGGCCGGCGGGACATGCGGCTCGAGACTTAGACTGCCTTCTTGGCCGAGCGCGATGCTTGTGCAGCGGCTTGCGATGCTGCCTTCGATGCGGCCGTTGCGGCTGCATTGAAGTTGCTTTCGGCGATTTCAACAGCTTGCTTGGTTGCCTTGTGAACCGTTTCGTACGTGGTGTTGGCGGCGGTGATAGCCGACTTCAACACGGCGACAGCGGTTTCCGAACCGGCCGGGGCATTCTTCGCAACGTTTTCGACGAGCGACTGGACCTTGCGGTTTTGCTCTTCGAATTGGGCTTCAGCGACGCGGGTGAATTCACCTTGCGTTGCCGACACGATTTCATACACGTGACGGCCGTACGACAGCGCCTTCTCAGCCACCGGCTGTGCAAGGCTTGCTTGCAGTGCCAGCAATTCCTGCGCGTCCTTCACCGACAGTGCGCGTTGGGCATTTTCCTGGCTTTCCGCGAGCGTCGATTTCACGACTTGCAGGTTCAGTTCAACCAGCTTTTCGACGCCTTCAAATGCTTTGGTCGTCAGGCCGAACAGCGTTTCAAAGTTGGCTTTCTGGGCTGCAGCGAATTGCTCAGGGGTCAGCAGAGTCATGGTTTACGCTCCTGGATCGCGGCCTGTCTGTGCGGACCGCATTGGGTTGGTGGCGAGACGCTTTAAGATCGTCTCCCCGGACCGCGATGTTTTGTGCATCGCAGCAATGGTTCCCATTTTAGGATGGTCACAACGAATGTCAAGCGTTTTTTGTGCGTTGCACAATGTTGATAAATTGCTGATAAAACAATACCTTATGCAGTAAGCATGACATTCAGATGACGCAAGCTGATTTGTCCGTCGCACCGTGCTGGTGCGGGATGGATCTGCATTTGTTACCGATTTCAGGAGAAATTTCGACCCCTTGGCGAGGATCCGTCTTTGCTGGAAAGTAAGATCGGGTTTGACAAAAAGTCCATCAATTGGCCATCCCGATGTAAACCAGAAAGTGTCACGGAACGTTAATGCTCTATGCCGGTCGAATGCGCGTTGGCGGTCTCCAGTAGGTGTTTAACTGCCTGCAGCGAGGCCCTTGCGACGTTCCGGCGCGCCGGCAAGGCTTTGCATGCCTGCGCTCAGACCGTATTTCCCCTGATCAAGGTTGTCTCGAAATTGCCGTTATGCTGAAAGAATCACTCGATTCCGGCATGTGGCGGCAAAGGCGAGACGAAGCGCGCTGGCGATCGTTTTTTTCGATCGAAGCGCGGCACTTATTTGTGTTTTTGCGATCGGAGCTTACAAGCCGGTTTAAGGAGCGCGTATAAGTGCTTCAAATTGCTAATTTTTCGTTGTTTTACTACACTTGCGGAAACCTCTTGCCGCTCCCTACCGAACACCCATGAAAACCGACATGTTTTCGTCGCTAAAAGTGATCCACGGCGCGGCCCGCAGCACCGCTCTGTCGGTGGCCGCCTCCATGGTCATCGCAGCGGCGTTCGCCACGCCCGTCAGCGCTTTTGCCGCCACGGCCGATGCAACACCTGCAAAAACCTCCAAACACGCGAAAGCGGCCAAAAAGCCCACCGCAGCCACTGCCGACAAAGTGTCGAGCAAGAAGGCCGCCAAAGGCGCAGCGGTGAAAACCGTTGCCGCCGCGGGCGACGACGCGTCGCGCACGAGTGTCAAGCGCAAGCGCGTGACGTACACGTCGAACGGTCGCCACCACTCTGTGGTGCGCCGCGTCGCGTACGAACCGCGTCAGCCGACCGTCGGGCAGGCTTTCGGTCTGCACGACACGCCGGACGCGTTGATGCTGCGTTCAAGCGTTGCCTACGTGATCGATCAGAACACCGGCGAATCGCTGTTCGACAAGAATTCGCGCGCCGTGGTGCCCATCGCGTCGATTACCAAGCTGATGACCGCGATGGTGGTGCTGGACTCGAAGGCGCCGCTGACCGAGCAGATTGAAGTCACGGACGAAGACCGCGACTACATCAAGAACACCGGTTCGCGCCTCTCGGTCGGCTCGGTGCTCTCCCGTGAAGACATGCTGCACATCGCGCTGATGGCCTCGGAAAACCGCGCGGCTGCAGCGCTGTCGCGTTACTTCCCCGGCGGCCGCCCGGCCTTCCTCGTAGCGATGAACGCCAAGGCCAAGCAACTCGGCATGACGGACACGCATTTCGAAAGCCCGTCGGGTCTGACGAGCGAGAACGTGTCGAGCGCGCGCGACCTGGTGAAGATGGTCAACGCGGCCTATCAGTATCCGATGATCCGCCAGTTCTCGACCGATCATAGTTACGAGGTCTACACCGGCAAGCGTTCGATCGCCTATAACAGCACGAACGCGCTGGTGCGCAACCCGTCGTGGGACATCGGTCTGCAGAAGACCGGCTTCATCAACGAAGCGGGTGAGTGCCTCGTGATGCAGGCCACCATTCACGGCCGTCCGATGATCGTGGTGCTGCTCGATTCGTCGGGTAAATACTCGCGCTTTGCCGACGCAACGCGTCTGCGCACATGGCTCGACAACGGTGGCGATCAGGCGCGCATCACCAGCGCGGACGCTGGCGGCCCTGGCACCTGAAGCGCGCTAACCTGCTCAAGTGGCCGGTTTTCGGACCGGTCAGCAAAAAAGCCTCGCATTTGCGAGGCTTTTTTTATTGGCCGGAGGAGCGCGCAGCCGCCAGTTTATGCGTGCTGGGGATGTGAGTGCTGCTGCGGCGTCTGCGGGCGATAACCCAGCGACTCGGAAATCAGCAATGCCGTTTGGCTGAGCTGCCCCAGCCACGAGTCCTGCAAGCGATCTGCCGGGGCGGACAGCGACAGGCCTGCAACCAGCTTGCCGGTGTCGTCGTAAATCCCCGCTGCAATGCAGCGCACGCCCAGCTCCAGTTCTTCGTTGTCGCGCGCGCACGCCTGCTGCCGCACGTGTGACAGCTCGCGTTCGAGCTTGGTCAGATCGGTGATGCTGTTCTGTGTGTGACCGGACAGGCCGGTGCGCGTGGCGTAGGCCCGCACACGGGTCGATTCGTCGGCGGCCAGGAAGAGCTTGCCCACCGAGGTCAGATGCAGCGGCGCCCGTCCGCCAATCGCTCGCACCACCTGCATGCCGGAGCGCTCGGAGTAGGCGCGTTCTATATAGACGATCTCGTCGCCCTGGCGCACCGACAGGTTCACTGTCTGCCCGGTTTGACGGTGCAGTTCGCGCATCGGCGTAAGCGCCGCGTCGCGTACCGACAGCCGTGCCTTCACCAGATTGCCCAGTTCAAGCAGGCGCATACCGAGACGGTATGTGCCGGGATCCGACCGGTCGACCAGCCGGCACATCACCATGTCGTTCAGGATGCGGTGCGCGGTGGACGGGTGCAGCTCCGTGCGGATGGCGAGTTCTTTCAGGCTGACCGGGTCGCTATGCGCAGCGAGTGCGTCGAGCAAGCGCATCATGCGTTCGATCACCTGGATCGACGTTTTGGGATCCGGGTTCGTATCGCTCATGGGAGGAATCGGTTGACGCGTCAAACAGCGGAAATTGATTGTATCCCGTATTGTGAAAAGAAGGAAAGCACCTGGAAGGCCTATTCCAATTTAACGTGGGATTCGTCCTATGCCTTCCGGCCGTTGGTATTGTGCGGTAAGCAGCGGATAATCAGGGACGTTTTCCCGAAGGAGGGCTCATGCGAGTCGGATTGTTCGTCACCTGCCTGATCGACCTGATGCGTCCGGAGATCGGTTTTTCGGTCATCAAGCTGATCGAAGGCGCTGGTTTCGAGGTGATGGTGCCACCCGCGCAGACCTGCTGCGGGCAACCCGCGTACAACTCGGGCGAGCGGCGCATCGCGCGCGACCTGGCTGAGAAAACCTTGCGCGAGTTCGAACAGTTCGACTACGTCGTGGTGCCATCCGGTTCGTGCGGTGGCATGATCCGCGCGCACTACGGCGACCTGTTTGCCGACGATCCTGAGCTGATGAACCGCTTTGGCCGGGTACGGGCCAAAGTGTTCGAGCTGACGGATTTCCTTGTCAATGTGGCCAAGGTGCAATTGCAGCCGGGTGAGTTCGCGGGGCAGGTGACCTACCACGATTCCTGTTCGGGGCTGCGCGAACTCGGCGTCAAGGCGCAGCCGCGCGCGTTGCTGGCGCAGGTGGGCGTCGCGGTGACCGAAATGAAGGATTGCGAGCACTGCTGCGGTTTTGGCGGCACTTTCGCGATCAAGTACGGCGATATCTCGACGGCGATCGTCGACGAGAAATGCGCGAATATTGGCGCGAGCGGCGCCGGCACGGTCGTGCTCGGCGATCTCGGTTGCATGCTGAATATCGAAGGCCGCTTGCGGCGCACCGGCGATAGCACCACGCGCGTGTTGCACATTGCCCAGGTACTGGCCGGCGACGTTTAAGAGTCATCGCCGCGCCCAGCCGGGCGCACCTGGCTCGGCACAGTCCATTTCGTGCGCTTCACTCGTGCCCTACATCCGCGATTTTCACTGGCGCGTTTTACTCACGAATCTCACTCGCGTATCTCACTCGCGCATTTCACCCGAATACGCCCAAGGCCGCCATGCAAGTCCAATCGATGCATTTCAAGGCCCGTGCGGGCCAGAAACTCGCCGACCAGCGTCTGCAGCAGAACCTGACCAAGCTCTCGACCAAGTTCGTGTCGGCCCGCGCCGAGGCCATGACCGCGATCGATTTCCCCGCCACCCGCGCCGCGCTCAAGGAGCGCCGCAATCGCGCGCTGGACAATCTCGACGTCTGGCTCGAGACCTTCGAACGTGAAGCAACCCGGCGCGGCGTTACTGTCCTGTTTGCTGAGACGACGCAGGAGGCCGCGCGCCTCGTCGGCGATATTGCGCGGCGGCACGAGGTGAAGAAGGTGATCAAGACCAAGTCGATGGTCACCGAGGAAATGCGCCTGAACGAGGTGCTCGGGCAGATGGGCGTGCAGTCGATCGAAACCGATCTGGGTGAATACATTCTGCAGATCAACGATAACGAGCCGCCGAGCCACATCATCGCGCCGGTCGTCCATAAGGATAAGGACGAGATCGCCGACCTTTTCGCGAAAACGCACGACCGGCCGCGTCTGACCGAAATCACCGACATGACCCGTGAAGCGCGCGAGATGCTGCGTCCGCACTTCATGACCGCGGACATGGGCGTGACCGGCGGCAACTTCGTGGTGGCGGAAACGGGTTCGGTGGTGCTAGTCACGAACGAGGGCAACGAGGGCATGTGCACGGTGATGCCGCGCGTGCATGTGGCGGTGACGGGCATCGAGAAAGTGTTGCCCACGCTGGAAGATCTGGCGACGGCCATGCGTCTTTTGCCGCGCTCGGCAACCGGCCAGGCGACGTCGAACTATTTTTCCGTGCTGACCGGGCCGCGCGGCGTGGGCGATCAGGACGGCCCCGAGCATATGTACGTGGTGCTGGTCGACGGTGGGCGCACGGGGCTGATCGGCGGCGACTTCCAGGAGATGCTGCGCTGTATCCGTTGCGGCGCCTGCATGAACCACTGCCCGGTGTATCAGAAGGTGGGCGGTCACGCATACGGCTGGGTTTATCCGGGGCCGATGGGATCGGTGCTGACGCCGAGCTACGTCGGGATCGACAAAGCGCTGGATCTGCCTCAGGCGGCGACCTTGTGCGGCGAGTGCAACAGCGTATGTCCGGTGGGGATTCCGTTGTCCGATCTGCTGCGCAAGTTGCGCGAGAAGCAGGTCGAGCGCCGCCTGCGCCCGTGGCGTGAGCGGGCAGGGCTGGCGGTATGGGGGTTCCTCGCCCTGCACCCGGATGCCTATGCGCTTTTTACCAAGCTGGCGGTTCGCGTACTGGAAAGAATGGGCGGGCGAAATCGTTCGATTGCCAGGCTGCCGCTGGGCGGTGCGGGCTGGACCAATACGCGCGATATGCCGGCTCCGGTTGGCCGCACGTTCAGAGAGCTGTACGCCGCGCAGCGCAGCCATATTGGCTGAGCGGGCGGCACAGTCGTTGTAGATTGCGCGTCTGCGCCGTTCACTGGCGGATCAATGGTCCGACATCCCGGGCTGGCGGCCGTAGTTGCCTCTGGCCTGCGCATTACCTCCGTTGCCGCGCCCACCGCCATTACCCGCTTGCTGTGGCGGAGGTGGTGGGTTGCCTGCACCCGGTCTTGGCGCACTAGACCCACTCGGTCCCCTTGGGCCGCCCACCGAGCCTTGCGGCGGCGGGCCTCCGCGTGGGCCGGCGCCGTTCGGCTGACCATGCCAGCCGCCGTTATCGCTGCGGTTACCGTTGTTTCCATAGTTGCCGTTATTCGGCCGACCCCGATCCGGATATCCCGGGTAGCCGGGGTGGCCCCGATAGCCCGGCCCTGGTCCGTAATAGCGGCCGGGCCCGTCGTAATAACCTGGGCCCGAATAATTGCTGTAGCCCATGTAGACGTTGGTTTGCGGCACAACCGGCACGCCGGTGGCATAGCCGTCGTAGCCATCGTAGCCGGAGTAACCGCCGCCATAACCGTTGCCGACCATCGGCGTACCGTCCGGATAAACTGCGCAGCCGCCTAGCAACGCGGCGACCGTGAGGCCGACGAGTGGAGCAATACGTTTCATTGAGAAGACCAGTGCGAAGATTTCATGTCTGTAAGGCAACCATTATCGCTAACCGTCGCGCCAGCTTTGTATGTGTTTGTAAGGATTTCTTTTTTCCTGCCGTGACGCAGGTCAACGTCGTGCGCGGCAAAAGAGTCAACGCACTGTTCTATTAGCTCTATTCAGCGCAACGCTGTTTCTCGCTCCAGTGGGTTTTTCCCGATTGCGAATTTCTATAGGATTTCGACTGGGCATAGTGCGTCACGAGCTCACGAGCCCCTAATCGGAAGAAACGACATCATGAAAAAGATAATATCGGTGTACTGGCCCTTTGCCATCGTTGTGCCGCTTGCTGCGGCAGGCTATCTGCACATTTGCGGCGACGCCGCTTCGCGTGCCTCGCAAGCGCCGCTCGCGGCCGACCAACTGACCGCGGAATTGGCGCGTGCCGTCTCGTACGGCATGGTCGACAGCGCGACGACGTTGCCGGCCAAACCGATGCACGCCGTACCTGCAATGCCGCTGGCCGAAGCTTCTTAAGCGCGGCGGGATCGAATAGTGCACTGCGCTCCATCGCTTCAGTTGCAGGGGAATCCAGGGCAGGCTGAGGCGCGGGCGTGTGCGTGGCCGAACCTCGCCCTTGCAGGCGTGGCGCGGCGTGTATGGCCGAATCCGGGCGCGGGTCGAAGCGCGCGGCCTCCGGCGCGATCTGGTTCAACTTTGTATAATCGCGGCACCGTTTCCTAACTGCCGATCCACACGCGTTTGGCGCCCGAAAACCTCTGATGAAAACCGTGTCCGTCTGCTTTGTCTGCCTGGGGAACATCTGTCGTTCGCCGACCGCGGAAGGCGTGATGCGCCATCTGGTCGACGAGGCGAAGCTTGCGGAGCGCATTCTGATCGATTCCGCCGGCACGGGTGACTGGCACATCGGTCAGCCGCCTGACGACCGTGCGCAACAGGCGGCCGGCCGGCGAGGTTATGCGCTTGCCGCTTTGCGCGGGCGTCAGATCGCGGCAGCCGACTTCGAGCGTTTTGATCTGCTGATTGCGATGGACGACAAGAACGTTGCCGCACTGCGCCAGGTTTGTCCGGCGGAGCAGCGTGACAAAATCCGGCTGCTGATGGAATTTGTGCCTGAGGTGGATGCCCGCTGGGGCGGCGCCCGCGAAGTTGTCGATCCTTATTTCGGCGGCGCCGAAGGGTTCGAGCAGGTGCTGGATCAATGTGAAGCCGCCTGCCGCGGGCTGATCGCCGCGTTGCGTCCGCAGTTGCTGGCGTAAGTCCGGCCGCTCACTGGCGAGCTTCGGCCGGCTTATCCAGCAATTAAGCAAATGACCCAAATCACGGTAGGGATACTTGACTAATTCAGTCATGTATTTATACTTGACCAAACTTGTCGAGAATTGCGGTTCCCACACCATATGAGACTCACCACGAAAGGCCGTTTCGCCGTCACGGCGATGATTGACCTGGCACTGCGCCAGGAGCAGGGCCCGGTGACGCTTGCGGGTATCAGCCAGCGCCAACATATCTCCCTGTCTTATCTCGAGCAGCTGTTTGGCAAGCTGCGTCGTCACGAAATCGTCGAGTCCGTGCGCGGACCGGGCGGCGGCTACAATCTTGCCCGCCGCGCTGAAGACGTGACCGTCGCCGACATCATTATTGCGGTCGACGAGCCGCTCGATGCCACCCAATGCGGCGGCAAGGGCTCGTGCGAGGGCACCAAACAGCACGACGGCCACTGCATGACGCACGAATTGTGGTCGACGCTGAACCAGAAAATGGTCGAGTACCTGGATTCGGTTTCCCTGAAAGACCTGGTCGATCAGCAGCGTTCGCGCGAAGGTGCGCCGGCGGTGTTGCGTGACCGGCGTAACGAGGCGCCGGCGGTCGAACCCGCCCGCGTCGTGCCGAAAGGGCCTAATTCAGTTTTCAACATGGCCGGTTCCTAGGCGCGGCAATCTGAACGCACCGCAGCCTGATCAGGAACCCAGAAGCCAGAGCAATGACGTCCCCGGAGCAATTGATGAACAACGACACTCTCCACCTGCCCATTTACATGGACTACAGCGCGACGACGCCGATCGATCCGCGTGTGGTGGACAAGATGATTCCGTACCTGCGTGAGCAGTTCGGCAACCCCGCATCGCGCAGCCACTCGTATGGCTGGGCGGCGGAGCGTGCGGTCGAAGAGGCGCGCGAGAATGTCGCCGCGCTGGTGAATGCCGATCCGCGCGAAATCATCTGGACCTCGGGCGCAACGGAGTCGGACAACCTCGCGATCAAGGGTGCGGCGCACTTCTACAAGAGCAAGGGTAAGCACATCATCACGGTGAAGACCGAGCACAAGGCTGTGCTCGACACCTGCCGCGAACTCGAGCGCGAAGGCTTCGACGTCACGTATCTGGATGTGAAGGACGACGGTCTGATCGACCTCGAGAAGTTCAGGGCCGCGCTGCGCCAGGATACGATTCTGGTGTCGGTGATGTCGGTGAACAACGAGATCGGCGTGATCCAGGACATCGAGGCGATCGGTGAGATCACCCGTGAAAAGGGCATCATTTTCCACGTCGACGCGGCGCAAGCCACGGGCAAGATCGAGATCGACCTGCAAAAGCTGAAGGTCGACCTGATGTCGTTCTCGGCACACAAGACGTATGGTCCGAAGGGTATCGGCGCGTTGTACGTGCGCCGCAAGCCGCGTATCCGTATCGAAGCGCAGATGCACGGCGGCGGTCACGAGCGCGGCATGCGTTCGGGCACGCTGGCCACGCACCAGATCGTCGGCATGGGCGAAGCGTTCCGCATCGCACGCGAAGAAATGGCAACGGAAAACGAGCGCATTCGCATGCTGCGCGACCGTCTGCTGCGCGGCCTGCAGGACATGGAAGAAACCTATGTGAACGGCGACATGGAAAAGCGTGTGCCGCACAACCTGAACATCAGCTTCAACTTCGTCGAAGGCGAGTCGCTGATCATGGCGGTGAAGGACGTGGCGGTGTCGTCGGGCTCGGCGTGTACGTCGGCTTCGCTGGAACCGTCGTACGTGCTGCGCGCACTGGGCCGTAACGACGAACTGGCGCATAGCTCGATCCGCTTTACGGTCGGCCGTTTCACGACGGAGCAGGATGTCGATTACGTGATCAACCTGTTGAAGACCAAAATTTCGAAGCTGCGCGATCTGTCGCCGCTGTGGGAAATGCACCAGGACGGAATCGATATTTCGACGATCAAGTGGGCTGCGCACTGACCGCCAACGCTTAAGCGTCGCGCTTTGCGTCGCGCTTTTCGTCGAACACGCAACGAATGCAGGTTGATACGAAACAAGGAGTGTAATCATGTCTTACAGCGCAAAGGTTCTGGACCACTACGAAAATCCGCGCAACGTCGGTTCCTTCGAGAAAGACGACGATGCAGTCGGCACGGGCATGGTCGGCGCGCCGGCATGCGGCGACGTGATGAAGCTGCAGATCCGCGTGGGCGCGGACGGCATCATCGAAGACGCGAAGTTCAAGACGTACGGCTGCGGTTCGGCAATCGCGTCGAGCTCGCTCGTCACCGAATGGGTGAAGGGCAAGACGCTCGATCAGGCCATGTCGATCAAGAACACGCAGATCGCCGAAGAACTGGCGCTGCCGCCGGTGAAGATCCACTGCTCGATCCTCGCGGAAGACGCGATCAAGGCAGCGGTCGCCGATTACAAGCAACGCCACGGTGAAGCGGTCGTCGAAGGCGACAAGCAGCACGCGTAAGCGGCAGCTAAGTGCTCGTTTGAGTGCTCGTTTAAGTGAGTCGAAGCGGGCTGTGCAAGTAGAAAAGCACGGTCCGGCATGAGCGATATTTGATGCAGGCAGGGTAGCAGCGCGTTAGTAAGCACACGAGTGACGAACGCGCGCGGCGCAATGAGAAACGCTATGGCAATTACGTTGACCGAAAAGGCAGCACAGCACGTCCAGAAGTATCTGACTCGTCGCGGCAAGGGTGTCGGGCTGCGCGTGGGCGTGCGCACGACCGGTTGCTCGGGTTTGGCCTACAAGCTCGAGTACGTGGATGAACTCGCGCCCGAAGACGAAGTGTTCGATTGCAACGGCGTGAAGATCATTGTCGACCCGAAGAGCCTCGCCTATATCGACGGCACGGAACTCGACTTCGCACGCGAAGGGTTGAACGAAGGCTTCAAGTTCAACAACCCGAACGTGAAGGACG
The DNA here is from genome assembly GCF_046027825.1 of Paraburkholderia sediminicola. Lineage (GTDB taxonomy): Bacteria > Pseudomonadota > Gammaproteobacteria > Burkholderiales > Burkholderiaceae > Paraburkholderia > Paraburkholderia sediminicola_D. The sequence continues at coordinate 67,326 of NZ_JAQQDU010000045.1, forward strand.
AGTGCGGTTGCGGCGAATCGTTCCGCGTGTAAATCGGCTCACTCCGCGTGCAGCGGATCAAAGGCGGCGCGTGCCGCCTTTTTAGTTTGATCCGCGCATCCGGGCCGGTGTCTTGCGGCCATCTTTGCCGTTGAATGCCTGCTGAGCGCTTTCGACCTGCGTAACCTGCGTTTTTAGCCTGCACTCCGGTGCGCTTTCCCGAACGGACTCCTTCTATCCGATGGTCTCGCTGAACGACAGCCACTTCGACCTGTTCGATCTGCCGGCGCAATTCGCGCTCGACGCATCGACACTCGATCACGCCTACCGCACCGTGCAGTCGCAAGTGCATCCGGACCGCTTCGCGGCGGCCGGCGACGCGCAAAAGCGCATCGCGATGCAATGGGCGACGCGCACGAACGAGGCCTATCAGACGCTGCGCGATCCGTTGAAGCGCGCGACGTATCTGTTGCACCTGCGCGGCATCGACGTCGGCGCGCATAACAATACGGCGATGGAGCCGGCGTTCCTGATGCAGCAGATGGAATGGCGCGAAGGTATCGAAGACGCGGCCGCGGCGAAGAACGTCGGCGCGCTCGACGCCTTGCTCGCCGAACTGCGCGACGAAGAGCGGAAGCGTTTCGACAAGCTCGGCGCGCTGCTCGACAGCGGCGCGAACCAGGCGGCGGGCGAGGCGGTGCGGCAATTGATGTTCATCGAGCGGGTGGCGTCGGAAATCAGCACGCAGATCGAGCGGCTCGAGAACTAGCGGTCCGGCGTCCCGGCACGCGTCGGCAGCGCGCATGAACAGGCGGCGATAGCAGCCGTAGCATTACATCCAGCAACGCGAAAATTCAGGACGGGGCCCAGCGGCCCCGAGAAGATCCAGATGGCCCTACTGCAAATCTCCGAACCCGGCATGGCGCCGGCGCCCCATCAGCGGCGCCTGGCGGTCGGTATCGATCTCGGCACCACCAACTCCCTCGTCGCCGCGGTGCGCAGCGGCGTGCCCGACGTGCTGCCCGATGAGGATGGCTATGCGCTGCTGCCGTCGGTGGTGCGCTACCTGGAAAAGGGCGGCCGCCGTATCGGCCGTACGGCCAAGGCGGAAGCCGCGACCGATCCGCGCAATACGATCGTGTCGGTCAAGCGCTTCATGGGCCGCGGCAAGGCGGAAGTGGAAGGCGCCGAGAACGCGCCGTACGATTTCGTCGACGCGCCCGGCATGGTGCAGATCCGTACCGTCGACGGTGTGAAGAGCCCGGTCGAAGTGTCGGCGGAAATCCTCGCGACGCTGCGCCAGCGTGCCGAAGACACGCTCGGCGACGAACTGGTCGGCGCGGTCATTACCGTGCCGGCGTATTTCGACGAAGCGCAGCGCCAGGCGACCAAGGACGCCGCGCGGCTGGCCGGTTTGAACGTGCTGCGTCTCCTGAACGAGCCGACCGCGGCTGCGATCGCCTACGGCCTCGATAACGGCTCCGAAGGCCTCTACGCGGTCTACGACCTGGGCGGCGGCACCTTCGATCTGTCGATTCTGAAGCTCACCAAGGGTGTGTTCGAAGTGCTCGCGGCGGGCGGCGATTCTGCGCTCGGCGGCGACGATTTCGACCACGCGCTGTATCGCCATGTGCTGGAGCAGGCAGGCATCGCGCCGCAAACGCTCGCACCGGAAGACGTCCGCCTGCTGCTCGACAGCGTACGCGTGACCAAGGAGGCTTTGTCCGACGCACCGGCTGCGACGGTGCAGGCCAAGCTCTCGAACGGCACTCAGATCGATCTGACGGTCGACGAGGCCACTTTCGAGGCCATCACTCAAGCGCTGGTTCAACGCACGCTTGGGCCGACGAAGAAAGCGCTGCGCGACGCCAAGGTTGTCACCAAGGACATCAAAGGCGTGGTGCTGGTTGGCGGCGCGACGCGCATGCCCGTGGTTCGCCGCGCGGTCGAGTCGCTCTTCGGCCAGCCGCCGCTCATCAATCTGGATCCGGATCAGGTTGTCGCGCTTGGCGCGGCGATCCAGGCCGATCTGCTCGCGGGCAACCGCGGCGCGGACGGTGACGACTGGCTGCTGCTCGACGTGATTCCGCTGTCGCTCGGTGTCGAAACGATGGGCGGTTTGACCGAGAAGATCATCCCGCGCAATTCGACGATTCCGGTCGCACGTGCGCAGGATTTCACGACCTTCAAGGACGGCCAGACGGCCATGGCGATCCACGTCGTGCAAGGCGAGCGCGAGCTCGTCAGCGATTGCCGTTCGCTCGCGCGTTTCGAACTGCGCGGTATCCCGCCGATGGCAGCCGGCGCGGCGCGGATTCGCGTCACGTATCAGGTCGACGCGGACGGCCTGCTGTCGGTGTTCGCGCGTGAACAGGGCTCGGGCGTGGAAGCGTCGGTGGTCGTCAAGCCATCCTACGGTCTCGCCGACGACGACATCGCCAGGATGCTCGAAGAGAGCTTCTCGACCGCGGAAGTCGACATGCGCGCTCGGGCGCTGCGCGAGGCGCAAGTCGAAGCGCGCCGTCTCGTCGAAGCGACGGACGCGGCGCTCGCCGCCGACGCCGAATTGCTCGACGACAGCGAACGCGCTGAACTCGACACGCTGCTCACCGCTTTGCGCAACATCGCCCAAAGCGACGAGGTTGACGCGATCGAAGCGGCGACCAAAACGCTGGCCGAAGGCACTGACGAGTTCGCCGCCCGCCGCATGAACAAGGGCATTCGCCGCGCGCTGGCCGGCCGTAAGCTCGACGAGATCTGAGCCTCGCGGCGTGGCCGCGCTCAGCGCGCCAGCCGGCAATGAATCGCGGCCCCCCCCGCCGAAAAAAAAACCCCCCCCCCCCGAAAAAATTAAGATGGCCT
>NZ_JAQQDU010000046.1:0-68679 GCF_046027825.1 Paraburkholderia sediminicola
TTCGCGCCGCCTGTGCGGCGGCGCGTGCCGACGCGGCCAATTAGTGGCCGATTAGTGGGTGATCGCGCCCATGCGCCCGGCCTGGTAATCGGTTACGGCCTGACGGATTTCGTCTTCCGTGTTCATCACGAACGGGCCGTAGCGCACAACCGGTTCTTTCAGCGGCACGCCGCCGAGCAGCAGCACTTCAAGCGGCTCGGTACCGGCCGTGAGCGTGACCGATTCGCCGTCGTTCTGAAACACAACCATCTTTTGCGCGTCGATTTCCTGACGCGCTTCTCCGTCGCCGTAGAAGCCCTTGCCGGACAGGCTGTAAGCGAACACGCGGTAGTCGGCGGGCACCGGCTGCTGGATCGTCGCACCCGGTTGCAGCGAGAAATGCTGATACAGGATCGGCGTGCGCGTTTCGATCGCCGCCTTCACACCGAGCGCTTCACCCGCAATGACCTTGACGCGCACCTTGCCGTCCGCGGACGTCGCGACCGGAATGCTGGCCGACGGAATCTCCTGATAGCGCGGCTCGATCATTTTGTCGCGGCGCGGCAGATTCACCCACAGTTGCACGCCATGCACGCGCCCACCCGTGCGTACGAACGACGGGTCCGGCATCTCACTGTGCACGACGCCTGCGCCCGCCGTCATCCATTGCACGTCGCCGGCGCGTAGCGTGCCCGAATGGCCCGCCGAATCCTTATGGCCGAACTCGCCCTCGAGTGCGTACGTCACCGTTTCGAAGCCGCGATGGGGATGATCCGGCGCGCCTTTCGCCTCGCCCGGCGCGTAGTCAATCGGCCCCATTTCGTCGAGCAGCAGGAACGGATCGAAATCCATCAGCAAGCGGGTCGGAAACGGGCGGTGAACGATAAAGCCGCCACCTTCGGTCGTGCGAACAGCGGGAAACGTGCGTTCGATGGTGCGCGTCGTGCTCATCAAAGTCACCTTGGAAAATGGGGAATAGCGTTATTTTTGAAACATGGAGCTATTATAGGGACCGTTTTCCTAGGTGCCAGCCACTGTCACGCAATGGATTGTTCTATTACTGGAACGATGAGATGAAGATCGATTCACACAATCTGAATGACCTGATGTACTTTTCGCAGGTCGTCGAACACGGTGGATTTTCCGCGGCCGAGCGCGTGCTGGGCATTTCCAAGTCGCGCCTGTCGCGCCGGCTGACCGAGCTGGAAGCGTCGCTCGGCGTGCGTTTGCTACAGCGCTCCACCCGCAAGCTGGCGCTCACTGAAGCCGGCCAACTCTTCTATCAGCACTGTCAGGCGATGCTGAGCGAGGCTCAGGCGGCCGTCAACGTCGTGCAGCAATTACGGTCCTCGCCACGCGGTACGGTGCGCGTCAGCGTGCCGGTGACAATTTCGCAGACCATCCTGTCGCAGATCCTGCCGGAATTCATGCATCGCTATCCGGAAGTGCGCGTGGTCATGCGCGTGACGAACCGTGTGGTCGATCTGTTCGAGGATTCGATCGACATCGCGCTGCGCGTGCGCTCCGCGCCGCCGGAAAACGCCAACATCGTCGTGCGCCCGCTGTGGCGCACGCAGCAGATGCTGGTCGGCGCACCGAGTCTGTTGCAGCAGAATGCGCCGCCGCTATTGCCTGCCGATCTGAGCCGTTTTGAAACGCTCGACGTGCCGACCAGCGACGGCCGCCACGTCTTCAATCTGATCGCTCCCGACGGCACGCACCACGCGCACGAACACGAGCCGCGCCTCGTTACCCCCGATCTGATGACGATTCGTGAAGCGGTGCTGTCCGGCGTCGGTATCGCCGCGTTGCCGGAGATGATGTACGGCAGCGCGTTGCGCGCGGGACAGTTGTCGCCGGTGATGCCGGGATGGACCCTTCCGACGCCGCAGTTGTACGCGGTATTCGTGTCGCGGCAGGGAATGGTGCCGGCTGTGCGCGCATTCGTCGATTATCTGGTCGAAATGCTCGATCCGGACGAAGGCAAGCACATCACGGGCGAGTGTCCGACGCGTGCAGCGCAAGATGTTGCGCAGCCCGTTCTCGCGATCGCGTCATAGCACGTATTACGCGCTGCAACATCGCTTTTAGCATTTAAGCGCGGCCTGTCATGAGTACTTTCAATGACAGTTTGCTTGAATGCGCGCGCGCACAGGCCTATTATGAAATCCCTTCGCTAAGGAGTCTCTTATGCGAAAACTCATGGCCTCTATGATAGTGGGCCTGATAGGGCTGACCGCGCTGTCCGTGTCGATCACGGCTGTCGCATGCGGTGACTCGAGCTATCAGTCATCTTCTGATGGTAAATGATCCCGCCGCCCGAAGGCGCCGAGTGCGCACAAAAAAAGGCCTTCATCTGACGATGAAGGCCTTTTACTTTTAGCCCTTGAAACAAGGGCTTTTCTGTTTTTTCGGCAGGCGCTGCTTAACAGTGGCGTGTTGCTGTGCGCGGATCACCTGCCGTTATTTGCGCTCATTTTCCTTTAGGCTGCGTGACGAAGCCAATCTTCGTGAGACCGCCGGCCTGCGCCGCCGACATCACTTCCGCGACTTTTTCGTATGCGACCTTGCGGTCCGCATCCAGATGCAGCTCCGGCTGCGGATTGGCTTGCGCAGCCTCCGCGATCTTCGCGCGCAACGCCGCGTCGTCGACCTTCTTTTCGTCCCACAACACGTTGCCGTCCGCGTCGATGGCGACCATGACCTGGGCGGGCTTGGTGTCTTCTTTTTGACTGCTTGCATGCGGCAGATCGATTTTGACCGCGTGACGAATCACCGGAATCGTCACCATGAAGACGATCAGGAGAACCAACATCACGTCGACGAGCGGCGTCATGTTGATTTCGTTCATCAGGCCGTCGTCATCGTCGCCGGCGAAGGGGCTCATTGCCATCGGAATGCCTCGTCGATCAGTTGGCGCGCGTGGCGAGGCGCAAACCGTCGCCGCGCTTGGACGACGACAGACGGGCGCCCGTCACGAAGAAAGCGTGCAGACCGTGCGCAAAGCGGCTCAGCTTGGCGACAATCCCCTTGTTGGCACGCGTCAAGGCGTTGTAGCCGAGCACGGCCGGAATCGCCACGAACAGGCCGAACGCGGTCATGATCAGCGCTTCGCCGACCGGGCCAGCAACCTGATCGATCGACGACTGACCGCTCGCGCCGATTGCCAGCAGGGCGTGATAGATGCCCCACACCGTGCCGAACAGGCCGACGAACGGCGCCGTGCTGCCGATCGACGCGAGAATCGCCAGGCCGCTTTGCATGCGCGCGACGCTTTCATCCATCGTGTCCTTCAGGCAGCGCGTCACCCAATCCGACACATCCATGCGATCGTGCAGATGCGGCTGCGTCTGATGATGGTGATCCGCGGCCTCCTGGCCCGAGAGCGCGAGTGCCAGGAACGGATTGTCCTGCGGCGTGGACGATCCAGCGCCGAGTTTCTTCACACCGTCGGCGAGATCGTCTGAATGCCAGAACTGCTGCTCGGCATTCTTCGTGAGGCGGTTCAGGCGCATCACATTCCAGCCTTTGATGACGATCACGCTCCACGACATCACCGACATGATCAACAGCGCGAGCGCGATACCGCGCGTCACAAAATCCCCTTGCGCCCACACGTGCGCCAATCCGTAGTTTTGCATTGCAATTCCTTGTTTTTAAAATCTTCCTCAATCACTCAGATTGAAGTTGTAAGGCTGGGTGGCCGTGGCCCGAATGGGCTGGCCGTTCTCGAGATAGGGCTGGCACGAGCTCGCATGCGCGGCGGCGATGGCGGCGTCGTCCAGACGGTTGAAGCCGCTGCTCTTTTTGAGCGAGATGCTTTCGACCTTCCCCGTCGGTCCGATGACGAACGTCACATAGGCCGTACCGGTTTCACCGCGGCGCTTGGACAGCGCGGGGTACTCTGGCGTGACCATGCTGCAGTCGATGTGCGAAACGTTTTTCGGTACGGTGATGTCCATCGTTGGACGACCAACGGCCGGCGCAGCCTGAGCGGGCGGTGCAGCCGGCGCGGGCGGCGTAGGATCAGCCGCGGCGACGGGTGTGGCCGACGGCGCGGCAGCCACGGGCAACGGCGTAGGCGTCGGTTTGGGCGTCGGTGTCGGCTTTGACTGGATTTTGACTTTGGTATGGACCGGTGGCGTCGGCTTGGGCGGCGGCGCGATCGATTGCACTGCGACGGGCGCGGCCATGGGCGCCGGCGCGAGCAACTGCGCGGTCATGATGCGTGATTCGAGCACCGGCTGCACGGGTTCATGACGAAGCGTCAGGACGACCGCAAGCAAAGCGACGTGAATCGCCGCGACCGCGGCAATCGCGGTCAAGGCGCGGGAGTTCATTCGGGGGGGCGAAGCCAGCGTGGCGCCGGCTGAAACGGTATGCGAGGCCTGCATATTAGCGTGGCGACGTGCCGTCGATGCGGCACGTCAGACAAGACATCGTCATGTTCGGAAGATCAGCAGCGAAATGAACAAAGTAGTCACGAAACCAATCAGCAATTCCATCTCAAACTCCTTTTAACGGGTGAGCGGGTAGCTGGCTGGTACGAGTACTGGCTTGCTGACGGCAGTGGGATAAAGCGTGAAGCGGCGCGCGAGACGGCGCGTAAAACCGAGCATGAAGCGGCGAAGCAACGAACGCCCGAGGCGCGGCGGCGGTTACCGCGGCGCGCTCAAGTCCCGCCTCAGGCGGCCTTGCGTTCGTAAAACGTCAGCGGCATAACTTGCGAGTGATGATCGAAACCGCAGCGGCTTGCGCACACACCGCTTTCCATCATGACGCCGCGCACGGAATCCGCGCACTTGCCGCAGCAGGAGGCGACGCCGAGTTCGAACTGGAGTTCGTCGAACGAATCGACGCCTTCCGCGATCGAGGCACGGATCTTTCGGTCAGAAACAGACTTGCAGACACAGACAATCATGGCAGGGCGTCATAGCTAACGTTAATGCGAACTATTATCATTTTGATTGGACCTTTTGGCAAGCGTCCTGCATGATTTTTTGTAACAAAACCAGACTCTTAGAAGGGTTTCGTCTAAGGGATGAGGTTCGGGGCGAGCGACGGGAAGGGCGTAAAAACGCCTAAAAAGCGCGCAGAAAGGCCGCGCAGCGGCCCAAAACGCAGCGGGCGAGGGTTTTATGCGGCTTGGGAATCCGGCGCTGCCGTGCGGCGCGACGGGATCACGACCTGCTCGACCGCCGTGTCGATCTGCAGCAGCGTAGCGGCGAGTTGTTGCTGATGCGTGCTGTCGCCGGTCGAATAAAAGCGGGGCAGAACAGCGGCGGCGCTTTCCGGGGTGGCGCGCAGCCCGTGCTGGTCGAGTACCCGTTCCAACTGGCGCGCGATGGCCACACTGGTATCGATCAGCATCAGCCGGTCGCCGACGATGTCGCGGATCGCCGCATCGAGAAACGGGTAGTGGGTGCAGCCGAGCACGAGGGTATCGGCGCCGGCATCGAGCATGGGCTGCAGGTAGCTGCGCAGCAGCGCGCGCAGTTCGGCGGAGCCTACGTCGCAGCGCTCGATCGCCTGCACGAGCCCGTGGCCCGGTTGGCAAAGAAAGCGGCAATCAGCGGCGTAGCGCTCCAGCAGAGCCTGAAAGCGGGCACTGCGCAAGGTCACTTGGGTGGCGAGCACGCCCGCGACACGCGTTTTCGATTGCAGCGCGGCTGGTTTGACGCCCGGCTCGACGCCAATCAGCGGAATGGACAGCGTTTCGCGAACCAATGCGATGGACTGCGCGGTCGCCGTATTGCATGCGACCACCAACGCCTTCGCGCCTTCCTTGACCAGCCATTCGCCGATTGCGAGGGTGCGGTCGGCGATGAAGTCGTCGTCGCGTTCGCCGTAGGGGGCGTAGCGCGAGTCGGCGACGTAGATGAGTGCTTCACCGGGCAGTTGCGCCCGGACCGCCCGCAACACCGACAAACCGCCCAGACCCGAGTCGAATATGCCGACCGGCGCGTGCGAACCGCCAACTGAAGTGGCGATCCGGGCACTCGAAGACGATGATTCTGCGGGCATAGGCGATGAGGACATGCGCGGCACAGCAGTCACGGGAAACTCACGAAAACAGGGAAGTGCGCAAGTATATCGCCCGCGCGGCGCTGACTCTGGCAAACAAGCTGGCTAATAGGCTGCCAAACGAGATGGCCAATGAACCGGCGCGCGGGCTGTTCCAACATGGTCCGATCAGGACTCGATCGAACCCATTGCGGTTTGCTGGTAGTTCTGGATACCGACCTTGCCGATCAGATCGATCTGGGTTTCGAGCCAGTCGATATGTTCTTCCGTGTCGTCGAGAATCTTCGTGAATATTTCACGCGAGATGAAATCGCGAACTGATTCGCAATACACGATCGCTTCTTTGCAGGTGCTTTGCGAAATCTGTTCGAGCTTCAGATCGCATTCAAGGATTTCTTTGGTTTCTTCACCGATCAGCAGCTTGTGCAGGTCCTGCAGGTTCGGCAGGCCATCGAGCATGAAAATGCGTTCGATGAGCCAGTCGGCGTGCTTCATTTCGCCGATCGATTCGTCGTATTCATGTTTGCCGAGTTTCTCGAGGCCCCAGTGCTTATACATCCGCGCGTGCAGGAAGTACTGGTTGATGGCGGTCAGTTCGTTTTTCAACTGTGAGTTGAGATATTCGATGACCTTCTTGTCGCCTTGCATGATGTGTCCTTGTAGGAGATTTGAATTTCCCAGAACAATAAACGGCGAAACGCAAAAAGCCAAGGCAAAAAGCAGATTTTTGCTTGATTTCAGAGGGTTTTTCGCGTGATGCGTACCGTTCTCATTTCATCATAAAAAAAGCCGGGGTGTCAGGCCCCGGCTTTAAGTTATTCAGCGGATGTCAGTAGCGATCAAACTGTCGCGACCGGAATCTTGCCGATCTTCGCTTGCCATTCCTTCGGGCCGGTCTGGTGCACCGAGGTGCCGTTCGAATCGACCGCAACCGTCACCGGCATGTCCTGCACGTCGAACTCGTAGATCGCTTCCATGCCGAGGTCTTCGAACGCGAGAACTTTCGCGCTGCGAATCGCTTTCGACACGAGGTAAGCCGCGCCGCCCACGGCCATCAGATAGGCGGCCTTGTGCTTTTTGATCGCTTCGATCGCAACCGGGCCACGCTCGGCTTTACCGATCATCGAGATGAGACCTGTTTGCGACAGCATCGTCTCGGTGAACTTGTCCATGCGCGTGGCGGTGGTCGGGCCTGCGGGGCCGACGGCTTCGTCGCGCACCGGATCGACCGGGCCGACGTAGTAGATCACGCGGTTGGTGAAGTCGACCGGCAGCTTTTCGCCCTTCGCCAGCATATCGGCGATGCGCTTATGCGCGGCGTCGCGGCCCGTCAACATCTTGCCCGACAGCAACAACGTCTGGCCCGGCTTCCAGGCGGCGACCTGTTCCGGCGTCAGCGTGTTCAGATCGACGCGCTGGCTCTTTTCCGTATCCGGTTCCCACTGCACCTTCGGCCATGCGTCGAGCGACGGCGCTTCGAGCTTTGCCACGCCCGAGCCATCCAGCGTGAAGTGCGCGTGACGGGTGGCTGCGCAGTTCGGGATGATCGCGATCGGCTTGCTCGCAGCGTGCGTCGGTGCTGCCATGATCTTCACGTCAAGCACGGTGGCAAGACCGCCGAGACCCTGTGCACCGATGCCGAGCGCGTTGACCTTCTCGTGCAGTTCGACACGCAGTTCTTCGATCCAGTCCTTCGGGCCGCGGGCGATCACGTCCTGAATGTCGATCGGATCCATCAGCGATTCCTTCGCCATCACCATCGCTTTCTCAGCGGTGCCGCCAATGCCGATGCCGAGCATACCCGGCGGGCACCAGCCTGCGCCCATGGTCGGCACAGTCTTCAGAATCCAGTCGACGATCGAGTCCGACGGGTTCAGCATCGCGAACTTCGATTTGTTCTCCGAGCCGCCGCCCTTGGCCGCGACCTGCACGTCGACCTTGTCGCCCGGCACGATCTCGTAGTGGATCACGGCCGGTGTGTTGTCTTTCGTGTTCTTGCGTGCGCCTTCCGGCGGGCTCACGATCGACGCGCGCAGCACGTTGTCCGGGTTCAGGTAACCGCGGCGCACGCCTTCGTTGATCATCTCGGTGACGCCCATCGTCGCACCGTCCCAACGCACGTCCATGCCGACCTTCACGAACACCGTGACGATGCCGGTGTCCTGGCAGATCGGACGCTTGCCTTCCGCGCACATGCGGCTATTCGTGAGGATCTGCGCGATCGCATCCTTCGCGGCCGGACTCTCTTCGAGTTCGTAAGCGCGGCCCAAGGCCTGGATGTAATCGAGCGGGTGGTAATAGCTGATGTGCTGAAGCGAATCAGCAATGCTCTGAATCAGATCTTCCTGTTTGATGACGGTCATGGCTAGCTCAGTGGGGACAATGGCGCTTGTTGTACGGACACGCAGGGCAGTGCGGTCAGTCTTGCGCCTTCAGGGGAGTGGAACCGGTAGAGCCTAGCGGATGCATTCCCGCGGGCTCCTGAAAATGTTTCGGATGCGTATGCGTGGTAAGGCGGTCGACCAGCGCCATCACTACCGCCGAGAGGAGGAACGCGACGTGAATGATCACCTGCCACATGATGGTGTGCGTCGAATTCTGGTCGGGGCTGATGAAGGTTTTCAGCAGATGGATCGATGAGATGCTGATCAGCGCCATCGACAATTTGACCTTCAGCACGCCGGCGTTCACGTGGTCGAGCCATTCCGGTTCGTCCGGATGACCCTCCACGCCCAGGCGCGACACGAACGTTTCATAGCCGCCGACGATCACCATGATCAGCAGGTTCGAGATCATCACCACGTCGATCAGGCCAAGCACCACCAGCATGATGTTGGTTTCGTCGAGCGTCATGGACGCGGTGACCAGATGCCAGACTTCTTTCAGGAACAGGACGACGTAGACACCTTGGGCGACGATCAGCCCCAGGTAGAGCGGTACTTGCAGCCAGCGGCTCATGAAGATGATGGCGGGCAGCGGGCGCATCGGGCGGCGCTGACGGGCTGAGTCGGGTCGCGGGGCGGACATAGGCAAGAGTCAGATGAAACGCAGGTGACGGAACACGGACTAAATGCGCTGACCCGACGCGCAAACCAAACGCGCGGATCGAGCACGCAAACCAGGGCGCAGACGGCGCGGAACGCGGCCAGGGGAGGCCGGAAAAGCTCACGTCGGGCGCGCTATTGTACAGCGTCGGCTGAAATTGCTGCGGCGCGGCGGGCAGTCTGGGCCGGCCGGCACTGCTGTGGGCCTAAGCGGGCAACGGTCCCTGGTGGGCAGCGAGCTTCGGCGGCCAGCGAGCCTGAAGCGGCCAACGGCCCTTGGCAGGCGGCTAGACCTCAGCAGGCCAGGCAGGCCTTAGCGCTTAACAGGCAACGGCGCTCAGGAGGCGACCGGCGGCGCCCGCTTGACCTTCAGGCTCGCCAGCCCGATCCCTGCTACCACGCACGCGAGCGCGAAGCCGTGTGCAAGCGTGGGCCGCTCGTCGAGAAAGACGATGCCGTAAAGGGCTGCGGCCACCGGCAGCACGGCGCTGAACACGCCCGCGAGACTGCCCGGCACATGACGAATGCCCTTCATCCACAGCCAGAACGAGAAGATGCTCGCCGACAGCCCGTACCACAGCACCAGCGTCCAGACGCTAACGGGCACCGCGCGATAGTCGAAATGCAGCAGCGCGGTGGCGCCGAGCGGCAGCATCAGCAGCAGGCCGAACATATGCGTGTAGGCGCAGATGTCGATTGGCGCGAGCGTCTGCGTCAAACGGCGCGACAGGATGATGTAAAGCGACTCACAGCACACGGCGCCCAGCACCATCAGATTGCCGGTGAACGACGTCTCGCCGCCCGCGTTCTCATCCACATGGGCGAGATTGATGACGACCACGCCGACGATCGCCAGCGCGATCGATGCGAGTGCCCGACCGTTCGGACGCTCTTTGAGGATCAGCCACGAGAGCAACGCGACGACCGCGGGGATCGTGCTGGTGATGACGCCGGCCGCGACCGCGCTGGTGCGCTGCACGCCGCCCAGCATCAGCAACGTGAACCCGAAGGTGCCGAACAGCGCCTGCAAAAACAGATTGAGCCATTCATCGCGTTTGACGCGGCGCAGCTTGCTGATGCGTAGTAACGGCCACAACACTGCCATTGCAATGACGAAGCGCAGCAACGCAAACAGGGGGACGGGGACGAACTCGACGATCGATTTACCGATTCCGACATTGCTGCCGACCAGCAGCATCGAGGTAATGAGAAGCAGGGAGTAACGATTCAAGCTGGAATCCAGACGGCTAGTTCAGTTAGCATTGTAAGAGGGCGTGCGAGCCAGCGTAAAGGCGCGGCGCCGGCGCGGCGCACGTGATGCGACTCGTGTGCCTTGTCCCGGCATGGTTCGGTTGCATCGGTACGTTGAGCGGGGTGCATGAACGGCACGTAGCGCGTAGCATGCCGTGCCTGCCTAGTCTGAACTGCCTGACTAGTCTGAACCGCGTAAGGGTTTTTGCCCGCCACGCGATGCGGCTCGCGTAAGTGGCCGGTAAGTTGCAAAGTTTATGTTTGAACACGAGAGCGGGGCGTCGGTCTTTCACCCATTCATGTTGCGGTGCCGCATGAATGAAAGTGAAAGGCGCACGGGCCGCAGCGCAGCGATCGGCGATCGCTGCGCGAGGGTTGGAGACAGCGCGCCGCCTATTGATTACCGATTGCGGCGCCATCATCACATGGCGCGCCACAGGCGCGCCGGCACAGGTTTTACGTTTCATCTTCACCAAGGGGTTGTCGATGTCTGCGATTGAATCGGTTCTTCACGAACGCCGTGTTTTCCCGCCCTCCGCTGAAGCAGCGGCTGGCGCCACGATCTCCGGTATGGACGCGTACCGGGCGCTTGTCGCCGAAGCGGAGCGCGATTACGAAGGTTTCTGGGGGCGCCTCGCTCGCGAGACGCTAAGCTGGACCAAGCCCTTCACCAAGGTGCTCGACGAATCGAAGGCGCCTTTCTACACGTGGTTCGAAGACGGCCAGTTGAACGCGTCGTATAACAGCATCGACCGTCATGTCGAAGCCGGCAACGGCGAGCGCGTCGCGATCATCTTCGAAGCCGACGACGGCACCGTCACCAACGTCACCTATAGCGATCTGCTGCAACGCGTGTCGCGCTTTGCGAACGCGCTGAAAAAACGCGGCGTGAAGAAGGGCGATCGCGTCGTGATCTATATGCCGATGTCGATCGAAGGCATTGTCGCGATGCAGGCGTGCGCGCGCATCGGCGCAACCCATTCAGTGGTATTCGGCGGTTTCTCGTCGAAGTCGCTGAACGAGCGCCTGGTCGACGTGGGCGCCGTCGCCCTCGTGACCTCCGACGAACAGATGCGCGGCGGTAAGGCATTGCCGCTGAAAAACATCGCCGACGAAGCCATTGCCATGGGCGGCTGCGATGCAGTGAAAAGCGTGATTGTGTACAAGCGCACTGGCGGCAAGATCGCATGGAACGAAAGCCGCGACCTGTGGATGCACGAGCTCACGCAGGCTGAATCGGATCAATGCGCGCCCGAGTCGGTCGGCGCCGAGCATCCGCTTTTCATCCTCTATACGTCGGGTTCGACCGGCAAGCCGAAGGGCGTGCAGCACAGCACCGGCGGCTATCTGCTGTGGGCCGCGCAGACCATGAAGTGGACTTTCGACTGGAAGCCCACGGATGTGTTCTGGTGTACCGCCGACATCGGCTGGATCACGGGCCATAGCTACATCACGTATGGCCCGTTGACGCTCGGCGGCACCCAGGTCGTGTTCGAAGGCGTGCCGACCTACCCGAACGCCGGCCGTTTCTGGGAGATGATCGCGAAGCACAAGGTCTCGCTGTTCTACACGGCGCCGACCGCGATCCGCTCGCTGATCAAATACGCCGAAGCGGACCAGAAGGTGCATCCGAAGAGCTACGACCTGTCGACGCTGCGCATCATCGGCACGGTCGGCGAGCCGATCAATCCGGAAGCGTGGGTGTGGTATCACGAGAACGTCGGCGGCGGCCGTTGCCCGATCGTCGATACGTGGTGGCAAACCGAAACCGGCGGCCATATGATCACGCCGCTGCCGGGCGCCACGCCGCTGGTGCCGGGTTCCTGCACGCTGCCGCTGCCAGGCATCATGGCGGCGGTTGTCGACGAAACCGGCCAGGACGTGCCGAACGGGCAGGGCGGCATTCTGGTGGTGAAGCGCCCGTGGCCGGCGATGCTGCGCAATGTGTGGGGCGATCCGGACCGTTACAAGAAGAGCTATTTCCCCGAAGAACTCGGCGGCACGCTGTACCTCGCCGGCGATGGCGCGGTGCGCGACAAGGAAACCGGCTACTTCACGATCATGGGCCGCATCGACGACGTGCTCAACGTGTCCGGCCACCGCCTCGGCACCATGGAGATCGAGTCGGCGCTGGTGTCGAACCCGCTCGTCGCTGAGGCGGCCGTGGTGGGCCGTCCTGACGATACGACCGGCGAAGCCGTGTGCGCATTCGTGGTGCTCAAACGCGCGCGTCCTGAAGGCGAAGAAGCGGTGAAACTCGCCAACGAACTGCGCAACTGGGTCGCCAAGGAGATCGGTCCGATCGCCAAGCCGAAGGACATCCGTTTCGGTGAAAACCTGCCGAAGACGCGTTCGGGCAAGATCATGCGCCGCCTGTTGCGCTCGCTCGCGAAGGGTGAGGAAATCACCCAGGACGTGTCCACGCTGGAGAACCCGGCGATTCTCGATCAGCTCGGCGAGTCGCTCTGAGCTTAGGTTGACCTGCGTTTGCCCCGGTATGCGACAGGGTGTGTCGGACGATGCGCCCTTGACCGGACCCTGGTAGCGGCCATGTAGGTCAGGCAGTTAAAGCCACCGCGCGGACAATCCCGATTGCCTGCCCGGTGGCTTTTTGATACATAGGCGCATGGCCGCGCCGCACCACACCTCTCACGCTACGCTTAATCCCCCGCCCGAACCCCCAGCGGTCTCGGCAGCGATGGCGCGCGCGCATCAAAAGTATTGGCGTTTCAATCTTGCGTTGATAGCGACGTTGATGACGATGGGCTTCGTGGTGTCGTTCGTTTTGCCGCTGCTGGCACCGGCGTTGGAGCAGGTGCGTTTCCGTGGCTTCAGTTTGCCGTTCTACTTCGGTGCGCAAGGGGCGATCCTGATCTATGTTGCGTTGATCGTCGTTTATATCGTGCTGATGCAGCGCGCCGACCGCCGTCTGCAACGCGCTTTCGATGCGGACGCCAGTGCCAGTGCCAGTGCCGATTCCGGCGCGCCTACTGCGCACGGAAGCTGAGCCGATGAAGCTCACGAACCGGCTGATCCGCTCATACGCGCTCTATACGCTCGGCTTCCTGCTATTCATCTATGTGATGTGGCGCATTGAGCGCATCACCGGCCCGGGTGTGTGGATCGGCTACGTGTTCCTGTTCGTGCCGATCGCGGTGTATGCGGTGATCGGGTTGCTGTCGCGCACGTCCGACCTCGTCGAATACTACGTAGCCGGGCGGCGCGTGCCGTCCGTCTTCAATGGCATGGCGACTGCGGCCGACTGGTTGTCCGCCGCCTCGTTCATCGGCCTTGCCGGGTCGATCTATGCGACCGGATACGACGGTCTCGCGTATCTGATGGGTTGGACCGGCGGCTATTGCCTCGTCGCATTCCTGCTTGCGCCGTACGTGCGCAAGCTCGCGCGCTACACGATTCCCGACTTTCTCGGCACGCGCTTCTCGAGCAACGCGGTGCGTGGACTCGCTGCGTTAGCGGCGATCCTGTGCTCGTTTGTCTATCTGGTCGCACAGATTCAGGGCGTCGGTTTGATCGCGACGCGTTTTATCGGCGTCGATTTCGCGGTCGGCATTTTCTGCGGACTCGCGGGCATTCTGGTGTGTTCGTTTCTGGGCGGCATGCGTGCCGTGACGTGGACCCAGGTCGCGCAATACATCATCCTGATCGCGGCCATTCTGATTCCCGTGTCGATGATCGCGCATAAGGATGGCCTCGGCTGGGTGCCGCAGTTTAACTACGGCCGCTTGATGGAGCGCGTCGAGGTCCTGGAGAAGCAGGTGCGTGAAGCGCCGCTCGAGCAGACCGTACGCGACGACTATCGGCGGCGCGCCACGCTGATGCAGATGCGGCTCGATACGCTGCCGCAATCGTTCGTCGACGAGAAACTGCGCCTCACGCAGGAAGTCGCGGACTTGCGGCGCCACAACGGCCCGCTACGTGAGATCAAGGAGCAGGAGAGGGCGCTCGAACAATTTCCGCGCGATGCCGCCGCCGCGCAAATTGTCTGGACCCAACGCCGCGACGAGATGCTGATGCGCGCGGCCGCGCCGGTGCCGATGCACGAGCCGTTTCCCGTCACGAGCGAAGAAGACCGGCGCACGCATGAGCGCAATTTCCTGTCGCTGCTGCTGTGCCTGTCGCTTGGTACCGCGAGCCTGCCGCACATCCTGACGCGCTACAACACGACGACCTCGGTGGCGTCCGCGCGACGCTCGGTTGGCTGGACGCTGTTCTTTGTCGCGCTGTTCTATCTGACGGTGCCCGTGCTGGCGGTACTGATCAAGTACGAGATATTGACCAACCTGGTCGGCCATCATTTTGCGGATTTGCCGCAATGGCTCATGCAGTGGCGCAAGGTCGAACCGAGTCTGATCAGCCTGGCTGACACGAACGGCGACGGTATCGTGCGCTGGAGCGAGATCCAGATGCAGCCGGATATGGTTGTTCTCGCCGCGCCCGAGATCGCCGGGCTGCCGTATGTGATGTCCGGGCTGATCGCGGCAGGCGCGTTGGCGGCGGCGCTCTCGACCGCGGACGGGTTGCTGCTGACGATCGCCAATGCGTTATCGCACGACGTCTACTATCACATGGTCGATCCGACCGCTTCGAGTCAGCGGCGCGTGACGATCTCGAAGATTTTGTTGCTTGGGGTGGCGTTGTTCGCGTCGTATGTGGCGTCGCTGAATACGGGGAATATTCTGTTTCTGGTGGGCGCGGCGTTTTCGCTGGCGGCTTCGAGCCTGTTTCCGGTCTTGGTGCTGGGCGTGTTCTGGAAGCGCACGACCCGGCTTGGGGCGGTGGCGGGCATGGTGGCGGGGCTGGTGGTGTGCATTTACTACATCGTGTCGACCTATCCGTTCTTCACGCAGATGACAGGCTTCGCGGGCGCCCGGTGGTTCGGGATCGAGCCGATCAGCTCAGGCGTGTTCGGCGTGCCGGCGGGGTTTCTGGTGGCGATCGGCGTGAGTCTGGTGGACCGGAAACCGGATGCTTATACGAGGGCGTTGGTGGACTATATCCGGCATCCTTAGGCGGTTTTGCGCAGGGGTGTGGCGCTGGGCTCGAAGTTTGCTATAATTCGACTCCCCGCCGGAGAGATGGATGAGCGGTTTAAGTCGCACGCCTGGAAAGCGTGTATAGGTTAATAACCTATCCGGGGTTCGAATCCCCGTCTCTCCGCCAGAATACCCATAAGGCTTTGCGGCCGATCATTTTTCGCCGCTGTACCTTTAAATCGGGGTTGTACCTTTGAGCAGCTATCTCAAAGGCTTTACTCGCTCCGGTTTTCGCCTGTACACCCGCTCCGTTATCTTGCTGTCGGCATGCGCCAGAAGCGCTTGCGCGTGCTCGAGCGTCTCCGCATCGCTGGCGCATTTCGCTCGCATGTCGTGCTCGGTGAAGTGTTCCTTGAGCTTCGTTTCCTTCAGCACTCGTTTCATGAAATTGCGCCACATCGTGTCCCATCCGCCGGCGCGCCCGGTCGTCTCGTTGAAGTAGCACTGGCCGCGCCGATTGCAGAACAGCCAGGGCGAGATCGAGACCGGCCGCACCGACTTCGCCATCGCGACGTACTCGCGCAGCTCGTCGGTCCACTCGTAAATGAGGCGCTTGCCGGTCGAGTCCTCAGTTTTGCCCGGTGTGACGTGTATGCCGTCGTCCTGCAGGTTCGACATCGTCAGGCGCAGCAGGTCGCCGCGGCGCATGCCTGTGAGTAGCTTGATTCGCATGTATGCCTGAACGGCCAGCACGCTTCCAACCTTGCGGCGCGAGTCGATCGCCAAGCACTCGACGATTTCCCAGTCCTCAACATATCGCGTTCGCGCCTTTTCACCGTCGAGCCGCACCTCGCCTTTGAAAGGGTGGCGGTCGAGATAGCCCCACTCGACGGCCTTCGTATAAGCGTGTGACAAAATCTCGATCTCGCGGCGCGCGGCGATCTTGGCGGATCGCTTGTCGATGTATTGATAGACATGGCGCGGCTTCAGACCAAGCAGCGGCACCGCGCCAAGCAGCGTGCGCAGTCGTTTAATCGCTATGCCGTTCTGCGCCTGGGTGGTGATGCTCTTTTTTGGAACGACTTCGAGCGCGTACCGGTCCAGCAGGTCGGCGATCGTCTTCGCATCATCGATCGACGCGATACGATCAGCCCATGTGCGGTAGGCCTCCGGCAGCGTCTTGCCAAGCCGGAACAACTGCTTCCCATCCCACTCGGACTCGAATCCCTTCGGTACGCGAAAGTAATAGGCGCCGTGTAGCATTCGCCAGCGCGTGGGAAGCCCCTTGTTTTCTTTTTTTCGGGGCAACGGCATTACGCGGCGCTCCAATCGATCATCGCGTCTACATCGACCGCGCCGGCGGACGCGACGCCCAACACCTGCTCGACATGGCGGCGAGAAACCACCAGACGACCGTCGGCGCGCATCTTGTGCTCGATTCCCATCATGCGAAGGGCTTGCGCCTGCGATTCGCGCTGGCGGCGGCCAGTGAGTTCGACCAGCTCGTCGACTGACAAAAACATTGACCCGATCATTTAACCTCCCGCTCTTTACGCGTGGTTCCAAGAATTCGTTGTGCTGCTGCGGTCATGCTAGGATTTCGTTCCATTTGGAGACCTCATGAGCACGCACTATCACTTCACGACAGTGGACCTTTCGCCGGGTAGCCGGCTGAACCCAGGGAACTGGGGCCACTTTTTGCGCCGTTATGACATCCGTAATGGAACTAATGCATATATGTTGTCTAGCGAGCTTGTGCTTGAAGCCATTAGGCGCGCAGAGTTTCCCGATCTTCCAAGCCGCTTCGACTCGATATTCGTCTTTGACGACGAGGGCGTTGCTCGAGCACGCCGCCCCACCGAATTCGCACCGCACTTCCGCCTGTATGAAGTGAGGATCGTTGATGCCGCAGCGCCGCAGCATCGCGCAGCGTTCAATTTGTTGTCTCAGCGGTTTCCGCAGCCTGGGGAATTCTTTCTTCCTCATGCGGAAGGAATTGCGAAGCGATACTGGTCGGGCGCCGACATCGTGATCCCGGAAATTTTGACGACCTCTCCAATCGAAATTGTCCGTTGTTTGGACTAACATCTCAGTCCCCCGCCGCCGAGCGGCGCGGGTTGCGCTTGATGGTGAGTGTCACCGTTCCGTTGCGGTAGGACTGTGAGCTATCGATGTACATGCGCTCGCCGAGCGTCACGTCGAAGCCGTGCGGATCAAGCCCCGCGCCATCTGCGGCACCATCATTGCGCGCGGCGAGAGCGCTGACCAGGTCGTCCGGGCCGCACACCTTCCACGCGCGGATCCCCCCAATTTCGAATTCGGCGTGCCATTCGAAACCATCGCGCACCCGTTCCTCAAAGTCGCAAAAATCGGCACGTGCCTCAAGCAGCTCGCTCGGCGAGGGATCTCCGTAGACCATGCGCGCCACAGCGTTGAATGCCTCGTCGAGTGTAGAAACCAGCTCGATCTCGGGTAGCGGCGTTTCGCCGTAACCCATCACCAAAAACATTTCGCGCGAATCCATCACAAAAGCTCCATTTGTTCGAACGGCATTCCTGGCCAATAGAACCAACCTTTGATCGCGTTCTCGTACCAGGGAATGACGCGCAGGTTGTGCGGCGCGTGCAGCCCGCAGACGATCTTTCCGTCGAGCGGTACGATATGGTCGACGACGTGCAGCACACCGGTTTCGAGCGTCAGACGCTTGGCTTCGCGGTAGAGCGGCCGGATGTCCGACAGCTTCACCCACGGTGGCATTGCGCGACGCTCGCGCCGGCGCCGACGGCGACCGGCGTTCTTGCCTGACGTGATCAGCGGCGCGCGGCGCTTCACCGGCACGAAAAGCGGCCCGGCGTGTTCGCCGCCGATCAGGTCGAGGTACATTGGTTCGCTCCTACGTCGAGCTTATTGGTAAGGGCGGTCATGCTACGATTTCCGAAAACTCGGGGGCGATATGGATGCGATCAATACAGAAAATACGTGGTCACAGGAAACGATGAAGCTGCTCGTGGCGCTAAATAGCGGTTCGATCGTTGCGCTACTGGCAATGTCACAGGCGCTCTTGGCAAACGGGCATTTCCATGAAGTGAAGTCGTATCTGTTGATCAGCCTCGCCGTATTTCTCACGGGGATCTGTTGCGGTGTTCGTGGGTTCCGCGCGCGAGCCCGTGCTTGGAGTGCAACGATTCCACCGTCATCAGAAATTGCGATAAAAGTGATCCACGAATCTCTCGGTCGCTCGCAGAACGCTACGGCCATGTCATTTGCGTTTTTCATCGCTGGCGCGGTTGTTATTGGCATTGGCATGGCTCTTAGGCTTTGATCCTATTTTGTAGATAGATACGGGGTTGGTGCGCGCGCTAGTTGCCTAAAAAGGCAGTTCGTCGTTGCCGATTTCGTCGTCCTGTGTCGCGTGGAGCCTTGGCACGACCCTAACGCGGATCCGGATCATGTCTTTGCCGCGCATATCGCTGACGTCCGAGAGTTCGAGAAAAGCCTTGTATCTCGCTTTGCTTCGCGTGCTAGCCGTCACCGTGAACCAGGCTTCGTACTGCCACGCCTCGTTCCACGGCGCGAGGCAGCGCCACTCACGCAGCACCGGCACATCGACGATCTCGCCGTACTCGACCTTGTCGGTCGGGTGATAGCGCCGTTCTTCTTCGCTCTTGTCGCCATCGATCACGACGCAGAGATAGTGGCCGTCGGCGCCGACGATTACGCCGCGTTCTCCGTAGCAGGTCACCTGGCGACCGCGCTCGGCGGGCACCTCGTAGTACTTGCGGATGTAGTCAAAGCTCATCAGGTCGCCCTCCACTTATCCACAGGCAGCGGCCGTACATGCCCGGTTTTCAGGTTAACGAATGCGCCGCACCAGCTGAGCCGGCCGTGCCGGAAAAACTCCCACAGGATCCCGAGCGCCGGCGTAACGATCGCCTGATTGATGAAAAGCTCCTGCCGCTCGAGCGCTTCGGCGAGGCCGCAGCTGGGCGTGTCGTCTTCCGGTACCGTTGTGTCGATCAACTCGGGTAGAACGTCGTACGGCCAGCGCAGCGAGGTGCCGCAAGGCTTGCTGCCGTGCGCAAAGCCATGGCCGAAGATCACTTGCCCGTCGCTGGCGCGGTTGCCGAGATCCATCACGTACGTGGCAGTCTTCGCGAGGATCGGCGCGAGCTTTGCTCGAGCAGCTGCGCTGTCGACGCACACGACCGCGATACCGGCGCCCACGTTGACTAGCTCGCTCGGGCCCGCGTGAATCGGCCGGGCGTGCCAGTCAAGACCGAAGAACGCATTCAGCCGGTGAACCAGCACGACGCTCTTGTGCATGCCAACGTCGGCCGGGCTGAACATCTGGCGGCCGATGTTCGCTTCGCTGACCGTGTCGCCGTCGAATGCCGTGACGTGCAAGCCCGGATGACCGAGCGCGGTCAGCGCGTGATTAAGTCGCGCGAGGCCTGTCAGCATCTGCGAGCCATTGCCGCCGCAGCCGATCAGCGCGATGTTCACGCGCCGATCGAGAAAATGCGCGGGCGTGATGTGCGTCATGCCGGCTCCGGAACCTTGAACACGGCAGATGCCGGCACCTTCAACGGGATGATCAGGCCGAGCACGCACAAGCGGAATGCGACGCTTGGCGTCCCACCATCGCCGAGGCCTCCGAGCACGCCGGAGATCTTCACTTCGCCGGCGTCGTCGGTGTTATCCGTCGCGCTGAAAAATGCTTCGCCGGCGCCGTGGCTATGCAGATCGATCGCGAGTGATTCGTGCGGTTCCAGTTCCGGCCGCGTGAAGGTGATCGAGCCGGGCGACGATGCGGAGACGTGAAGCGCCTTGTAGGCGAGCGCCTTCTTTTCCTGATCCCACACGATCCAGGCGGCGTGCTCGTTCGGCAGCGCGCTTTGCGCTTCCTCGGCGAACGCCTGCACGAACGGCATCGCGACGCCGAGTCGGCCGAAAGCAAGTTCGATCTTCGGCATCACCAGGCCGTAAGGCGGCTTCGGGCCCACGTCGTTATGCTTGGCCAACTGCTGGATGACATGGAGCCACGGCCGGCGCACTTCAACAAACACACCCTCGGCCGTCATGAGGAAGCGGTGGCCAACGTCCGCGAGCGGCGCGAACTGTGCGTGCTTCGGTACCGCAACCGTCGGCGCGCTATCGAACAGCGCGACGTCGAGCGGCAGCGCTTCGTCATCTTCGGCGGCGGCGATCGCACGCGGCTTGGCGCGTGCGAGCTCGTCGGCAACGCCACGCGAGAAACTTTCGAGCGCTGCGGCGATGTCGCGGAGGCCTTCTTTGGTGGCGTCCTGAAATTCAGCGAGTAGCTTTTCCATGAGATCAATCCAGTAGTTTGATGTTGCCGATCATCTCGGCGGCGAGCGTTCGCCCGGTGGCGATCAGGCGGTCAGTGGGGAATTTGGCGCCGTCGAGCAGATCCAGCCACAGACGCACAGCGCCACCGCGCCTGTGGATAAGTCGAGGGTTATTCGAGTGAGTGAAGCGGCTGCGAAAGAACGCGTCTTCGAACGGCTTGATGCTGTCCGAGCTGATGCTGTCGGGCGTCTTGACGTTGCCTTCGCAGATTTCGCCGTTTTCCCAAACGTTGTAATAAGGCGCGGTGTACAGCCGGGTTGACGGGCCCGGTCGCGCGTTTTCGCGAAGTGCGAAAACCGACCAGCCGGACTTGTTGACGACGAACACCAGCGGCGGGTGATTGGCTTCGCCGGCGCGCTCGCCGATGGCGTCTTGCGTCTTGAACCAGACCCGGCGCCTGCACGCTGGAACCCACCATACGAGTTGATTCGGCGCGAAGTAGACAACACGCTCATGGACGAACCCGCGATAGCTGGTTTTCTTCGCTGCCGCGTCCGCAATGTCGGCCAACTGGTCGAGCGTGATCGGCACGCCGGGCAGCAGTGCTGGTTTGCCGTCGACGACGCGGGCGCTGTGCTGGGTCGCATAGATGTGGTTAGTTGCCTGCGCCCGGTAAAACAACAGCGCGCTGTCGAGCGTGAGTTCCACGTCGCTATCCTGGGCGATCTGGACCGGATTCATACGAGCACCCGTATCAGTTTCTTCGGCGCCGCGAACTCGTCGCGCATGAAAATCGTCAGCAGGTGTTCGACCGCCTTCGCGAGCAGCGCGGTCGCTTCCATGTGCTTTAGCCAGTCAGCCAGATCGCCGCCCACAATCTTGAGCGGCGTCACGGCGGACGCCTCGAGGTATTCGCCTTCGCAGGCCTGATGCGCGTAGTCGTCGATGATGCGGCCCGCGACGTCGTCTTCGCTCCACCGGACGACCAAGCCGAAATCGATGAGGTCGGCCCCAACGTCGCCCGACCGGAGATCGGCGAACGGGCCGTAATGGCAGGCGATACCCCAGATCGTGGTCATTGCGTCGACCACTTCGCGAGCGAGCGGGTCGCTATTGGCGGCGCGCGTGATCTGGTTGCGTGTGAGAACACGCCGCGGCAGCGCAGCCCATTCGGGCATGCCGGCGAAAAACTGCGACCGCGTGAAGAAGTCCGTTAGTGTTAGCAGTTCTTCGCGCGTCTTGACGTCGTGTATCTGCATGGCTTCGTCGATCGCATAGGCTTCGTTGCTCTCGCCGTACCAGTACATATACTCGGCGAGGCCAAGCATGAAGTGCGGCGTGCAGACCGTCGGCAGCATGTTCAAAGCGTCGTACAGGGCGGCGAGCACCGTTTGTCCGAGGCCTTCGCGGACAGCTTCGAGGGCCTGCATTGCACCGCCGATGCATACGTGACGACAAGAAACTGCGCCGCCAGTCGTCTGGATCATTGCCCAGAAGTGGTCGGCCGATTTGGTTCGATCCCCAAAATAGCCCTCTGGAGCCTGCTCAATGCGCAAATTCCAGTCGAAAAGGCGCATGCCTTCGGTGATCCGTGCCCAGCGCCGAGTCAGCGCCTCGGCAACCAACGCGGCTTCTGACTTGGGCCGACGCTGTACATCCGCTTCGACGATTACGCCTGAGTCGAGCATCGACAGCGCGAGCGGTCGCACGAACGACTCACCGGAACGGATTGCATACGCCGCGGGTACCGCTTCGAGGGTGGGGAGAGCGAGGGCTGCGAACGTCATGGCAACACCGGCATGTGATGGCAGGGCAACTGCAGGCGGACGCCGGCGGCGCGCTTCGACGCCACCTGATGAAGTCGGTGGGTAAGCGCATCCGATCCAGCGCGCACGTCGATCGCCGGTATGTCGGTTCTCGAGATCGTGCCGCCGGTGAGCTCGGCGCGGAGTTGGTCGAGCGTCACGCCGTCACCTCCTGCACCGGGGCGACAACATAGCGTGCGTGCAGCGCGTCGACGAATTTCACTTCCTCGTCGAGCAGCGGGCATACATGTGCCGTTGCAAAGCGCTCGACCTGATGCAGGTACGTCAGGATAGCCATCGGCATCGGCCGAGTGCTTTCCAGCACCGCGGTGATCTTCTGGCGCACGCTCAGCAGTTCGTCGGTTGCGCCCTTGGTACCGACGGCACGGCGGAACGTGAAAACGTTCTTGTTGCCGACGATTTCCGGCCCTTCGATCTCGGCGTTGACGATCTCCGGATAGGTGTTGCCGTAGAAGTCGCGCACCTGTTGAAGCGAAAAGGTCGGAGACGGATCCGTGAGCTTCGCGCCGTTGTAACGGAATTCGCGAGCGAGCGTTTCGGTTTTCATCGCGCGCTCCTTAAAGCAGGTCGACGCCGTCATCCTCGGCGGCGGGCTGCGCGTTGCTGGAATCCTGCTCGGCGGCTACTGCAGGCGTTTCGGGGGTGGCCTGCTCGGCGTCGGGTTCGATGCCGGGGATTTGCGATTGACGTGGGTCGATCGGCGGCGTATCGCCACCGTCGCCGCTCGCGTTGTCGCTCTCTGTCGGCGCCGGCAGTTCCGCGCGCTTACGTCCGCCTTTACCTTTCGTCGCCGGCGCGGGAAGCGCTTTCGTTACCGCGTCGACGGTGCCGTTGGCGGCGCTCGCAGCACGCGCCTGATCGAGTACTGACAGCGTGCTGGGCTCATAGATCGAAACCGCTTCGGCGAAATCGCGGTCGAGCTCGTCGGGTGTCGCGAGGATAGAAAGCGGGTAGAGCGGCTTTTCGCCCTTCGTGTCGTCGTTGGCGCGCGGCGTGACGTTCACGCGCAGCTGGTCACCTTCGGCGGTGATAAGTAGCGTGAGGGTCGTGCGTTGCGCGAGTGGGTGCAGCGATGCAAAGAGGGACATCTGCTTCTCCATTAAGGGTGAGGTTAGTGCTGCTTTGCGCGCCACTCGGCGAACGGGCGGCGCAAAATATTGTGGAAGCGCTCTGCCGCTGCCTTATCGGTGGCGAGGCGTCGGCGGCTGTCGATCTGACAAACATGGCGGATAACTTCCGCAGCTTCTTCGGCGGTCAGCTGGTCGACCTTGGTCGCGGACGACAGCCATTCGCGAAACTTCGGGTCGCGGGGCAACATGCCGGCAAGCTGGGATATGGAAGCCATCGCCAGTTGCTCAGGCCGCCAGGCCGTCATAGTTGCGATCGGCGAAATCCGCATCGCCGGGATAACGGCCGCTCCCGTCGACGCGGTTCCAGCAGAACAGCGAGCCGCGGCGGTGCGGGAACCAGTAGCCGGCGCAGTCGCACCGCGTTTTGCCGGTGTCGCGTCGATTCATCCACCGATCGACGCGGTAGTTGCGCTTGCCGCACACCGTGCAGGCGGGAAGGCGTGCGTAATGCCTTGGGTTCCGACGCAGGCATCGGCGTGTCGCGCAGTGGCGGCAACGGACGTGGCAACGTGACATATCAGTCGAGATCGTTGGCCGCGCGCAGTTTCGCGTCGCGGTGGTTGCTGGAATCACTCGTCGACTCGCGCGCTGCGCGGACACTCGCCCCCAATTCCAGGCAGCGCCGCACGATCGGGTTGGTGATCGCGTCGAGGGCGGAACCGCGGCAGCGCTGCAGGCGAAACTCGCGAGCCACCATGTCATCGGTGATACGGATCGGCGCAGGCATATCAATCCTTGCTATTACGCAGATGGAGAAATCCGAGCAGCGCTCCTGCCACGGCCGCCAGCGCGACGGCCCCGAACATCAGAAGAACCGTGGTGTCAGAACAAGCCATGTCAGAGCTCCAGCGACGTTTGGCTAATCGCCGATGCGCGGATAGCACGCATCGTTTTCACGTTCGAGTGCCGGATCGGCTGCATCCGCGAGCTTGGCGGTAGTGCACATGCTTCCGAGAATGAATCCCGCGAGCATTCCAACTGTCATTGCCATGAACAGGAGTACTAAAATCACGGGAAACGTATTCATCGGTGAGCCTTTACGGGATTAGGTGTTGCGGGCCATGACGGCGCGGACGTGCACAGTTTCGGCGTCGTCCCATTGCTGCATCTTCGCGAGAATCAGCACGATTGCGACGAAGGCGGCGCACATGCGCACGGCGAACTTGATGTCGCGCATCAGTGCATCTCCGGTTCGGTGCAAAAGTCGAATGCCTCGGCTATCGGGTGGAGCGACCGTTTGTGCAGGTTGGTGAGATCGACCTCGTTGCCAAAGTCGTCCACCACCACGAAGAACATCACGAACGCGTACGGCTCCGACTTCTCGCTGTAGCTGATTTGCATCACCACGCTCCCAGCAAGCGGCAGAGGCCTTCAGCGACGAACGGCGACGCGGCGATCACAGCGAAGCAGAGCAGCGGACGCTTGGTCGTGCGGCGCGCGTACTGCTCGAGCTCGGCGTCGCTCATACCGCCGTTTTCGAAGTACTCGATTTCGTTGGTCGGCCGCGTTGCTTCAGTGAAGCGAGGCGCCGGTGCGTGCAGGGTGCTCATCTCAATGTCTCCCGGTGGGTCGGCGAGTGCGTGAGATGAATTAAACACGATGTTTATATTTCAGTCAAACAAAATGTTTAGTTGATGGTTCGTAGGATTCGACCGCACCAGTCCGATGCTGATAGTTGTCAGCCAAAACACCTGATTGCAGAGGCACTTGTACCGTGCAAGAATCCGCGCGCGCCCGGCGATCCGGCGTGCGTGCCTCTAAGCCGAAGCTATGTCTGCGGCTTCTTATTGATCGGACGAAAAAAAACCCGCTTCGAGCGGGTTTTTGCAGGCCTATGGCCGTTACTTGGACGCCGGCTGGTGCGTGGTTGGTATGCGAAACGGAGGGATGGTCGGTATAGGCAGCTGGGCGCGAGTGGCAAGGTTTTGAACCATCTCTCTAAAATATGGCCACATATTGTGCGGAACGTTTTTTGCCGAAAATTCGCTGATCGCGTCCTGGTCAAGATCCTCGTGTTTACAGCCGCGCAGCCCATATTCGAGCATGAACTCGACGGTCGCATCCATCCAGACATTGCTTTCCTCCGGCTCTTGGCTGTCTGGCGGGACGCCACCTTCGCCCACACGAACCAGACGCGTGCGAGTGGTCACATGAAAACGCATGAGATTGACCTGTTGAGGTCCTTCAGGCGTCTCCAGCTCCATTTCAGCAACGTGAATATCACCAGTAGCCCAATTGACGCGAGTATAGGCCGGCTCTATTTGAAAGGGCTCGAATGTCGGCGACAGCGTGAAGTCGATCCGCACGGGAATGACCCGATGAAGTGCGACATGACCGAGCAGGAATTGAAACTTCTCGCTGTTCATGCCGCGATCCGCTCCTCACCCGTCGCGTCTGCCGTCATGGTGCCTCGAACAGGCTCAATCCTCACCAGTCGCAAGGCCGCCGTACTTTTCGCGTGCGCAACCGTGGCTGGGCCGCTCGTGATCGACTCGATGCTGTGCTCTTTTTTGAGCGGCTCGAACCGAATGTCTACGCGCATCCCGAGCGCATGGGCGGCTTCCGACAGGGTCTCAACCGTTACATTATGCCGTCCACTCAGGACGCGGTTCACGTAGGGAGCCTTCCTGCCCATCCGCTCTGCAAGGGTCTTCTGCGTGACGCCCAGCTTTTTCATCCGAGCGAGCAGATTTCGCGCAACGTCGAGCAAAGCGCTCTCGGTCCAGTAGGCCGGCGATTCCTTCGCCCGTTCGAATGCCTCTTTGTACCGGTTACTGATCTTCATGGGTATCCTCGTCCACAATGTCTAACTCGCCGCTCGCCTTTGCCTCGAAGTAACGACGATAGGTATCCTGCGCCTGCACCACCAGCTTCCGCGGGGTGGTGCTTTTCTTCCCTCCCGGTTTATAGAAGCTCTGCGTCATAACGACCATCTTCCCTTCGTCATAGAACCAAAGCAGGCGCAACGTTCCAGTCACATCGAATTGCCAGATTTTTGGTTCTTCGGTGCTCACGTGGTGACTTCGATTGTCAGGTAGCGAAGCAGGCCCGTGCTCAGCCGCCTTCTTTAAGAAGGCAGTGCACTTGCTCATGTCCGCAGGCTTCACGCCCGCAAGCACGCCATCTCCTCGCTCGTCGAGCTGCTCGAAGATCGACCACGTAGACTGGATAACGGCAGCTATACGCAAGATATTAACTTAAAAGTTATTCTCAAGTGGTTTACTTGATCATTTTTTGAGGTCGAGCCCACGGATTGCTAAAAGGGACACATTGCTTGGGGTGCATACGATGCTGAACAACCCCGAAGTGGCGGCCTCATAACGCTAGCGCTCAAGGCCCTCTAAATTTTTAGCCTGGCCTCCACGCGGACGGCTTTGCGATCCACCCCACGTAGTGCATCTTCTCGATATTGTCTTTCTCGATGGCAATCGGCGCGTGCGTCTCATTAACTGATATGAGATGTACCCGACCCGCGCGCTCGTAAAGAAATTCCTTGACCATGACTCGGCCGTCTTTCGATTTGACTAAGACCTCATCGCCCGGCTCAATTATGTGGTTCGGTTCAACAACCACAAATTCTCTGTCTTTAATTCGGGGGCGCATCGAGTCTCCGACGCATCGGAGTGCGTAAGCGTCCTTGTCCTCGGTCGGCGACGCAACGAATCCGTCGCCGTAACCGACGGGGTATTCGATGTCGACGAAATGTCCGTTATCGCCCAATTGAGCAAACCCCACGACCGGCGCCCCGCGCCATTTAAGATCCGTGATCGGGTCGTACGCGTCCGCGTACCGTATGGCTACGCCAGGCTCTCCCTTGCCCTTGAGCAACCACACCGAATTCACGCCATAGGTGTTCTGTATCGCGACGGCCTGAACCATCGACATATCGGGGCCAATACCGCCCAGCCAAAGCGCCGCCGTTTCGACGCCGATGCCGGCGACGGATGCCAGTTCGGTCGGCGAGACCTTTTTATCGCCGAGAGCCCTGCGTAGCCGGTGCGCGGATGTTTCCCCGGCAGGCAGTGTATCGCGACTGGATTCGGGTTGCGTTTTGATTACTGCTTTCTTTCGATCGTTTTTCGATGAATCGGACGCGGCGCGGGCATGGTGGGGCGCTGCGACACTCGCGGCCATCATCGGCGGCTCGCCCGTTTCCAGCCAAGTGGCGCTGCAGCCAATTTTCTTTTGCGCATCGAGCATCCCGCCTTTGGAGACGCCGCGGCGTTGCCAGTTATTAACCAGTTGCTCCGAAATATTCAAAAAATTGGCGAGCTTAGCCGGCCCCTCGATTTGGTGGAGGAGACGAGCGGCTTCGTATAACCGTTCCATTGTCGCGTGCATGCGCGGAATGTTCGCCGAAGTAAACGTTTTGTTGTTAAACAGCACGTTTAAATTTCTTGCGGCAAAACTAAACGTGGTGTTTAATAATGCCTCATGAACCCTACCGCCTTCACTGTCGACGCCGACCGCAGGTTGATTGAGAGCCTCGGCGGTCCCGCCAAACTCGCCAAGCTGCTCGGATTCGATCCCGACGGCGGCACTCAGCGCGTCCAAAACTGGAAGGTGCGGGGTATTCCCGCTGGTGTCCGGCTTGCCCGGCCCGACATCTTCCTGACCAACGCGATTGCTGAGAGGGCTGCTTAGCATGGCGCTCACTGCAACCGAACAGAAGCAGATTCGCGAGGCGCTGTGCGCGATCGCGATACGCGGCGCGCGCCATCCGGGCGAATACGACGTGGCGCGGACGGAACTGGCGAAGCAGTTTGAGGCGCTGAAAGCGGCTGCAGCGCAACCAGCAGCAGTAGCGAAGTAACTGCCGCGCGCCCATCGGGCGCGGCGGCAGCAAAAGATTCCCGTAGCGTTTTCATTTTTCTCTCCCTGTGTCACATGCGTCGGTTTAGTTGTCCTTATCGCACGTTGACACTGTAGCCACTAACGAGTGACAGATCATGCGAGACAGTTCGCACAAGTCCCGAATCGGAATCATCCGCGACCATGTCGCAGCCTGGCGCAAGGCGCGCGGCTGGAGCCGTGAGACGGCGGCGGCAGAGATCGTCGCTGCCCACGAGCGAATCGGCGGCCACATGTCGGGCGCGATCGTGTTCGATAAGCATGGCGACGTCTACACCACGCAAAAGAACCACGCCGATCGCATCTGGCGCTGGCTGGACGACGAGTCGAAAGACAACAACCTGATGCCGGCCAACTTCGAGAATTCGATTCTCGCCGCGCTGCCGCTTGAGCGGCGCGTCGATCTGCTGAACGAGATCCTCGTTCAAATCGACTGCGCGGCGCGGGCGCGCCATCACGATGCCGATGTCCAGCTGAACGCTCACGAGCTCGTGCAAACGATCATGCGCGCCAACCATCGCACGGAGTCGGACGCCGCTGACTTACTCGACGGCGTTGATCCGGGGGAACTACCGCGGCTTCACAGCAGTTTGGTCGATGACATCCGCGTCAAGCAACGCACCTTGCGCGTGGTCGAATCGGCGCTGTCCACGACCGGCGAAACCGTCCAACACGAATTCCGAAAGGTGTCTTGATGCGCGCCACACACACGCAACTGGCCGGCTATGACTCGATCACCGGAACAAAGCGCTGCACCCAAAAGCAGATGATCACGAACCTGTTCTACAGCGAGCACCTGACGCTCACGCGGCAGGAAATCGCCGATCGCACGAACCTGCGTCTGTCGAGCGTATGCGGCCGCGTTCGCGAGCTGCTCGACGACGAAGCGCTGCAGGTGCGCGGCGAGCAGAAATGCGCAGCCACCGGCGTGCTGAACGAGACCATTGGCCTGCCGAGCACGGACTGACATGGCGCTTGCTGACGTCCTGCATCTGCCCGAGTTCCGCGGTGCGCAGCTCGAGGACGGCTATATGCGCGTCGCTAATGAGTTGCAGCGCGCGATCACCTGGGCGCGCCTGACGGCTAACCAGCGGTGCATTCTCGATGTTGTGATGTGGCAGACCTATGGTTTCAACAAGCTTGTCGATGACATAGCGTCGAGTCAATTTGTGGCCGAGACGGGTATCGACGCGGCGGACGTCCGGCGCACGCTAAACAAATTGGTCGAGATGAACATTCTTGTTCGTGGTGTGGGTCGCTATGCCCGCTCGTCGTACAGCGTGAACAAGCGCCACACGACCTGGAATATTGAGGAAGCACGGAAACTTGTGAACAAGCCGGGTTATAGCAGGGGGATTTCCCCTGCTGTCGAGGGTGATTCCCCCTGTTTCGACGGGGTGATTCCCCACGATGGGCAGGGTGAATCACCCCCCACAAAAGACAACTCCAAAAGACAAGACCAAAAGACAACTTCAAAAGAAAACCTTTCGCACTCGCTCCGCGAACGCTTTGAGATTTTCTGGGAGCGGTATCCGCGGAAGCGATCAAAGAAAACGGCCGAGAAGGCCTTTGCCAAGCTGAATCCGAACGAGCAGCTCTTCAACGACCTGATGACAGGTCTGGAGCGAGCCATGACTTCGACGGGCTGGGCGAACCCGCAGTTCATCCCGCATGCCGCCTCGTGGCTGAACGCTGGCGGCTGGATGGACGAGATCCAAAGCGTGTACACCGATGCCGAACTTGCCGTGATCCGAGCCTTCAACAAGGCGCTCGGGGAGCGTATCGGCGCGGTGGATGAAGCCGTCTTTGTCGAATCGCGAGCCGGCGCGATTCGCGCGTTCATGACGCACCTGAAGGGCGACGCGGATGCGTGGGCGCGGTATTTCCCGGCGGTGCGCGACAAGGTCGACCTGCCGCCGCACGCCGGCTTCGATTACCTGATCAGCCCGAAAGGCTTTGGCGACGTGAAGGGCCGTATGGCAGTCAAACGGAATCCTGACGGCACCAGGGCGGCGGGCGAGTGGGATAAGTCCGCGAGCGGCATTAGGGCGATGGCAAAGGAAATGGGCGTGCCGTTCACTGACGAAGATCCGATGCCGGCCGTCGCTGCCCGCGTACGGGCTGCAATCGCCAAACAGGAAGGAAACGGATGAGCAAGCGAGCACCTTGGCCGATGGTTGTGCCAGCCGGAACGACGGTCGTCGGCACTGCGCGCGTGCACGACGACTCGCGCCCGGCCATGACGACCGCACAGCGCCGCATCTACGAACTGACCGGCAACCCGCCGCAGACAAGCGCGCTAGACGACGTCGATGATCCGTTCGCGGTGCCGGCGCTGTCGATGGTGTCGCCGAAGAAGATGCCGAAGTACCGCAACACCAAATGCGAGCACGACGGCATCAAGTTCGATAGCCAGAAAGAGCGGTCGCGCTGGTTTCACCTCATCCAGCTCGAGGCGGCCGGCGTCATTCGCGATCTGCGTTTGCAGGTGCCGTTCATTCTGACCGAGCGCCGGCAGCGGGACGACGGCACCTGGGAGCGCGCATCGAAGTACGTCGCCGATTTCGTTTACATCGACGTCGCCAGCGGAAAGCAGGTGGTGGAAGACGTCAAGTCGACCGCAACCCGGAAGAACCGGACCTACATTCAGAAGCGTAAGCAAATGCTCGACAAGCACGACATCACGGTGAAGGAGATCTAGCAAATGGCAAACCGTGGCATGAGTGTGCAACAGCGTCGGATATGCGAATTCCTGATGCTTAATCCGGGGTCGAACAGCGCCAGCATCATGGAAGGGACTGGCTTTCAGTACGAAAGCGTCAAAAAGAAACTGCGTGCGCTGAAGGAGAGCGGACACGTCAAGGGCAGCGAATCGAATTACCGGGCGACGTTCCAGCTCACCGGCAAACCGTTCCCGCGCCTGGCGGACTATCGGCCAAACCCAAAGTACGTCGCGAAAAGGAAACGGGTGACCAGCCGAGACGTGCTGTTCGCCGCAATGCACGCGATGGTGACAGTTGGACGGGTAGTCGCGTGAAACGATCGGCACCCATGCAGCGGAAAACGCCACTAGCTCGCACCGGATTCAAGCGGCCGGGGCCGTCGACAGCATTCAAGACATCGTTTCACACGAAAACGGTATTGCGCGCGAAAGCGCTTAAGACACGGCGCAAGCGTGTCACGGTTGCCGAAGGCGCGAAGTATCTCGCAGCGTGTCGCGATGAGCCTTGTTATTTGAACGTGCTCTGTCCGTGGACCGATTGGGCAGACCCGACAGTCGTGGACTGCCACTCGAATCAGTCGAAGCATGGTAAGGCAGGTGCGCGCAAGGCCGACCATGAATTCACTGTGCCGGGCTGCGCCAAGTGCCACGACTGGTACGACAACAGCGGCGCGCCCTACGAGATGAAGTGCGAGAAGTTCGATGACGCGCTTAGGCGTTGGGCGCCGCGGCGCGCTCGCAAGATGGGATTAACCATGCTGGAGGCAGCGTAATGCAGGTGTTTGCACATTTGCCGTTGAAGACGTTGCGCAGCGTGCGCGGCCGGCGGCAATCGAACTATCACAGCGCGTGGTTCAACGCGGTGCGGTTGATTGGTCCGGAGCGGCTTGAATTCGCCGGTGGCGGCTCGCGCGGCCGAGGGTACATCCTCGCTCATGTGGAAGTGCCTGATGATTTGCGCGATCACCTCGAGCAGGGCGGCTTCAACAAGGATGGCTCGTATCGCGCCCAGGTGGCGACGAACACGCACCGTAAGACACTGGCGCCATTTCTCGCCAGTGGTGATCTGGAATGGGACGTGAGGGAGAAGGCATGACGCCAGCTAAATATCAGTCTGCATTGAACGCCCAATCGGCGATCGCAAAGAAGGTGCTCGAAATGGTGCCGATTCAAGAGGCATGGTCTCGCAACGAGATTGCGTCAAACCTTCGGCGAGTTACGAAAAGTTCGCCCGATGTAGCGGTGCTCGATGGATGCCTCGTGCGCCTGAAGGATGCGGGCCTGATTCGAGAGCGTCAAACCGGCTTGTATCAACGGGTGGAAATCAGGGAAAGGGAGGTATTGCACGTGGCGACTGAAATCAGCGTTGAGCATATTGAGGTCGTCAGTGCACCGGCGAAATCGCCGATCGACATTCTTTCGGCGTTGTCCGAGCGCGTGCGGACGGTGGCAACCAGCATGCTCGTTTTGGCGTCTGACATCGAAACTGCGGCGCTCACCATCGAGCAGGCTAATGCCGAAAGCAATGCCAACGTCGACAAGCTGCGCCAGCTGCAGGCGTTACTCAAGAGTCTGTAAGGAGAGTCTTATGAGCGATCCAGTGCAAAAGATGGTGCATGTGTTGAGCGCAAAGAAAATGGTCGACTGGATGGTCGAGTATCACGGCCTCTCCGAGGGTTCCAGAGAAACCGTCGAAATGAATCTGCGCGAACAAATGAAGTGGCACCGGTTGCAGGGGCGGCTCGACGGCTGCGGATGGTTGAATTTCTTCGCTACGCTGATGGGACTCAAGCAATCTCCGTTGGCACTCGAAAAGCCCGAAACGCTTTGGGATAAGTCATGAGCGCACACGCCTACATCCAATACGCCGACGTGCCCGACAAACTGACCGCATCGAGTCACCAGCACGTTGATAGCGTAACGGGCGCCAAGATCATCACTTTCGATGGATGCCCACTCGCCGGCCAGCTCGACACCGTCAATGGCCGCATTCAGATCGAATATCCGTTCCCGCGCGGTGAGGAACTGCGTAACCATTTGGTGCGGTGGCTTATGCAGTGGGGAATTCACTTCACGGTGGTGATGTGACTGCACGGCCGCGCGGCGTGTACCGCAATCCAGTGGACGCGCTGATCGAGACTGAAGGGGGCAACGTGCAGGGGTTGCCCGCACGAACGAAATTATGAGCTGGCTAGTGATATGCAAACGATCTGCGCGATTGGAATGAAGCACGGCGACCGCTGCGAACAATACGGAAAGAGGCAAAAACACATGACGATCGACGCGATTCCGGCCGACGATGTAGACGCAGTGCTCATCGACTGGTACGAATGGAGTCAAGGATTTAGGCCTGTCGCCGGCTACAGCGGCGCGGACTCGACGTGCCGCGACTTCAAGATCAGCAATCAGTGGATGGACTATGAAGACCTGTCCGAGGTTGTCGATTTTCAGTTGCTGTCGTCAACTGGCGCGGCAGTCGAGCCCATTATCCTCGCGCTCAACATCCAGCATCGCGTCGCGGTGATGACGGCCGTTCGCAACTTCGTCGCTGGCGCGTTCGTTTTCACGAATCCGCGCAGTCCAGCGACACAGGATGCTGACTATGCCGCTGCTAAGGCGGTCATGCGGCCGGCGCTGTTTGCAAAGGGGCTCATAAAGCGCTTGTAACCTTTGTGGCGATGTCCTAGAATCTCGCTCGAGGGCAGAGTCGCGCCCAAACGAACCATAGAAGCCCGCCAGGTGAAAGCCTCGCGGGCTTTTTAGTTTGCGTTAGGTTTTGATTCCTTCGGCAATGGTCTTGATCAAGGCGGCGACATACTTCCCGTCCTTTTCGCCGGCCTCTTGTGCTTTTGTGCCGTCCATCGGGACGCCATCAAGCTTCAAGTTCCCCGCTTGAGCGGCAGCAGCAACGACTTGTGCCGCCAGTTCTGTGGCTCTAAAGATTGTCACGCTCATAGATTTTCCTTTTGTTGCGCCGGCCCTTCCGGCGCAACAATTCTACAGCGGTTGTATGTCGGAGCTTTTGCGTTGGAGCGCATCATGGCACACCAGATCAAGTTGAACGTGACGTTTGAGTGGTGGCTCAAGCCATACCTGCGCGTGCTCGCGATCTGCTGCGTTCTCAGTGGCAACGTGCCGGATCAGGCGAAGCTCCAAGCAAAGATCAAGCGTGCGATGC
Organism: Paraburkholderia sediminicola; assembly: GCF_046027825.1. GTDB lineage: Bacteria > Pseudomonadota > Gammaproteobacteria > Burkholderiales > Burkholderiaceae > Paraburkholderia > Paraburkholderia sediminicola_D. The sequence goes on from NZ_JAQQDU010000046.1 coordinate 34,310, forward strand.
GGGTGATCGTCGAGTGAGCCGAAAGCTTTCGACGCTCAAGCCGCGCATACCAGCGGCCAACACAAACCGCGTTGCAACGCTCGAAGCCAAGGCAGGCACGACGCCACGCATACGCGGCAGCAAGTGGGTGAAGACGCGCCAGCGCATTGCTGTCGAGCAGCAGTTCAGGTGTCAGGGCTGCGGTTGTGTGTGGTTGCCGTGGCGCGATCAGGTCGACCATGACGTGCCGCTCGAGCAGGGCGGCAGCAACGACGATGGAAATCTCAACCTTTTGTGCGTTGACTGCCACAGCACGAAGACGGCGCAAGAGGCGGCGGCACGTGCGCGAGGTTGAACGAGGCCGTCCTGCGGCCTGCTGATGGCATCTGCGTCGACGTTGGGGGTGGGGGTATCGAATCTCTGGCGTTTCGCATGACGGGAAACCGACCGTTCTCTCACGCGCAGAATTTTTCCCTTTTTGGAGCTTTTGTTAATGGCTTTTAACAGCAAGAAACGGCTCTTTGCCGATGCTGTTTTAGCCGGGAAGTCCAATAAGGACGCGGCTATTGCGGCAGGCTACAGCGCCGCGACCGCATCGGCCGCCGGGTCGCGTCTTGTTAAAGACAAGGACGTCGTCGCATACCTGGCCGAGCGGCGGAAGAAGGGCCCGGCCAAGGCGAAACCGGCGCAAGCCGAGACCGACGCAGCTATGACGAAGGCAGCGGTTGCCGCGGGCTTCGATCTGAACACGATTCTGACGTTCTCGGATCCGAAGGCGTTCCTGCTCGCTGCCATGAACGACCAGAACACCGAGCCGAAGCTGCGGATCGATGCGGCGAAGACGCTTATGCCGTTCGTACACGCCAAGGTCGGCGAGGCCGGCAAGAAAGATGCGAAGGCTGATGCAGCAAAGAAGGTCGGCGCCGGCAAGTTTGCGGCGACGGCTCCCCCAAAGCTGGTGGTGAATAACCGGAAATGATCGATGGAATGGAAGACAAGCTGCCTCGACTGGGCCGACCGGCTCAAGCGCGGCGAGTCCATCATTCCACCGCCTATCTTTCCCGACCAGGCTGAGCAGGCGCTTGCGATCTTCAAGCAACTGAAGATCGTCGACGCGCCGGGCAGTCCGACATTCGGCGAGTCGTGCGCCCAGTGGGTGTTCGACCTGGTCGCGTCGATCTTCGGCGCGTACGACCCGGACAGCGGCAGGCGCCTGATCACCGAATGGTTCATCTGCCTGCCGAAAAAGAACTCGAAGTCGACGATCGCGGCCGGGATCATGATGACCGCGGTCATCCTCAATTGGCGTCAGTCGGCGGAGTTCGCGATTCTGGCGCCGACGATTGAGGTTGCGCAAAACAGCTTCAGTCCGAGCCGGGATATGGTGAAGCACGATGAAGAGCTCGATGAGCTGCTGCAGGTCCAGACCCACATCAAAACAATTACGCACCGGAACAGCGGTGCGACGCTGAAGGTCGTCGCGGCCGATTCGAATACGGTCGGCGGCAAAAAGAGCGTCGGAACGCTGGTCGACGAGCTCTGGTTGTTCGGCAAACAGGCCAATGCCGAGAACATGCTGCGCGAGGCGATCGGCGGCCTGGCATCGCGGCCCGAAGGCTTCGTGATCTATTTGACCACGCAGTCTGACGATCCCCCGGCGGGTGTGTTTCGCCAGAAGTTGCAGTACGCGCGCGATGTGCGCGACGGAAAGATCGAAGACAAGCGCTTCGTCCCGGTGATCTTCGAGCACCCGCCCGAAATGGTGGCGAGCAAGCAGCACCTGAAGGTCGAAAACCTCGGCATGGTCAATCCGAATCTCGGCTATTCGGTTGATCAGGAGTTCCTCGAGCGCGAGTTCAAGAAGGCGCAGACCGAGGGAGAGGAATCGTTTCGCGGCTTTCTCGCGAAGCACGCAAACGTCGAAATTGGTCTTGCGCTGCGCTCCGATCGCTGGGCCGGCGCGGAATTCTGGGAGGCCGCGGCGGTTGTTCAGGGTTTGACGCTCGTTCAGCTAATAGAGCGGTCGGAAGTAATCGACGTCGGTATCGACGGCGGCGGCCTCGATGACTTGCTTGGCCTGGCAGTCGTCGGGCGCGAGAAATCGACGCGTCGCTGGCTGTTATGGACGCACGCATGGGCACATCCGTCCGTGTTCGAGCGCCGCAAAGAGGTCGCACCGACGCTGCGCGACTTCGAGAAAGAGGGTGATCTGACCGTCGTCGAGCAGATCGGCGATGACGTGCGCGATGTCGCTGACATCGTCTCGCTCATATTCGCGTCGGGGCTGCTCGACAAGGTTGGTGCGGACCCGGCCGGCATCGGCGCCATTCTGGATGCGCTAGTCGAGGCCGGCGTGCCGGAAGAGATCGTCATCGGCATTTCGCAGGGCTGGAAGATGTCCGGTGCCATCAAAACGACAGAGCGCAAGCTTGCCGAAGGAGTGCTTGCGCACGGCGGCCAGCGAATGATGGCGTGGTGCGTCGGCAATGCCCGAGTGGTACCGGTGGGAAATGCCGTGAACATCACCAAGCAGGCCAGCGGGACCGCCAAAATCGACCCGCTTATGGCCAGCTTTAACGCCGTAACCCTGATGAGTCTTAATCCGCAGTCAGCACCAACACCGGGAATCGTGATCCTATGAGCGAAGCATTCAAGGCGGCGCAGGCGAAGGCCCGTATTCCGGGCTCGTCTGTGCTGAATGCCTGGCGCGCGCAGCATGGGCCTGAGACCACCGGTCGGGTCAACAACCTCAACGAGACGCGGCAGAGCCTGACTGTTCAGGAGCTGGCGAACATCATCGGGGGCGGTGCAATCAGCAATGCAGGGCCGGTTGTCAACGAGACGACCGCAATGAAGGTCTCTGCGGTCTACGCGTGCGTCGCGCTGATTGCCGGCGCGATCTCGACGCTGCCGATGCAGATTTACGAGCGCACGCCAACTGGCCGCGCGCGCGTCGAGCATCCATATTGGTGGCTGCTGAACGAACAGCCCGAGCCGGACGTTTCGGCGGCCGTGTTCTGGGAATATATGGTCGCGGCGCGACTGTTCTATGGCGATTGCTTCGCGGAAATCGTGCGGCCGTCATTCCGCAGCAGTTCCATCTCGGCGTTCAAGGCACACCATCCGCTACGCACGTTCCCATTCCGCGATAGCAAGGGTGACCTGTGGTATCGCGTGCAGCCGCTGGTAGGCGCTGAGTATGTGCTTCATCCTGCGGACATCATCCATGTCCCAAGCCTTGGTTACGACGGCATTCGCAGTCCGAGCCCGATCACCTATGCGGCGCGGCAAGCGGTCGGGACGTCGATCGCGGCGGCAGAATACAGCGCGCGGTTCTTTTCCAACGGCGCACGCCCCGATTTTGCGCTGACGACTGACGGCAACATGTCGGAAGAGCAGGCGCGGCTTCTGCGTGCTACGTGGGGCGAGCGTCATAGCGGCGTCGCGAACTCGCACCTGCCGGCGATCCTTACCGGTGGCCTGAAGGTTCAGGAATTGACCATGTCGCCGGTCGATGCGCAGATCCTCGAGACGTCGAAATGGGACCTAGAAGAAATCTGCCGAATTCTCGGTGTACCGCCGTTCATGGTCGGATCAACCGAGAAGACAACATCGTGGGGCAGCGGTGTTGAGAACATGAGCCGCGGCTTCGTGAAGTTCACGCTGCTGCGAGATCTGGTGAAGATCAATCAGGAGTTCAACCGCAAGGTGTGGCCGGCGCGCCAGCGTATCTTCTGTGAATTCGATGTATCAGGTATGGAGCGAGGCGATCTGAAGAGCGAGAACGATGCGCTCCGTATCGCGCTCGGTCGCGCGGGGGAGCCCGGCTGGATGACGCAGAACGAAGTGCGTCACCTCAAACTATTACCGCCTGTCGAAGGCGGAGACGTCGTGAACAGCGGTATAGCGCAGACCGCCAATGTGGCCGAACCGGATGCAGAGCCAGAAACAGCGCCGGCGCCGGCGGGACAACCAGACCAAGGAGCAACATGAGCAAGCTGATCCAGCTGCTGGCGAAAAACCGCCGGCCGGCGCAGCCGCGGGCGTTTGACGTGCAGGGCGAAGACGTAACCATCTACATTTACGACGCCATCGTCGCGGACGATGACACGGCGGAATGGTGGGGCGGTGTCTCGGCACAAACCCTCGTACCGCAAATTCGCGGCATCAAGGGCGGTACGGTTCATCTGCGCATCAATTCGCCTGGTGGCGACGTGTTCGCGGCGCAGGCGATCGTTGCGGCGATCCGCGATACAGGCGCGAAGGTTATTGCGCATATCGATGGCGTCGCGGCGAGCGCAGCGACCGTGATCGCATCGGCCGCCGATGAGGTCGAAATGTCGGACGGCGCCATGTACATGATCCATTGCGCCTGGACTGTCGCCATCGGTAATTCTGCTGACCTCGCGGCCACGTCGGCGCTGCTTGACAAGACCGACGGCGTGATCGCTGGCCAGTACGCGAAGCGCAGCGGCAAGAGCGCGGACGATATGAAAGCGCTTATGAGCGCAGAGACGTGGTTCACCGCGGAAGAAGCGGTCGAAATCGGACTTGCCGATCGAGTCGCCGAAAATGCGCCGAGAGCGCAGGCATCGTGGGATCTGAGCGCTTACGCCAACGCCCCGAAGCCGAAAGAGCCCGAGCAGATTGATGCCATCGCAGCAGAACACCGCGAACGTCAGCAGCAGCGCATGAAGATGCTGAATCGCATTGCCCATCAGTGACGCGCCTCGCGCACCTGAGAACAGCCGCCTCACGGCGGTTTTTTTTCGTCCTAACGACCTGCGCGAGCGGTCATTCCAATCAGGAGTCTTCACATGAAGCTGCAACAACTGCGTGAATTGCGCAATTCGAAGGCGAAAGAAGCCAACGAGATCAACAACAAGTTTCCCGCCGACCAGCGCATGCCGGCCGCCGATGCCGAGCGCATGGATTCGATTCTGGCCGAGATCGAGGCCATCGACAGCGAAATCGCTCGCGAAAGCCGTCGCGCTCAGCTCGCCGCGGAAGACCCGGCCGCTCAGCATGCAGCAGCAATGAATGCTGCGACGCGCACGCCCGGCGCCCACGGTGATGAAACGCGCGCGCTCCGCGCTTTCATGGCCGGCGGTATTTCGAACATGGCCGACGAAGATCGTGCGCGCATGCTCGCCCGGCAGACCCCCGACATCCGCAACGCGATGTCGACGACCACCACCACGGAAGGCGGCTTTACGGTGGCGACCGAATACCAGCGCTCGCTGGAGATTGCCATGAAGGCATACGGCGGAATGCGCGCCGTAGCGCATGCGATTCGTACGGCGACGGGTGCGTCGATGAACTTTCCGACCACCGATCCGACGGCAGAAGTGGGCGAAATCGTGGGCCAGAACGCGCCGGTTACTGGCCTCGATACCGCGTTCGGCAATATTTCGATGGACGTCTACAAGTACAGCTCGAAGAAGATCGCACTGCCGTTTGAACTGGTGCAGGACTCGTTCATCGACATCGAGGCGTACATTCAGAGCCTTCTGGCGATGCGCCTGGGCCGTATCCAGAACACCCATTTCACCACCGGTACCGGCACTGGCCAGCCGCGCGGCCTCATTACGGCCGCCAATACTGGCAAGGTCGGCGCCACCGGACAGACGCTCACCGTGGTCTACGACGATCTGGTCGACCTCGAGCACTCCATCGATCCTGCATACCGGAGCCAGCCGGGCGTTGGTTACATGATGCACGACTCGTCGGTGAAGGCCATTCGCAAGATCAAGGATAGCCAAAACCGCCCGATCTTCGTGCCGGGCTATGAGGCCGACGCCATGATCAACGGCGGCGCACCGGATCGCCTCATGGGTCGTCCTATCTACATCAATCAGGACATGCCGGTGATGGCGGCGAACGCGGAATCGATCGCTTTCGGGCAGTTCTCGAAGTACGTCATCCGCGACGTGATGGACCTGACGCTGTTCCGTATGACCGATTCGGCGTTCACGCTGAATGGTCAGATCGGCTTCGTCGGCTTCCTTCGCACTGGCGGCAACCTGATCGATGCAGGCGGCGCCATCAAGACGTACGCGAACTCGGCCACCTAACGGGTCGCGAGTCTTTCGGTTCATCTAGCGGCGGGTTTCGGCTCGCCGCATCACCTCTCCCAGGAAGTCCGTCATGGCAAAAGTTCAAACGGCGCGCGCGCGCGTGCTCGCCGATCACGTTGGCTTGGGCATCAAATGCGGCCAGCTTGTCGAGGGCCCGGAAAACGTCATCAAGGCGCTGGCCACCGCCGGCGTTGTCGACAATCATGAGGACGCCGTCGCATACGCGTCCAGCAAGGGCGCTGACGTTGTCGCGATTGAAGATCCCGCGGCGGCCGCCGAAGTGGCCGCCGCGATTATCGAAGATAAGCAGCCCGACCCGGCTGGCGCTTCGCAGGCTGCGGCAAGCTAAAGCATGGGCATCAGACTGACGCAGGCGCCGGCGGAAGAGCCGGTCACGGTGGATGAGGCAAAGCTGCATCTGCGCGTGACCGACTCCGGCGAAGACACGCTGATCGCAATGCTGATCAGCGCCGCGCGGATTCACGCCGAAAACGTGTGTCGCCGCGTCTTCGTGACCCAGAAGTGGGACCTGTTCCTGGACGCCTTCCCGTTTTACACCTACTACGGCGTGATTCCTGGCTACGTACCGGTCGACCAGTTGCCGTCGGCCTGGATGACGATGCGCAACTACGCGGTGCGTTTCCGCGGAAGCAAGATCGACATTCCGTTTCCTCGCTTGCAGTCAGTTGATGCCGTGAAGTACATCGATGCGAGCGGCGTCACGCAGACGCTGGACCCGTCCGCATATGTAGTGGATCCTATTAGCGAGCCTGGTGTTCTGACGCCGGCGACCGGCACATACTGGCCCGACACGCAGAATACGACGAACGCGGTGCAGATCAGCTTCACGGCGGGATACGGCGCCGCTGCAGATGTTCCGGCCGGCATCAAGTCGTGGATTCTGCTGCGCGTAGGCGCGCTGTACGAGAACCGAGAGGAAGTGTCGGTCGCCACGCGCGTGACGGTGCAGGAATTGCCATACGTCGACACGCTGCTCGACCCTTATCGGATCATGGGGTACGCCTGATGCGCGCCGGCGAACTTCGTCACCTGTTGACCTTCCAGGCTAAGTCGACCGAGCAGGACGAACTGGGCGAGCCGATTAATGCTTGGGTTGATGTATTCACCTGCTGGGGAAAGGTGTCGCCGACAACCGGCCGCGAACGTCTCGCTGCGGCTGCGGTTCAGTCGTCGGTAACGCACTCAGTGACGGTGCGCTACGTGCCGCAGCTCGCGAACCCGAAAGACGTCGCCGCGATGCGCATCATGTTCGGCACACGGATTTTCGACATTCACGATTCGATCAATGAAGACGAGCGCAATCGCATGGTCACGCTTATGGCGGAAGAGGGTTTGAACAATGGCTAATTCGGCTGAGGCCATTGTCTCCGCTGCGCTCAAGCCGCTGGTTCTCAATGCCGACGGCACCACCTTCCGTGTGTATCCGGACGTGGCGCCCGCCGGCACTCTGCGTCCCTACATCACGTATCAAGCGGTCGGCGGCCAGTCGCCGAACTACCTGAACAACACGGTTGATCTGGAAAATGCCCGAATGCAGATCAATGTTTGGGCCGATACGCGCTCTGCGGCGCGCGCGCTCATGAAGAGCGTCATCACAACGTTGAGCGCGCCCCCCATCTTGGCCACGACGATCGGAGCGCCTGTCAGCAACTACGAGGCTGACACGAAGCTGTACGGATCGCGCGAAGATTTTTCGATCTGGTTCTACTCGTAACACCCTAACGTCTGGTTTTCCACCCCCGACCCGCCCTGAGCGGGTTTTTCTATTTGTGAGGTCTGAAAAATGACAAGCACTGCGATTTCCGCTCAGGGATCGACTCTTTCCGTTTCCGGCGGGACCGGCGCGGCGAAGCCGATCACTGGTCTCGCGCTCGGCTATCCGACGATCATTACTTCCGCCGCTCACGGTTTCTCGAACGGCGACATCGAGACGTTCGCGGGGTTGGCCGGCAACACCACGCTGAACGGCGTCACGGCTGTTATCAAGAACGTGACGGCGAACACCTATGCCGTGGACGTCGATACGACCGGCGGCGCCGCGTACACGAATGGAGGCACGGCAACTCCCGTTGCTTGGACGCCGATCGGCAACTTGAACAACTTCAAGGGCTTCGACGGACAGGCCAACGAAATCGACAAGACCAACCTGTCGAGCGTGGCCAAGGAATTCATGCTCGGCCTGCAGGACTTCGGCCACTTCACTTTCGACGTCGACAAGGATTTCGCGGATCCGGGGCAGCTCGCATGCGACGCAGCAAAGCGGGCGGGCACGCTGAAGCAATTCAAGCTCACGGCGCCGAATGGCAAGACCGCAACCTTCAGCGCCTACGTCAAGAATAGTCCGCTCGATGGTGGCGTGGACCAGCTCCTCAAGACGACGGGCATCTCGCTCCGCATCTCTGGTGACGTGGTCTACGCATAACGCGCGACACGCTTAATCCCCATCACACCACACTGGACATAACGTGCCAATTCTCAGCAAAGAAACCAAGGCCGCCATTCTCGGCGCCATCCACCTCAAGACCGAGTCCGTCGACGTGCCTGAATGGGGCGACGGCGTAACCATTCTCGTGTCGGAAATGTCGGGCCTAGCGCGCGATGCGTTCTACGCCAAGAAAGAAGGCGGCAAGGTGCCGATCAGTCAATCGCAGGCGGATCTGTTGCTTGCCACCGTGGTCGATGAGACCGGCGCGCTCGTATTGGATGAGTCCGATGTCGCGAGCTTGCAAGCGCAGGGCACCGCAGTGCTCGATCGAGTCGTGGCGGTTGCCGTGCGCCTGAACGGTATGCAGCCGGCCGCGGTGGAGGATGCAGTAAAAAACTCCGCAGCCGCCCCGAGCGGCGATTCTGGCTCCAGCTCAGCATCGACTTCGGCATCCCAGTAAGGGAATTGCAGCAGCGGATCACGAGCGCGGAGTTCGTCGAATACATGGCTTCCTATCAGATTGACCATCGTGGTAGCCATTACGACGACCTTCGCGCCGGCACGATTGCGTCGATGCTGGCGAACATCAATCGAAACGCCAAGGTTAAAGGCGAGCCGTGGGGGCCGCTGGACTTCATGACGTGGAATGAATTGAATCAGGCGAAGGCGGAGGAAGCAACGGCGGTGCTGCTGGACGATCCTGATGCGCAGTCGAATCTCATTTTCTCGATGATGTTTCCCAGCAAGGCCTAGCAATGGCAAAGAGCTTCGTCATTGAGAACCCGGAGGCATTGACTGACGCACTTCGGGCGCTCGATAACGTCACGAGCGAGTCGGTTTTGCGGCAAGCGGCAGTTGCTGGCGCGCGTGTCTATTTCGACGAGATGAAATTGCGCGTGCCCGTCGGCATCCGGACGTACGAGAGGAAGGGTACCGAGATCTATCCCGGGTTCCTTCGCGACAATATCCTGATTGCCTATGACAAAGAGCAGTCCGTCGAAGGGCGGATTGCTTCTTACATCGTGACGTGGAGCAAACAGGCGTTCTACGGACGCTTCGTTGAAGCGGGTACATCCAAGATGGCGGCGAACCCGTTCCTTCGCCCGTCGTACGAGGCGAAGAAAACCGCCGCGGCCGAGGCGGTAGACGCAGTGTTCCAGCAAAAAGTGACGGAGCTGACAGGTGGCTGATAAAGAAACACTGATCCGGGTTTCGCTAGATGCCACCGGCGTTGAAGCTGGCGTTCAGCGCGCGAAGCGCAGCATGGATGCGTTCATCGCATCGCAGGAAGCCGCAGCGCAACGAACGGAGGTGGCGCAGGCCGCGATTGCCGAGGCGAACGCAAACGGCAGCAAGGCGAGCGAGCGCGCCATCAATTCGCTCGTGCAGCAAGCGGCGAAGATGGCCGACACGTATGGGATGAATTCGCGGCAACTGCTGGCCTACAAGGCGTCTCTGCTTGGCGTGTCTGACGCGATCTCGCCATACATCGAAAAGATGAATGCGATCGACGCGGCAAACGGACAGGTTGCCGGATCGACCGCCGCCGTGGGCGAAAGCAGTGAGGCTGCAGCTGCCCGCATTTCGGCTATGGTTGCAGCGTCGCTCGAAGTAACCGCCGCCATAACCGGTAGCACGGAAGCGGCCGATCGCTATGCCGCGAGCGTTGATGAACTGGCCGCTGCAGCGACGGCCGCGGAAAGAGCGAATGCCGGTATCGCGGCGTCAGCCGAGGCAGCCGCAACGGCGCAAACTAGCGTGGCGGTTCAGTTCGAGGCCGCTTCGACCGTGATCAGTGAGGGCGCGGCCAAGGTCACCGAGGCGCTCGGCCGTCAACTAACCGCGCTCACAGCATCCGCGGCGGAAATGGCCGTCTATGACGCGCAGATGGCGGGTTTTACCGAAGCGGAAACTGCACAGGTTGCTGCGATCGCCAAAGAAATCGAATTGCGCAAGCAGCAGATCGCGCTTGGCGAAGAGATGGCGGCGATGTACGCAGTAGAAGCTACTGCTGCGCATGGCGCCGCCGGCGCAACGTCGGGCGTGACAAATGAGCTCGGCGTGCTTGGCCGCGAGGCAGCCAGCGGCAACTTTACCCGTCTGGCCAGTTCGTTCACCCGTTTTCTGTCGCTCGCCGGCGCGCTCGACCTTCTTCTCAACCCGCTTTCGCTGTCTATCGCGGCTGTTGGCGCTGCTATGTACATGGTGGCGAGCCAGAACGAGAAAATGAATGAGGCGTTGCTGCTAACGGGCGGCTACGCGGGCGTGACCACTGATCAACTCCGCGGCATGGCGACCGCGGCGACTGCGGGCGGCGCAACGTTCAACACCGCGGCCGAGGCCGTCACCGAATTGGCGATGACCGGCCGGCTAACCGGTGAAGAGATCGCGAACCTTGGCCGGTCTGCGGCGGATGCCGCGACCTTCACCAGTGTGTCTGTCAAGCAGATGGTGGACGATTTCACCAAGCTTGCCGACGAACCGGTACAGGCGTCGGTGAAGCTGAACGACCAGTATCACTACCTGACCGCGGCGACATACGACCAGATCGCGGCGTTGGAGCGGCAAGGCGATGCGACTGGAGCCGCGAAGGTGGCAGTCGAAGCGTTCTCCCAGGCGATGGACGATCGCACGAAGGAAATTGCAGCCAATGAGGGGATCATCCTCGCTGGCTGGCGCGACATCAAGTCGATGATCAATGGTGCCATCGAGGCCGTGGGCTCGTTTGGTGCCGCAGCCACACCCGGGCAAATCGTGGCGCGTCTTCAGGACAACAAGGCGGCCCGTGCGCCGATCGACCAATGGTCGCCGGAGGATGAGGCAGAGCTTCAGAAAGCAATCGCGACGCGCGATGCCGCGATCAAGGCGGCAGCGGATAAGGCACGCGTAGACCGTCAAAATCAGCAGGTCATCGACGCGAAGCACGCGTACGACACGTTCAATACGCAATTTGCGACGCCGGCAGAGAAGCGCGCTAAAGAGATTCAGAAATATCTCGACACGATCGCTGGGCCGCTCAATCTGAGCCCGGAACAGCAGCTCGCCGATGAAGCAAATATCGACGCGAAGTATAAAGACCCGAAGGCTCCGAAGCCGAAGGCATACCGTGACGATTCGGGCGAGCGGATGCTGCAGCAGCTGCGCGACCAGGAGGCCGCGCTGGAGGCGCAACTCTCGACGACCGGCAGGCTGTCGACGGCCGAAGCGGAGCTCGCGAAATTTAACCAGCAGATTAGCGACTGGAAAAACAAGACGTTGACGCCGCAGCAGGAGAGCCTGTCCAAAGATCAGGACGCCATCCGCGCGCAGTTGCAAAAAAACGTCGAGCTCGAGAAAGAGGTTCAGCATCGCGACGACGTTGCGAAGTTGCAGGAGCGATCGGCGCAAATTGATGCGTCCATGAAGAGCTACCAGTCGGGGCAAAACGACCAGTATGGTCGCCAGCTCGACGCGTTTGGCATGGGTTCGGATGCGCTTAAAAATGTGCAGGCTGTGAAGTCGATCTTTGCCGAGTATCAGCGTCTGCAGGAGCAGCTCGACAAGTCCACGCCGAAGGATCTGATTGGTGGCGCTGATTACGTCAAGGCGTCAGCCGACATCAAAGCCGGGCTCGATCAGTCGCTGGCCGATTACGACGCCTATTACACGACGCTGAAGGCGAAGCAGGCCGATTGGACGAACGGCGCAACTGCTGCAATTGCCAATTACAACGACGCGGCCCAGAACATGGCGGCGCAGACGGAATCGGCAGTTACTAGCGCGGCGAAGGGCATGGAGGACGCTCTCGTCAATTTTGCGACGACAGGCAAGCTCAATTTCACGAGCCTCGCTAACAGCATCATCGCTGACATCGTGCGCATGCAGGCTCGTGCGGCGATCTCGGGCCTGTTCAATATGGTTGCCGGCATGATCGGTGGTGGCGTCGCGAACAGTTTCGGCACGCTGGCCACGGCTTCGACGGCGGGCGGCGCAGCATCGAACGTCATGGGTTCCAGCTATTCGTCGTCACTTATGGGGCCATCGGCCGTGATGCCGTCATACGCCAACCTGCCAGCACGCGCAAGCGGCGGCCCGGTGGCCGGCGGCACTGCATACCTTGTTGGCGAAAAAGGTCCGGAACTGTTCGTTCCTGGCGGCTCAGGTTCCGTCGTGCCGAATCACGCGCTCGGCGGCGGTGGTGGTGGCGTCTCTGTGCAGATCGTCAACAACAGCACAGCAGATGTGCAGCAGCCGCAGGTGTCGCAGGATTCGAGCGGGCAGAAGTTCATCCGGCTCATCATCGACCAGGCAAAAAACGAAATGGCAGGCGAGGTCGCTAGCGGGCAGGGCACCGTGAGCAAGGCGCTATCACAACGGTATGGACTCACTCCGAGGTTTAGATAATGGCTCTTGTCGCATGGCCGGATCGCTTGCCGGCACCCATGGCCGCAGGCTACTCATATCAGCCGCAGGCACCGTTCATCCGCACGAACATGGATTCCGGTCTCGCCCGGCAGCGACGTCGCTTCATCAGCATCCCGACGCAGGTATCCGCTACGTGGACGCTCAATCAGGAGCAGCTCGCGTTGTTCGAGGCGTTTGTGCATTACGACCTCATTGACGGTAGTGCTTGGTATTCGGCGCAGATCGTCAACGGGATGGAGTTGCAGAGCGTCAAGGCGCGCATGATCGGCGGCTTCAAAGTCGACAACATCGAGCCGGGTGTGTGGAAGGTGTCGGCGACGCTTGAGACGTTGAATATGCCCGTGGCGACGACAGAGCAATACATTGCGCTGCGCGACTTCGGTGAAGACTTGCTGCATTCGACATCGAGCGATCTTCACTCGCTCATCCATGTCGACCTGCCGGGACCGCTCGTATGGTGACGCTATATCAGCAGGCGCTGAAAGAAGCATATGCGGCCAACCCGTCGGGGGACGTGGTCCTCGACACGATCGAGATCCGGCATCCGGCGTTTGTAGACGATACGGGGCAGCCGACTGCGATTCGCATAGTTCGCGGGTACGACGACATCGTTGCGACGCTTGAGGCAACGGCGCCACTCAATGCCGGTCAGGCCGTGACGTTCATCGGCGCGGCGTTCAACTTCACGCTGCCGGGATTCAAGGAAGGTCAGATTCCCCAGCTGCAGATCACACTCGATAACGTGAGCCTAGAAGTCACGGCGCACCTCGAGCAGGCGATTGGGCAACTGGCGCCGATCGAGGTGACGTACCGGCCGTATCTCCTATCCGACCTCAGCGGCCCTCAGATGGATCCGCCGATCAACATGCTGCTGACAAACGTGACGGTAGATGTGTTTCAGGTGACGGGCACCGCGACACTGAACGACGTGCACAACTGGGGCTTCCCGAGTCGCATCTACGACGTCGCATCGTTCCCCGGGTTGCTTCGATGACGCCGGGGGAAGTCAACCGATACATCGGGCTGCCTTGGGCGGCCGGCGCGCGCGGCCCCGATGCGTTCGACTGCTGGGGATTACTGCGCCATGTTCAGGCCGCGTATTTTGGCAAGGCGATCCCTGATGTTCCGGAGTTCGGTCACGTTGCACGCGATATGTACGACGAGCGTATGAATTCGCGTGAATGGGAGATCGTCCACCAGTCTTTCCATGGGGCCGGTGTATTGATGCGTGGCGGCGACGACCCGCACGTTGGCGTATGGCTCGATCTGGAGGGCGGCGGCGTCCTGCACTCGATGGAGCGCGTCGGCGTGATCTGGTCGCCAAAACAGACGCTTCGCATGCTCGGATTCTCCAGGCTCAAATTTTATCGATTCCATGTTTAACGCGACCCTTGTACATTGCCGCGATCCGTTCCGGCCGCAACTTGCGCGCGAGCTCATTCCGATCCGTCGTCGCGTTCGCCTCGACACGCTGCTTCGCCGTCAAGGCATGATCTCGGGCCGCGGCCGCTCGCTGAAGCGGTTGCACACTTTCATGCCCGCGATCAACGGCAGGCCGGTGCTTGAGCATGACTGGGGGCGCGCCGTGCGTGATGGCGACGTGGTGACGATTGCTAGCCTGCCGATGGCCGGCGGCGGCTCAAACCCGCTGCAGATCCTCCTGATGATCGTTGTCGTCGTGGTTTCGATTGTCGCGCCCTATGCAGCACCCGCCGCGTGGGGCGTAGGTGCCGGGACAATGGGTGGCGCGATGATCTCTGCCGGTGTCATGATGGCCGGCACGTTCCTCGTGAACGCGATTGTGCCGCCGACGCGCGCGCCTTCATCGCTGTCTAGCTCCCAGGCGAGCCCGACCTATACGATCGGCGCGCAGGGCAACAATGCGCGGCTGCAAAACCCGATTCCTGTTCTATACGGCCGCTACCGCGTGTATCCGGACTTCGCGAGCCAGCCATACATCGAGAACCACGGAAACGAGCAGTACCTGTATCAGTTGTTCTGCATCAGCCAGGGCGACATCAGCGTCGAGAAGGTATTGATCGGGGACACGGACATCTCGTCATACGGCGAGGTCCAGTACGAAATCATCCCGCCGGGCGGCGCGATGACGCTGTTTCCGGATAACGTTGTGACGAGCATCGACGTGACGGGGTTCGAGTTGAAAGGTGCGAACGAGTCGGGGACATGGATAGGCCCGTTCGTTGCAAACCCGGCTTCGACGCAGACGAACTACATCGGCATCGACATCAGCCTGCCGAGCGGCCTGTTTCATGCCGACGACAACGGCAATCCGGCCAACACGTCGCTTCAGTATCAGGTTCAGGCGCAGGCGATCGACGACTATGGCAACCCGACCGGCGCATGGTTCGACCTGGTAAACACGACGATCAGCATGGCGACGATTCAGCCGCAAATGTTGTCCGACCGGTACCTGGTTCCGATGGGCCGCTATCAGGTCCGGGCGCAGCGCGTAGGAAACAAGAATCTCGATTCGCGCACGTCGAACACAGTTCAGTGGTCGGGAATGCGTGCCTACCTGCCGAGCCAACACTATTACGGCAACGTGACACTGCTGGCAATGATCATTCGGGCAACAAACAATCTGAACAGCTCGACGGCGAAGAAGATCAACGTCATCGCGACGCGGAAGCTGCCGGTATGGAACGGTTCGACGTGGTCGGCGCCGACGCCGACGCGCAATCCGGCCTGGGCCTTCGCGGATGTGATTCGCAACATGGACTACGGGCGGGGCCTGCCCGATAGCCGGATCAATCTTGATTCGCTGGTCACGCTCGCGCAGACGTGGGACTCGCGCGGCGACAGGTTCGATGGAGTCTTCGACACCGCGGCGACGCTTTGGGATGCACTCACGCAGATCGCCAGCGTGGGCGATGCGATGCCAGTGTATTACGCGGGCGTCATCGATCTGGTGCGCGACGAGGCAAAGAGCATCCGGACAGCCATGTTCACGCCGAACAACATCGCGGCGAACTCGCTGAAGATCGACTACGCATTCCAGAGTTACGACACGCCGGACTACGTGATCATTCAGTACACGGACAACGTGACCTTCCAGCCCGCAGAAGTGCCATGCGTGCTGACCGGCGGCACGCAATTGAAGCCCTCGCGACTGCAGCTGTTTGGTTGCACGGATCGCAATCAGGCGTGGCGCCATGGCATCCGGCTCGCAGCGGCGAATCGCGACCGGCGCCGCAATATCACGCTGACGACCGAAATGGAGGGATACATCCCGCGATACGGTGATCTGGTCGCGGTGTCGCACGACGTGCCGGCGTGGGGTCTTTCAGGTGTCGTCACGGGTTACGCCGGGGGCGTGATGACGACTTCGGAGCCTCTGACGTGGACGGCCGGCCAGACCCATTACATGGCGTTCCGCAGGCGCGACGGCTCGGCAGACGGCCCGTACGTGGTTACGCAGGGTGCTGATGATTTCACGGCGATCGTTGCCGGCGCGCCGGCCCTTTACATCTCGGACGGCAACAGCGAGGAGCCGACGCACTACCAGTTCGGGCCGGGTGAGCGCCGAGGTCTCGACTGTCAGGTCATTAGCGTGAATCCGAAGGGTGACGGCCAGGTCGAATTGGTAATGGTGAATTACGCGGCCTCGGTGCAGGAAGCAGAAACGACCGGATCAGCGCCGCCGCCGCCGGCGGCATCGCTGCTGCCAGGAATCACCGACGCGCCGGTCGTGGCGCAGGTTGCGGTGATCGGCAGTCCGCAGAACGGCCTCTCGGTAGTGTCGTGCACGCCGGCGCGCGGAGCGGTGTCGTATGAGTTTCAAGGCTCGCCAGATGGTGGCGGCACGTGGGTTGCGCTTGGCAGCAGCATAGCGTCGACCATCAATGCCAATCTTGGCGCTGGCCCCTGGCAGGTTCGAGCTCGGGCAATTGGCAGTCTTGCTGGTCCGTGGGCTATCTGGTCGGGAACAATCGCGGTTGTGACCTATCCGCCGGCAGCGCCGACATTGACCTTGCAGAATCCGCCATTCAGCGGCGGGACGATGTATGTCAACGTTTCGAACGCGAAGGGGGATTTCCGGCACGTTCAGGTGATCACCGGTGGAGTGGTGAGGCTGGAATACGATACGACGAATTTCGTGATCAATTGGGACATAAATACCGCGCGCGCCAATAACGCTGTGTCGCCAACGGTCACATTAAATGTCGCCGAGCACAACGTCGTCGGCGTTTCTCCGTCGGTTGCGTCCATCACTGTGACGAAGCAACCGCCTCCGGCGCCGACAGGTTCCTACTTTTCTGCGGGAGATGGAACCGGAACGCTTTCGATCGATGCTGTTTCCGCGCAGGACATTGACAAATACTTCATCCGTCAGGACTCGGCGACCGGGACGATCGTGTACCAGGAGCCATCTCCCGGATCTGCGCCAGCAACCGAGGGCACGACGTACTACCTGAGCGTGACGGATATGTGGGGCAACACCTCGGCGTCGACACCGATCACGCCAGCCGCTCCGCCTCCCGGCCCGGGTGGCGGCCATTGATCAACGCCAACAATTCTCAAGCCGCCTTCGGGTGGCTTTTCTTTTTTAGAGGCAACGAATGAGCACATCAAGCAGCCAGTTGCTGGCAGACGTCGCGCAGTTGCACGCCGATGCGGGAACCTTGCACGACATCACGCACGGCCCGGCATCGGGCTCTGGAAGTCTTGTGCCAACCGATAACGGCCTCGTGCCCACTGCCGCCAAGGTGATGGCCGACTTCACGGCGCAAGGAAACGACTCCATGGCCACGATGGAGGCGGCGGCCACTGCGGTTCGGGCAAGTATTGGATATGCAGTCCCCGTTGCCTATGGAGCCGGGATTTCGATGACGGCCACCACGCAGACCGTCTCCTACAACGGTCAAGCGTACGCGGCGAACCTTGGCGATCTTCCTTTTGTTACGAGCGGTGTTTTCGAAACCGCAAAGTTTCGATTGATTCAGGGCGTCGCGGCGGCGGACCTGGAGGCGCCCGGCGGCGCGGAATTGGTCGGCTTCGTTCAGGCTGGCACGGGGAGCGTGGCGCGCTCGCTTCAGGACAAGTCGCGCGAGATTGTCAGCCCTGAGGACTACTATCTCGCATCAGACGGCGCGGACTATATGGCCTCTTTCCAGCGTGCGGCGAACTACCTCAATACGCGCGGCGGTGGCACGTTGCGGCTATCCGCGCCTCAATACTATCTCGGCCAGTACACCGGTTCTCAGGTCAATGGAAGCGCGCTTGGATACGTGATCGGTGCAGCCGTTGTATCGAAGGTGCTTTTCCTGCCGTCCAATGTAGTCCTCGAGGGCACCGGGCAAACCATTGTTAGCCTCGGCGGTGGATCGTCTGCGCCGCTAGGTTACAGCGGCACAGCAAACATCATTGCTGGTGTTGTATCCAACGAGGCAAATACGACGGTATCAGCTGTCGCCCAATCGGCGTCACAAGTGACCGTGGCTTCGACGGCTGGCCTTTCTGTCGGGCAGACAGTTCGACTCGCACGCTCTGCGGCAACGGTCGGCGGAATTCCAGGAACGCCATCGCAGGAAGATGCGCCGAACCAGTTCCTCACTATCCAGTCGATAGCGGGCAATGTGGTCACGTTCAACGAGGCATTCATTCACCGTTTCGAAACAGTGCAGGCTCTCTACCTGTGCTATCGGACAGACAACAACGACTATCCGCGAAATATCCGCATCCGTAATTTGCGGTTCAGCTGTCCCGGCACGGGCGCATACATTCTCTTTACCAGGGTTATCAACTCATCGCTGCATCACGTCGTGCTCGACAGGAAGGTCGCTCTATCGTGGGGTACTTGCCAGCGAGTGACAGGTGATGACATCGTTGTTATTAGTGACCCGACGGCCAAGAATATGGTTACGATCGAAAGCACCAACGATGTCAATATCGGTTCATACCTTGCTGAAGGCAATTGGAGCGCAAGCTCCATTGGTGGGCTGCTTGTCAACGATACCTCCAAGCACGTACGGTTCGACAAGATCGAGGTACGCAATTTCACCAAATCTGGCGTCGCATTCATGTATGGAATCGATGCCCAGATCGATCAGCTGATTCTCATCAACTGCGCCACGGCCGCAGACCCGGTCACCGACTTTGCCGCAGGTTTGTGCGCTGGCTTCGCTGCAGTTGGCTCATATGCAACTAGGCAGATCGCCGAAGGGGACCTCTTCAAGCTCCGGAATCAGGGGCCGGCGAAGATGCGCATTCGGTACCTACGCAGCACCGGACCTTCAACAGTGCCAGTTCGTGC
This sequence comes from Paraburkholderia sediminicola, assembly GCF_046027825.1. Classification (GTDB taxonomy): domain Bacteria; phylum Pseudomonadota; class Gammaproteobacteria; order Burkholderiales; family Burkholderiaceae; genus Paraburkholderia; species Paraburkholderia sediminicola_D. Next base: position 53,490 of record NZ_JAQQDU010000046.1, read on the forward strand.
CCATGACATCGATCTGTCGATCGACTACGCATACATTGAATATGCCAACAGCACTGGCCTGACGGCGCCGTTCGTAATCGGTCAATCGGGGGACCGGCGTGCCGATGCCACGTACTACCCAAATGGCGGTCAAGTAGCGTTGCGACTTGGGACGATCGAGGCCAGAACATTGGCTGGTACGCCGGCAATGATCGTCGACCAGAACGGAACGTCGGGCCTCTTTCGCTCAGGGATAGCGAGCGTCCCCGGCGGAGCGAATGCGACTGACGTGACGCTGACCGTTGACGATCCGACCTATTTCCATGGCTCAACGATCGTCAGCTACGTGAATGAAAGTATCGGTAATCCAAACGCGGTTTCGCAGACCGTCAATGGTGTTTCAGGCAACACGCTGAATCTAGCGGGCGCGGTCGGGGCGACCCTCGCGCCAGGTGCGAAGGTATGGGTCAATCGGCAAAACCGCGACATCGCCTCGCGCATCTCGTGTGGCCGCTTCATTCTTGACGGTGCAGTTGTTCCGGTGGTCAACGGGGATATGGTCTATGCGCCCGATTTTCAGACTGCGTCAGGCGCAGCTTGGAACGCAACTCAGCCGCTCGCTCCTCCATCGGTCGGCGACTGGGAACTCACACTGGGCTTGCTTGCCGCGGACTATTCGAAATATGTCGTCGCGAAGTACATCGTCAGTTACTCAACGCTCAATAACGCTGCTCCGATCAATCTGATAGCTCAGATCTTTAAGAGTGGAGGCGGTGTAATCGATATTACGGGTGCGACGATCTCCGCCGGTGTCGTAACGGTCACGATGCAATCCAACCTTCAAGGAAAGACGTGTCGTCTGACGGCCCGCTGGACGCCCGTCAAGAGGATTTTTCCTGAATTCGAGCCGTAAGCTCGGCGACTTAACCAAAGTGACTTGAAGCGGGGCAAACACAATGAGGGGTATCGAATCGGTCATCATGCGCACCTTTCGGCAGGGCAAGTGTCCTGCACGACGTCATCGCCGGAAAACGCGCGGCATCCGAACACCCTTGCGCCTCAGGAATTGCACAAGCAACAGCAGCCCGCTCGGGGCGCCAGCTACCAGCAGGAAAGTCCCCATTTCGTTGCGCACGAACCATGCGAACTGAAGGAAAGATGCCGCTGCAACCGCTGCAACCGCGATCAGGATGAGTATTGATGTCGCGAATAGGCCTGCAACTACTTCGCCGATCGTGACTTCCGCAGCGTCAGTAACCTTCCAAACACGGTGTTCGTCATCGTCTTTCATGCAGGATCTCTTAAGGGAGTGACCGTCGCATTATAGGAAGAACAACGACAGCGAAAAGCTTTTGACCTGACAATGGCGGATTATGACAATACTTGCACCTTCCGACCGCTTGCGACCGTTTAGGGTTTACAAATAGACTAGGCGAGCTATATTTGCCACCGGAGCGCCTTGCTGAAGCATGAAAGGAATCTCACTCGTATCGCTGTTCAGCGTTGCACTGGTTCTAAACGCATTCCTGATGCGCCCAGCTGCACTCGGGCAGGAATATGTCTCCGTCGCGATGGTACTGAGTGTCGTGCTCGTTGGAGCATACTTGGCCGCACGGGGGCGCGCACCGCGCACGATCTTGTCTTCAGGTCGACGGGATATTTTGTTCGTAACTTGTCTAGTGATCATCTACTGGCTCTACGAATTACCTCTCGGAATCGCGCAGGCTGGCGATGACGTTTTGGTGGCCAAGGATTTCATATCAAGCATCGTAGTTACCGTTTGCTATGCGGTCTTCCTCATGGAGGAGCGCGCGAACAAGGCCTTCTTCAGGATTTTTGCGACTGTGGTTGCGCTGCTCGGCTGGTCGAGTATCGTGACACTGATTCTGTCGAGCATCGTTGGGCTCGATCACCTGTTCCTCTTTCCGATCAGGGTGAAAGGGTATGAGCAGACCGCGGTGACGGGCGGGGGGATGACAACGGGCGGCGTCTATTTTCCATTTTCGATGCTATACAGCGTCTACACGACTGGCCAACTTCAACTGAATCGGTACTCGAATTTCTTTCGCGAAGCTGGTATCTATCAGGCCGTTTCCATATTCTGCTTCGCGTACGAGCGCTATACGCGCCGGTCAAAATTCATGACATTTGGGCTGATTGCCGGGGCGATGTCATCGTTGTCGACGCTTGGCCTTGTTCTGTTGCCACTCACCGCAGGACTCGTGTACGTCACTCGCCGCAAAGTCAATATTTTGCGAGTTGCCGCATTGGGTATCTTCACGGTCGTTGCAGTTACTGCGCTTTTGTTCATGCCGGCCGTAGGCATTGCCGACAAGCTCGATAGTCACGGGACATCAATCACGGATCGCTCGGAAGCTATCAGCCGTGGTGTCGGTTCTATCTGGACCTATCCTCTTGGCAGAGGATTATTCAATGATAGGGCGTTTGGCGACTCAGTGTGCCTGCTCGCTGCGATTGCCGGTATCGGGCTTCCTGGATTTTTGATTCAACTTGCGTTGCTTTCGGGTGCGCGCCCCGGCTCAAAATTCGTCAATCCCAAGGTAGTCGCTTGCTTCCCGTTGCTTGTCACCGCGGTCTTTTCTCAGCCTATTGCGGGATCAGGGATGACGTACATATTGGTGATGGTCGCTACGCCGGCATCTTTGCGCCGGCGCAGCGGGGAATCAATCCGGCCGCAACGGGAGCTTCAGTACGGCGATGCCCGAGCAGTCGCTATTCGTTGATCATATTGGAGTACATCGGGCTTTTCACGCTCTTTACCGGCACGGGGCATCGGACAAGCGTGTTCCAACTAACATTGGACCGTTCGACTGAGTTCACGCATTGCGCAAAGTCGGCGATGTAGTTTCCTGATACCGTCGTGTCGATCGTGCCACTGCCGTCCGGCATGATAATTCCGGCGGTGTCCGCGATGCTTCCGCCAGGCCCCTCCACGTGATTTCCCGAAATAACTACTCGTCCTGTCGGTGCCTGGTCATGGCTAACGCTGGGCCTCACGCCGACTTGAATGCCGTTATTCTTTCCCTTCACCGTGATCACGTTGCCGGTGATCGTAACGGCGCCGCTCGCGTCTTCGACGTGGAGTGTGCCATTCGCGCTCGAGGCGTTCGATGTCACGGTGTTGCCGGTGATCGCGAGACGGCTGACATGTGCGACGTTGAGCGGAAGATCGAGCCGAAGGATCTTGGGTTCGATTGTGTTGCCCGCGATCACGACGTCCGAGACGAGTATGTGCGGAGTGTTGACGCCGAGCGTCGCGTCCACGAAGGTGTTATCTGAAATGTGGATATGCGACGATGGCTTGCCCAGTGGGTTCGTGCGTACGTTCTGTTGCATACCGTTCTGGCTGTTGATCTGCACGCCATACGTGCAACTCTCGAACTCGTTGTCGTTTATGTAAAGGCCATTGACACCCGTCCCGGTTACCCATACGCCGAAAATATTCGATTTGAGGTTCGATTTGTCCGTCGTTACACATTCCACTCTGTTGCCGTAGAACCTTTCGTTACGGACATCGTTGACTGGATTTAGTACGCCCTGCATTGTCGCCGCACCGCTGTTGGCAAGCCTGAAGTTCACTTGCGTCACAAAGGTGTTGGAACCGCCCCACAAAAAAGCATTCGGACTGGTCGAGCTGTCGAGCTCAAAGTTGAGCGTTGCGCCTTCTCCGATTGTACGAACGCCACGCGCATCGATCTGGCCGGTGACCCGGTATTGTCCACCGCGAAGGAAGACGATGGCTGTTGTCTTTCGTGCCGCCACGTACATTGCGTTCAAGGCGGCTGTGTCGTCGGCCGACCGATCTCCCGTTGCGCCGAAGCGCATTGGCGTGAGCGTATTGTCGGCCGTCAGTATGGGACCACTTGTTTCCGAATCAGCCGGCACTCGCGCGTCAGCGCTGTGAGAGGCAGGAGCGAGTAGCACAAATGCAGCCAAGGCGGCTCGGAAGTTAATTCGTTTCATGTCGTTACCGGGTTGATTGAATAAGCGGGGGCAGTAGCAAGTCTGTGCTGAGGCTGGCGCGCTGCCTGCGGAGGAGTGAATCACTGTCGTGTTCCCTATCCGTCGTACCGTCTATGGGTTGGGGCCGCTAATCGATGCGTCTCTAGCGCTTTTTGCCGCCAACACAATAGCGTCGCATCCGGAGCTATTCGCCCTCCGCCAAGATGTTGATCGATTCGGACGCTTGAGTTGTTACCTTGGCATCGCTTGTACGGCCGCGCCGCCAGTTATTGTTTAGGGGCAGCGACATTCGAACGTGGAAATTCTGCCTTAACACCAACGCCAACCGCCTTCGGGCGGTTTTTTTATTGGGCTGTCGCCCATCACCGGGGATTTGCCATGCCAGTGGAAGGCCTGTCGCAAGACGAAGTTAAAAACGCACTCAAGGAAGGCTTGACTGAGTGGCTCGATAAGCAATTCGCGACGCTGGGCAAGTGGACGCTGGGCGGCATCACGTCGCTCGGGCTTGCCGCGCTGGCGTACGCGTTCCTTCAAACCAAGGGGTTCAGCAAATGACCAGCTTCGACGACGCCTTCGGTGCATTGATCGGCAACGAGGGCGGGTATTCAAACAACCCAGCCGACCCGGGCGGCGAAACGATGTGGGGCGCCACAGCGCGCGTCGCGCGCGCGGCGGGCTACGCGGGGCCGATGAGAGACATGCCGCGCGACACCGCGAAGGCAATTGCAAAAAAGCTGTACTGGGATCCGCTGCGGCTCGATGAGCTCGATGCGCGCGTCGCGTTCCAGATCTTCGATGCGAACTACAACGGCGGTCATCCGGTGATTTGGATGCAGGGCGCCGCCGGCGCGAAGGTCGACGGATTGCTCGGGCCGGCAACGATCGCCGCGGTGCAGGCCGTCGACCCGCTCCGCTTTGTGCTTCGCTGGAACGCGCTGCGCCTAACCTATTTCACGTCGCTCAAAACCTGGCAGGATTTTGGTAAAGGCTGGGCTCGACGCATCGCCAACAATCTCACAAAAGGAGCAGCATGATGCCGCTTATCCCTATCGCAATGGCACTGGCGCAGTTCGCGCCGATGATCGCTGGCTGGCTCGGCGGCACCAAAGCCGAAGACATTGCCGGCAAGGTAGTTGGCATTGCCCAGACGGTTACAGGGCAGTCCGCACCCGACGCCGCGCTCGCCGCGATCCAGGCCGATCCGAATCTCTCGCTGCAATTCCAGAAGGCGGTGCTCGATCAGCAGGCGCAGCTCGCACAGATCGCCGCCGACGTCGAGAAAGCCGAGATTGCGGCCGACCAGGCCAACACCGCAGTGGTCAATCAGACGATCCAGGTTGAGGCAAAGGCGGACCACTGGCCGACCTATGCGTGGCGGCCGTTCGTTGGGTTCTGTTTCGGGTTCGCCTGGATTGGCGCGTACTTCATTATCCCGGTGCTGCGCGGCTGGTGGCCAAACATCGCTCAGCCGAGCATCCCGCCCGAGGCGTGGGTCGCCATCGGTGGAGTGCTCGGGGTGGCGAGTTTCTTCCGCGGGAAGATGCAAAGCGACCCGCGCGTGCCGAGCGACAATCGCGGCTAAAAGTCGGGATTTGGCGTACCTTTGGCGGATTGCAAATCATGCCCAGAAAGGCTTCCAGAGCGGCGGGTATGGTCGTCAAAGGTACGCCAGCGACCATCTAATTCGATGATTCAAAATCGATTTCCGCGTTTGGTGGAATAGGTTAATAACCTATCCGGGGTTCGAATCCCCGTCTCTCCGCCAGGACACCCTTCCGAAACAGTCTTGAACCGTCCGGTTCAATCGCCCAAACCCTTGCTGCACAAGGCTCACGGGGCAAAATCCCAAAATGGAACAGTCCGGATCGATTGTGTTCAATCCGGTTTAGTCGTAAAGTCTTTGGTGGGTCGGTTGGTGGGTAGGCCACTTCTGATGCATTCCGCCAGACATTTTTGCGCTTTCTCCGCCGAACTCGTCCGAGCCCCGCCTGACGGGCCTTTGAGCCATCTAGTTCGATCCGCGTATGCCTAGAATCGCCAAGGAGCTTGGCCCGCTTGCCGTGTCGCGTCTGTCGGTGCCCGGCCGCCATACGGTCGGCAAAGTCGCAGGTCTGGCGCTTCAGATCACCGAGAACGGCGCACGCTCCTGGGTGCTTCGCGCGATCGTTGGCGGCAAGCGCCGCGAGATAGGTCTGGGCGCATACCCGTCCGTCTCGTTGAAAGATGCGCACGCACGGGCTCAGGCAAAGCGCGACGAGATCGAGGCCGGCGTCGACCCGGTTCTTGCTCGGAAGGAAGCCGCCAGCAGGCTTCGCGCCGATCAGGCAATGGAGATGACCTTTGAGGAAGCCGCGCGGCGTTTTATCAAGGCCAAGGCGCCCGAATGGAGTAATGCCAAACACGCCGACCAGTGGACGAACACCCTCGCTGAGTACGCCCATCCCATAATCGGCAAACTGCTGGTCCGTCACGTCAGCCGCTCGCACGTCGTAGAAATCCTGGAGCCGATCTGGACAACCAAGACCGAAACGGCAACACGTGTGCGTGGCCGGATTGAATCGGTACTTGATTGGGCGCGCGTGAAAGGCTTCAGGGAGGAAGGCATTAACCCGGCAGCGTGGCGAGGCAACCTGGACAAGCTCCTGTCCAAGCCGAGCAAAACGAAGAAGGTGCGCAATCACCCAGCATTGCCTCTCGACCAGATGGCCGGCTTCATGACCACTTTGCGCGCGACTGATGGCATCGGTGAGCGCTGCCTGGAGTTTTTGATCCTGACAGCCGCTCGCTCTGGAGAAGCCCGCGGTGCTCGCCGGCAGGAGATCGATCTTCAACGCAAAGTCTGGATCGTGCCCGCCGATCGGATGAAAGGGAAGAAGGAACACCGCGTGCCGTTGTCGCCGGCCGCGATCACGCTGCTTAAGTCGCTTCCGAAGGGCGAGCCGGAAGATCTTCTTTTCGCAAGCGCCCGCGGAAGCCTGCTCAGCGACATGACTCTGCTGATGTTCATGCGCAGGCAGAAGCTTGAGGCGACGCCGCACGGCTTCCGATCGACGTTTAGAGACTGGGCTGGCGATCACACGAATTATCCGCGCGAGCTGGCAGAAGTTGCGCTGGCTCACTTGAAGGGCGACGCGACCGAGGCAGCCTATTGGCGCAGCGATGTTCTCGAAAAGCGCCGGCGCATAATGAACGACTGGGCGGCGTTTATTGCGAAGCCGATCAAGGGCGGAACTGTGGTTCCGATGAACAAGCGCGCGTGAGGGGCGAACAATGTACAAATACGTGACTTTCGATGCGGGCGATCGCGAGGATGACCCTAGGATCGATGGCCTGGGGCTCGGTCATATGGCCCGCGATGCGATCAGGCTTTGCATGCCACAAACGCACGGCTTCAAGGCAACGGCAAGTCTGGAGCAGGTGTACGAACTCTCCGCCTTTGTATGCGATGTGGAGGCGCAGGGGAACGCCCGTATGCTCGCTGAGGTCGGTGCCGACCACTTTTTCCCCGAGGCGGGGGCTCCGGCGCTACGCCTGATTGCTTACCTCAGTGAACCAGACACTTGGAAAGATCTTCCCGCGCCGTTTGCTGAGTTGCGAGGAAAGTCAGAAGACGACGGCCTGTTTGATCCAGTGGTGATCATGGTATTGGCGGCGCACGCGCTGGCAGAGATAGACGATGCTGTCACCTTGACCGTAGAAGACCGCGCCGTCGATGCGATTAGGTGTGTCGCTCGGGCCAGCGATTCCCTCGCGTATGCGACCGGCCTCGCGGGCTACACCGAATCAGGCTGGGTCGCTCGAGTAGACGAGATCAAGCGTCGCAGGGGCGTCGCGTCGCTCGGCGGACAAGGAAAGTCACAACGCTACAAGCCAGTCCGTGATTGGGTGATTGAAAAATATGTCGAGAAAAGCTGGGTGTCTCCCAGGCAAGCCGCGATAGAGCTGGCTCCCGAGGCGTTGGCGCTATCGCGGACACTTGGCTGCGAGCTCAGCTCGGACCGGGCATTCCAAACCGTCTACGATTGGATCTTAAAAGCCTCTTGAATTAGGAGCGCCTGATACGTGTGCTAAGCAAGCGTATTCGTATTGCTGGCAAGCGTGTGCGTATTCTTTGCACGCGGATAGTCTGATCGCAAAATGCGCTATTTAATCCGTATCGACCCGTCCAATTCCGGACGTAACCGAGTCGATACGAATGAAACCGGATCAAACTTCCACCAAACGGCGTGCGGTCAACGTGCAGCACGTAGCCGCCGCGGCAGGCGACGAGCAAAAGAAAAAAGAAGCGAAGGAGCGGGAAGAGCAACGCGTCGCGAAAGCGCTCGAGAAATTCGACAGGATGCCGGCGGCGGCCGGCGTCGGCGCGTCGGTTGTCGCTGCTCTGTGCAACTGCGCGGTCTCGACGGTGTGGGTGCGCGCTGCCCGAAACCCTGATTTCCCGAAGCCTCGCAAGATTGGCGGCCGCGCTCGCTGGAACGTCGGCGAGCTGCGCAAGCTTCTGCAGGGAGAGCCGGCATGATTAACGCTGCCGAATTGCGTCACGGTGACGTGCCAGTGCTCGACCTTCAGAAGAACGCTCGCGAGAGATTGCGCATCACGCACACGACGTTCAAGGGGCGCCCATACATCGATTTGCGCGTCTGGTTCGTCGACGAGGCTGGCGACTATCAACCCTCACGCAGCGGCGTATCGATTCGTCCGGAGCATCTCGCCGAGGTAATGCGCGGGTTGGCTTTGGCTGGTCGCGAACTGTCGACACGAGGCGCTTGATGCAGCCCTCCAAAAAGACCTTGCGGAATAGGCACCCGGGTGCGTATACTTTTTACGTGCCTGAGACAACAGGCATCCTGGATTGGCGTCCAGAACTGAATAGGCGGACAACCGCCGCCCGGCGGTATTTTTTCGTCCGCACGTCATGCGCCTCCTTCAATGGTCGGGCCTTGACGGGGGAGCGCTTGCGCTCGCCGGTTTCCTATTCACCGGTACGCCAACCTCGTCTTGTGCCCGGCCACCCCGATTGGCGTCGGGGGTCGGGTAATCCAACCCGAATAGGAGTCGCCATGCGATCCGCTGTCTCCGCTCATCTCAAGCTGTCATTACTCCCGAATTCCCTCACCGCTATCGTCGCTGATGCACTGCGCGGTGCAGCACTCGCGCCCACCGTCGGCGAAGCGCTTGACGTCGCTGGCGCCGCGTTGTGCAGCATCGCACACATTGCGCGGGCCGATCAGCCGTCTGCTCGTGACCATTGTGCTAACGAGCCGTTTTGCATCGCGCGAGACGCCGCCGATCAAACCATGCGTGTGCTCGACCGCGTCTCATATTTGCTCGAATCGATCAGCAGACTCGCGCGCGATGTCGACTCAGCAGTCGAGGATCTCGCACACATTGCTCGAGAACTCGTCGACGCCGAGACTGACAGGATTGATTGTTTGTTCACGCGCCTTGCGCATCAGGTGATCACTGCCGAGGTGCAATCAACTAGCGAAAGCAAGGGTGACGCGCTTCGCATCGGAGACCAAATCCGCAGCGTCCATGCCGGCCGCGCCGGTACCGTCGTGAAGGTCTACGCGGATGGCTCCGCTTCCGTCTGTTGGGACGATGGCGAGCCCCAGCCGGAAGGACTCGGACACGAACGGATGCCACGTCGTCTGCTGGAGGTGCAATCGTGATCGACCTTCCCAAAAAACTCCATGGCATCCGCCGCATGCTCGAGGAACTCAACGCGGCCACCGATGATCGCTTCAGCGATCTTGGCGAGCTTGGCCACGCCGTTGCGCGCCTGTCCATAGGTGGAGATGCGACCGTGCGCCAGCTCGGCTCGATCACCGCATATCTCGGTCAGGATGGCGGTGTCGAAATCATGGCCAAGATCGACGAGATCTCGGAGCATATCGATAGCCTGATCAAGCAGGTGGAGGGGCGCTCGCAATGAACGATCTCAAAGTTAACGGCGATGCGTTCGAGCGCGCTCACACGATATCGATGCAACTGCACGCTCTGTTAGCCGCCTGCACAGGGGGAGGCGGCAAGTCCTTCAGAGACCTTAACGACCTGCTTCAGGACAATTATTTGTGGTTGGCCTGCGATCTTGCCGGAGAGATTGAGAGGACCCTCAGCGGCGCGCACACGCAGGGGGACGTCGAAGAGACAGGCGTAACGCAACAGGCGCGGCGCGAGCTCGACGATTGCCGTTCCGTTCTCGTATCCATCGAGGTCGATGCGGCCGGCGATTTGAATACCGAGGTCAACATTTGTCCGGAGGACGCCAATAACGTCACCGACGCCCTGCTTCTCGCTTTGCTGAAAGCGCGTCAGGCAAGCGCTGGACAGGCGGCGGCTTCTTCGCGCAGGCATTACGCTGAGGATTCCTCACCGGAGCGTGCATGAGCCGTGACCGGCGTTTCAAGAGTGCGAAATCGAAGCGGCCGTCGGGGCGGTTCTACGCGCTGCCTGCGGCCGTGTTGCAGAGTCCAGCCTATGTCGCTCTATCCCCGCATGCAATAAAGCTGATGATGGATATGCTTGAGCAGTACCGCGGTGACGACAACGGTCGAATGATCTGTACGTGGGCGCACATGCACGAGAAACGCGGTTGGAAGTCCCGGGACACGCTGGACAAGGCGCGAGCCGAGCTGATTACCGCCGGCTTTCTGTTCGAGACTGTAAAGGGGCGCCGACCGAATCGCGCAAGCTGGTACGCCCTGACGTTCTTTTCTCTTGACGTGCACGATGATTTCGATGTTTCCCTTCAGGCGTTTCCATACCTGAAGTTTGTCGATAGGGGCATTTTTTCACCGAAATCTTCGCGCTCTAACACGGCAGGCGTGTCAACAAAAAACGCGACGCTTAACACGCCGAGCGTGTTGCACCCACCCTGATTGACACGCCGATCGTGTTAGGAGCGCGGCTATTGACACGCCGATCGTGTCAATAGAGCACGTTTCTGGCGGTATCTCTAACACGCCGGGCGTGCACCCTCTAGAGTAGCCATCTATATCAACGTTTTTGAATGTCGAAACATATTTTAAATTTGGGCAAGCCGCGCAGCGGCGCGTCAGTTTCGAGTGTGGTCAAGTCCGGCACCGCGCAGCGGTTGTCCCCGCCCTTGCGGTGGGGGCAACGGACTTGTCCATCACGGGGCGGCGCGATGGGTTTGGGAAGGGTCGACCTATGCAGTCGCCCCTTTGCGGCGAGTTTTCGCTTTGAGTGGATAACCGGAATCCCGGCCAATCGCAAGGCGAAGGGGGGCTCGTTTGACCGCACCCTCCAGTTTTACGACCTTTTCGTAAAACCACCGGAATCCCGGTAGTTTTGTTGGTGCGGTGGTCGATCGCTGTTGATGGAGACCATAAACGTATCGTCGCGGAGCGATACATTTACGAGACACGTATGAGAGATACCAAACGAAAGCGCGCCATCCTCGATGTGCTGGAGCAGCACGGCGAATTTGAGTACGGCGAATACGGCCCACCGCCCTACACCGCGACCACCATCGCTTCGCGAATCGGCGGGAGCGTGCAGAGCGTTGCGCGCACTTTGCGTGGCATGACGAAGGACGGGCTGCTCGTGGCGACTCGGGACAGGCAGGATGTATGGAACGCGATCGCAGGCGCCCAAATCGAGACAACGGTGAATGCTTATTGGAGTGCCCGGACAATGGAGCGAGACATCGAAGCCGCCAAGGCGTGGGGCGACGGATCGTCCGAGCGTTCACGTGCCGCGCTCGGTAGTATCACCGCGATGCTTGCCGGACGCTAACGCCAGATCTGGCGTTAGCTCGCGACTCGAGGAGTTTAATGCCTCAGAAGTGAGGAATTATCTTTGGATGCCCTGAATCCGGGCACCCTTGCAATGGGCGGAACTGTGCGCCACCCCGAAACGAGGTAGCGCGCTGGAGGTGGAAGTTTTCCCCCAATAGGGGGAATTAGGTAACTCATTGATTTCGAAGCACTCCCCAAAATTGGGGAGTACGTTGGCGCCTACGCAGATTTCAGATCCGAGACGGACAGATGGTGAAACACGACAACGAATATCACTTTCCGCCCGTCGAGCGGCTTCTCACGGATCTGGAGGCCTTCAGGCTGGTTGGAGAATTGCGCAGCGATCGCGGAACGCCTGATCAGGCGCGCGCGTTGATGGCTCAGTTTGTCGCCGCCGCCTACACGAACGACGGGCCGTCGCGCGAGCTGATCACGTTCGTGCGCGATGCGCTAGCCGAATATCTCGACGGCAAATCGTTGGAGGCAGCGTTCCGGGTGAAGCGGGGGCGGCGCGGGCGCCCAACCGCTGATGCGCGTGCCGGCATCGACCTCGCGAAGGTTATGCTGAGGCACTGTGTGGTCCGCGGTTCGACGGTAGAGGCTGCTGCGCTGGAGGGCGCCGCCGCGTGCCACAGTAGCCCCACTAACGCTTGGGCGGCATTCCGCGATCACAAGACAAAAGCGCTCCAAGAGATGCGTATGCGTACGGACGGCCCTCCGGAGGTAAATGAGGCGTTTCCGGAGCATCGCGACCGAATCATCCGGCTGTTCGGGGTTGCGATCGCGTAGCGGCTAGCTGCTGAATTTGGTCAGCAGGAAGCTCTCCACGAACCCGATGATGCTGTTGACATCGGGTTCCGTGAGCTTGTCCCACTGAGCGTGCAAAGCTGCGTTACGAAGCTTTGGCATAGCGTCCAAGAGCGTTTTCTGTGCTCCTCCGACCAAACCGGCGCCTTTCAGCAGATTCACGACGTCCTGCATGGTTTTGTCACCAACGTCTAACCCCTGCGTGAGAGCGTATCGCTTCAATGCATCTTCGAGCGCAGCACTCGCCAGGACCGCCGCGACATCCTTGTGACCTTCGGATAGCGAGTGCCTAGCTAGCACGACGAAATCACCGAAAACCTCCCCGGATACGCGCAGATCTACATCGAAAACATACCCACCTTCGAAATCGTCTTTCGCAGCGCAGAACACCGCATGGAGTGCCGTAACTGACTCTTCAGCCTCATTTGTTTTGGCGTACAGGTCAGAGAAATTGCGGCAATGAGGCGACGCCTCGCCAAATGCTGCGCGTATGAGACTCTCCGTGCTCGTTGCCCATTGTCTCCAAAAACCGTTGGGTACGTAACGGCCGATAGAGCCGTCCTCGTAGGCGCGATATGGCATGTTGATGAAAAGATCTTGAAGCTCGAGAAAGCGTCGAGCGAAAGTGTCGTGGATCATGTCTGGATGCGATGCTGCCTTAGATGTTCGCGCCAATCGGAGGACGCTTCAGAAAAATAGTACGGACGACTTGTGGCGCCTGGCTACTGAACGGTGCGCCGTAGATACAACTTGTCCAGCGTCGCCGTAACTGTGATGTAACCTGTCTGCGCGGCCGTCGCAGGGGAAATCACAATGTCGACCGGATTCCAAGCGCCTGGCAGCAAGTCGTTGGAAATATCGACGTCCTTCGACTGTACCGACGCCTTCCATTTCTGACCGTCGAAACCTTGCTCTCCCCATCTGGGCTTTTCGGCCCACTGAACCTGCAGCTTTGCCCCGTCGTAAGTGGCCATGTTTGGATTCCCAACCAACAACCTGAGCTTATAGCCATCACCATAGGGCTCAAGATTGTCGACGGAAATTAGCAAATTACCGAGGTTAGTCTTGGCTATTGCATACGACTTGGACGTGGGATCGAGATGTGCAGCAGTGTCACTATCGAACATCTGATCCAACTCAAGGCTGGACACGCGTACGGCTATATTAGCCGCTGTTTGCTGCGCTGCCTGAAGCTGACTGCTTAGAGCCGCGACCTGTTGCTTCAGCGCGTCGATTTCCGGCCCTGTCTTGTCGGCTGCGGGTTTCTGATCGCACCCCGCGGTTAGCGCGATAAGTGCAACGACGGCCGTCAGTTTTGATCTGTTCATCGTGTCCCCCGGCTCTCTCTCAGTGGCGGAATTCCGCCTATTTAACTGCTGTGCTTCGGGTCGCCCAGTGTCACTGGACTCCGTGAAAATAGCACGAATTATCCGCAGTGATAATCCGCGAGGCATTGCGCATAGTGTGGTCATCGTAAGCCACCGCGAGCCGCGCAATGACCCGCCAAGCTAAGCAGATTCCAGAAGCCGTCAAGGCTTTCAATGACCTTCCAGACGATGCTCGCGTGCCAGCGGAAGTCGTGACGGCGCTGTTTTCCATCAGCAATCGCACCCTTGCGCGGAGGATCCGGGAAGGCGTCATCCCGGCACCGGCGACGCCGAACCCGCGCACGTTCAACGTCGGTCGCCTCCGCAAATCTCTTCGCTCCCTCCCCTAAGAGGTCTACCAACTTGAAAATCGATCTTCGAAGCCTCCTTGGCTTGCCTGCAAAGGACTCCTTAACACAAGGACCCACGGGGGCGCCGCACAAACCCATTGGTATGGGGATGGCGCACTACCTCGGCCTTGAGACCGTTGGCGAGAAGGCGAAGGCGCTTCCGGTAAGGGCAGCGGCTGCGGTGAGCCGAACACTCAGCAGCAAGCCAGCTGCGGCACCGCTGCTGGCCCCGCAAGCCTCTCGCCCGGCAGCACCGACCGCGCCAGCGCAATCTGCTGGCTCCTCGAAGCCGTCGAGTATCAAGGAGGCGATCGCGGCCGAGCGCGCCCGCGCTGCTCAGATCCTCGCGGCTGGCATCAAGGCTGGCCAGGTCCATACGGCCTGCGCTTTTGCGTGCGACACGGACATGACAGCCGAGCAAGCCATCGCCGCAATCAACGCAGGGGCCCGGGACACTGCAGCGCAGACGGGCAACGGACGGGGGCGCCGCATGGGGCTGGATCCGGACCAACCGACTGGCAGCACGTCGCCCCGCGCGCCGACTGCTAGCGAGCTTGCCGCCCGGATCGTCGCCGCTGGCGAGAAAGCGGCCGGCCGCACTGCGCCGGGCGACGCGTCGAACCCTGTCGCCAATCGAATCCTCGCAGCTGGTGCTCGCGCCCGCGGCGAGACCGCCTAATCAACCAACCTCCGACACCGGGACCATCCATGCAACCAGTAAAGGCTCTCTCGAAACAGATCGCGGCGGCCCAAGCCGAGGTCAGTCGGCTCAAGGGCGAACGCGAACGCTGTAACGCGGCGATCGCGGCCAGCGAGTTTGACCCCACCGCGCTCGACGATCTGCGCCGGCGGCGCGCGCACGAAAACGCGCAAGCATTTATTGAGCAACGCAAGCCGGACGTCGCCGAACTCGATAAGGAGATTGCTGCGGCCGAGAAGC
>NZ_JAQQDU010000047.1:0-66516 GCF_046027825.1 Paraburkholderia sediminicola
CCCCCGGGGCGGGGTCCTTTCCCTCACCCGGGCCGCGTCGGCGATTTCGGCGACATCATGCAAAACCGCATTTTCCCTCACATGTTCGGCGACCTCGCGCGCGACTTCGGCCAGCCGGTGATGCTGTGGCAGGTTGGCGTCCTGCTGGGGACGCTTGCCGTTGCCTGGCTGCTCGCGCGTCTTGTTCGCCGGTCGCTCGATCTGCGCCGTCAGACGCGTTACCAGACCCTGCGCTTTGGCGCGGAAAGCCTGAACCGGGCGTTCTTTCCGTTGATCGGGGCTGCGCTTGTGTGGCTTGCGCAGGCGATCACCGGCCAGTTCATGCACACTTCGCTGCTTGATCTGGCGCTGGTGCCGCTAATCGGTATCGGCCTGATTTACATCGTATTTTTCTTCGCGCGGCGGGTTTTCAGCCAGGACGGCGCGAACCATCCGTGGCTGTTTCTCGTCGAGAAGATTGTCTCGCTGATCGTCTGGATCGGCATGGTGCTCACGGTGATGGGCATTCAGGACGACGTGCTCGCCTGGATGGGCAGCGTGCACTTCAAGGTCGCGAATGCGCACATGACGCTGCTCTCGCTCACCACGGGCCTCCTGTGGGTGTGCGTGACGATGATCGTCGCGATGTGGCTCGGCGCCACGTTCGAAGACCGCCTGATTCGCTCGACGACCCTCGACGCCAACCTCAAAGTGGTGATGGCGCGCGTCGGCCGGGCTGCATTCGTGCTGGCGGCGGTGTTGATCAGCCTGTCGCTGGTGGGCATCGATATTACGGTGCTGGGCGTTTTTGGCGGTGCGCTGGGTGTGGGCCTGGGGTTCGGGCTGCAGAAGATCGCCAGCAACTACGTCTCGGGCTTCATCATCCTGATCGACCGCTCGCTGCGCATCGGCGACACGATCAACGTCAGCGGACTGCAGGGCATGGTCACGCAGATCCGTACGCGTTATACGGTGGTGCGCGGCCTGGACGGTATCGAAACGCTGATCCCGAACGAAAAACTGATTACGGACGTGGTGCAGAACCAGTCGTCCTATCTGACGCGCGGCTACGCCAAGGTGGCCGTGCAGGTCGCTTACTCCTCAGACGTCGAGCAGGCGATGGCGTTGCTCGCCGAAGCCGCACAGGGCGTGGCGCGGGTGCTGCAGGAGCCGGCGCCCACGCCTTATCTGGCAAGCTTTGGCGCCGACGGGATCAACCTCGAGCTGGGCTTCTGGATCGATGAGGCGGCGACAGGCACGGCAGGCGTGCGCTCGGCCGTGAATCGCAACATCTGGCGTCTGTTTTCCGAACACGACATCTCGATTCCTTTCGCGCAACGCGAAGTGCGAATCGTCGGCAACGTGAGCGACGCAATGCCGCAAGCGGTAACAATGACCGCTCCTGCGGCCAATCAGGCTGACAGCGCCCGCTGACGGGCACTTCGAACCCGCCGGCAGGTCTAAAAATCACCTCCGGTGCGTTCCTTTCCGTTGATGCCGCACAAAAAATCCCTATTTGTTACAAACACTTGGAACGCTTCAAGTAGAATATCGTCCAATCCCGCTGTATGCTTTCACTTTCTTGACACGCGCATTTCGCGTGTGTCTGGCGTCTCTTGTTCCACAGGTAAATTGCCTTGTTGAATTCTTTGCTCGATTTCCTTGCCCACGGCCTGTTGCATTTCTCGTGGTGGCAACTTGTGCTGTACACGCTGGTCGCGACGCACATCACGATCATTGGCGTAACGGTCTATCTGCATCGCTGCCAGGCGCACCGCGCGCTGGAGCTGCATCCGATCGTCAGTCATTTTTTCCGTTTCTGGCTGTGGATGACCACCGGCATGCTGACCGGTCAATGGGCCGCGATTCACCGTAAGCACCACGCCAAGTGCGAGACCGAAGAAGATCCGCACAGCCCGCAAACGCGCGGCATCTGGAAGGTGCTGCTCGAAGGCGCGGAGCTGTACCGCTCCGAAGCCAAGAATGAAGAAACGATGCGCAAGTTCAGTCACGGCACGCCGGACGACTGGATGGAACGCAACGTCTACACCAAGTACCCGATCCTCGGCGTGAGCCTGATGATGGTGCTGAATGTCGCGCTGTTCGGCGTCGTCGGCCTGACGATCTGGGCCGTGCAGATGGTGTGGATTCCGTTCTGGGCAGCCGGTGTGGTGAACGGCCTTGCGCACTGGTGGGGCTACCGTAACTTCAACTCGTCGGATGCCAGCACCAACATCTTCCCGTGGGGCATCATCATCGGTGGTGAAGAGCTGCATAACAATCACCACACGTATGCGACGTCGGCCAAGCTGTCGAACAAGTGGTACGAGTTCGATATCGGCTGGATGTACATCCGCATCATGTCGGCGTTCCGTCTGGCCAAGGTGAAGAAGGTCGCGCCTACGCCGCGCCTGACCACCGGCAAGCTGGTGCTCGATCAGGACACGCTGCAAGCCGTGCTGGCAAACCGCTACGAAGTGATGGCGCGTTACGGCAAGGCGCTCAAGCGCGCTTACCGCCAGGAACTGGCGCATCTGAAGGAAGTCGGCGCACGCGAGAAGTATCAGGTGATGCGTGGTGCGCGTAGCTGGTTCCACAAGGAAGAAGCGGGTCTCAACGAACCGCAGAAGCGCCAGTTGCCGCAAATCTTCGCGAACAGCCAGAAGCTGAAGACCTACATCGACATGCGCAATGAACTGGCGGCGATGTGGGAGCGCTCGAATGCGTCGCGCGATCAACTGCTGATCCAGTTGCAAGACTGGTGTCATCGCGCTGAGCAGAGCGGTATTAAGGCGCTGCAAGAATTCGCGATGCGTCTGCGCCGTTATGCTTGATCGTATGCCCGATCGCGAAATCCATTAAAATTTCGCTACGTCACAAAACCCCGCGTTGGCGGGGTTTTGCTTTTTGGGCCGCGGCAAATTCAACGACACGCGATTGAGAGTCCGCGGCGGCAGAGCGAAGGCAGAGGAGATCATGGATCAGCAGGCGATCAGGACCGTCGAATACGACCGGCCACAGGCGCAGGGCACGACCTGCGGGATCGGGCAGGCGTGGGCGAAGGTGCCCGACGTGCCGTCCGCGGAACAGCGGGTAGCGCTGAAGGAGCGCATCCGCGCATTGCTCAAGCGCGAGAAAGCCGTGCTCGTGGCGCACTATTACGTCGACGCGGAATTGCAGGAACTCGCCGACGAAACCGGTGGCTGCGTGGCCGACTCGCTGGAGATGGCGCGTTTCGGCCGCGATCACGAGGCGCAAACGCTGGTCGTGGCAGGCGTGCGCTTCATGGGTGAGACCGCGAAAATCCTCAGCCCGGACAAGTGCATTCTGATGCCGGATCTCGATGCGACCTGCTCGCTCGACCTCGGCTGTCCGGTCGATGAATTCTCGGCGTTCTGTGACGCTCATCCGGATCGCACGGTGGTCGTGTACGCGAACACTAGCGCGGCCGTCAAGGCGCGTGCGGACTGGATGGTGACGTCGTCGATCGGGCTGGAAATCGTTGCTGATCTGCACGCGCGCGGCGAAAAGATTATCTGGGCGCCGGATCGGCACCTCGGCAGCTATATCCAGAGCAAGACTGGTGCAGACATGCTGCTGTGGCAGGGCTCGTGTCTCGTGCACGACGAATTCAAGGGCATTGAACTCGATCTGCTGCGTGCCGAATATCCGGGCGCGAAAGTGCTGGTGCATCCAGAGTCGCCGGCTAACGTGGTCGCGCAAGCGGACGTGGTGGGGTCGACAACCCAGTTGATCGATGCCGCGCAAAAACTCGACGCGACGCATTTCATCGTGGCGACTGACCTCGGCATTCTGCACAAGATGCAGCTCGCTGCGCCCGGCAAGACGTTGATTGCCGCGCCGACGGCCGGCAACAGCGCGACCTGCAAGAGCTGCGCGCATTGCCCCTGGATGGCGATGAACGGCCTCGCCAATCTCGCCGACGTGCTCGAGCGCGGTCACAACGAAATCTTCGTCGATCGGGCGATTGGCGAGCGGGCGCGTCTGCCGATCGACCGGATGCTCGACTTCGCGGCGCGTCACAAGAAGCGCGTGCAAGCCAGCGGCGATCTCGCGCGCGACGCGCAACTGTATTCGAACGTGGGGGCGGCGTAATGGGGGCGGTGGAACGCAATCAGGTCGAGGCGGTGTCGCCGCTGTTCGCTGAGATTCATGCGCAGTATGGCGCGGCATTCGATGCCGCGTTAGAACGCAACGTCGCCGACGCGCTGGCCGAAGATGTGGGCACAGGCGATCAGACTGGCCGCCTTGTCCCCGCAGACGACGTGCGTGATGCACGCATCATCGTGCGTGAAGATGCCGTGCTGTGCGGGGTGCCCTGGTTCAACGCGGTGATGCGCCACGTCGATCCGCGTATCGAGGTGCAGTGGCGTTATCGCGAGGGCGATCGGATGACGGCGGATACGCCGGTCTGCGCGCTGCGCGGTCCTGTCCGTGCGCTGTTGACTGCTGAACGCAACGCGTTGAACTTCCTGCAACTGCTGTCGGGCGTAGCGAGCGCAACGCGCCGCTTCGTCGACGCCATTGCTCACACGCAAACGCGCATCCTCGATACGCGTAAGACCTTGCCGGGTTTGCGGCTCGCGCAGAAATACGCAGTGCGCGTGGGCGGCGGGGCGAATCAGCGGCTCGCTTTGTACGACGGCATTCTGATCAAGGAAAACCACATTGCCGCAGCCGGCGGCGTCGGTGCGGCAATGGATGCGGCACTTGCGCTGAATGCGGGCGTGTCGATCCAGATCGAAGTCGAAACGCTGGCCCAATTGGAAACCGCGTTGGCGCATCGCGCGCAATCCATTCTGCTGGACAACTTCTCGTTCGATGCGATGCGCGACGCAGTACGTATCACGGCAGGGCGGGCGGTGCTGGAGGTGTCCGGCGGAGTGAACTTCGAGACCGTGCGGACCATTGCGGAAACCGGCGTCGATCGCGTGTCGATCGGTGCGTTGACCAAAGATGTACGCGCAACGGATTACTCGATGCGGATCGTCTGAGTCGCGCGCAACTAAGTCTAAGCTTTCACGATCAGTAAAAAGGCCATCACCGGAGAACCGGCGATGGCCTTTTTATTTCAGCATCAGAAATCAGATGTTGCGATTACGCACATGCTCGGGCGACAGCACCGTCGGCAACGCTTTAGGCAATGTGGCCGGCCAATCGCGGCTAAAGTGCAGGCCTCGGCTTTCACGCCGTGAGCGAGCGCCTTCGACGATTAGCGACGCCACGTCGACCAGATTGCGCAGTTCAAGCAAATCGCGGTTCACCTTGAAATTGGCGTAATACTCGTGAATCTCGTCACGGAGCAGGGCAAGCCGATGCTTGGCCCGCGCGAGTCGCTTGTCCGTACGCACGATGCCGACGTAGTTCCACATCAAGCGGCGCAGTTCGTCCCAGTTGTGCGCGACCACCACTTCCTCGTCCGGATCGGAGACACGGCTTTCATCCCAGTCCGGCAGCGGCGCATGAACGGCGGCGCTGAAGCCTTCTTCCTCGATGGCCTGCGCAGCGGAGCGTCCGATCACGAGGCACTCGAGCAAGGAGTTGCTGGCAAGCCGGTTCGCGCCGTGCAGGCCGGTGCATGACGTTTCCCCGACCGCATAGAGGCCGGCGAGATCGGTCTTGCCGGCCAGATCCGTCACGACGCCGCCGCACGTGTAGTGCGCGGCAGGCACAACCGGAATCGGCTCTTTGGTGATGTCGATACCGAATTCCAGGCAGCGAGCCAGAATCGTCGGGAAGTGTTCGCGCAGAAATTCAGGCGGCTGATGGCTGATGTCGAGATAGACGCAATCGATGCCGCGCTTCTTGATCTCGAAGTCGATCGCGCGCGCGACGATGTCGCGCGGTGCGAGTTCGGCGCGTTCGTCGTGGTTCGGCATGAAGCGCGTGCCATCCGGCAGCTTCAGAATGCCGCCTTCGCCACGTACGGCTTCCGAGATCAGGAACGACTTCGCGTAAGGATGGAACAGGCAGGTCGGATGGAACTGGATGAATTCCATATTCGACACGCGGCAACCCGCACGCCAGGCCATCGCGATGCCGTCGCCGGTCGCGGTATCGGGGTTGGTGGTGTACAGATAGACCTTGCCGGCGCCGCCGGTCGCGAGCACGGTATGCGGCGCTTCGATTGTCACGGTGCGGCCGCTTTGCAGATCGAGTGCATACAAACCGTGACAGCGGCGCCCCGGCAAGCCAAGACGATCCGAGGTGATCAGATCGATCGCGTAGTGATCTTCGAGCAGGGTGATGTTCGGATGGTTGCGTACACGCTCGCTGAGCGTGGCGACCACTGCATGGCCCGTTGCATCCGCGGCATGAATGATCCGGCGATGGCTGTGACCGCCCTCGCGTGTCAGATGAAAGCCGAGTTCGGCGGCGTCGTCTTTGGTGAACGGCACGCCTTGCTCAATCAGCCATTCGATCGCGGCACGCCCGTGCTCGACGATAAAGCGTGTCGCCGCCTCGTCGCACAGACCGCCACCGGCGACGAGCGTGTCGCGGACGTGGTTTTCGATGCTGTCCGCTGAATCCAGTACGGCGGCGATCCCGCCTTGCGCCCAATCGCTCGCCCCTTCGGTCATCGATCGCTTGGCGACCACCGCAACCCGCCGGGTCTCCGCGAGATTGAGCGCGACGCTCAAACCTGCCAGACCGCTACCGACAATCGCTACATCGAATTCCATCGCCCGCATCTCCGCCTTTCGTTTTGCCATGACGGCATGCTGTGTGCATGCCGCTAAAACGAGAAAGGATACGCGTCGCGACGAATGAGGGAAAGCTGGCCGAATGGGATAAGACTGTTCAGGTCGGTAAAGGACGGCTAAACAGCGCGATATTGGGGCGCAGAAACAAAAAAGCCCCGCACGAATGCGAGGCTTTTTTGCAAATCTTTTTTGCCTTCGTCAGGCAGGAGCCAAGACTTACTTAATCTTGGTTTCCTTGTAGTCAACGTGCTTACGGACGACCGGATCAAATTTCTTGATCAGCATCTTTTCCGGCATGTTGCGTTTGTTCTTCGTCGTCGTGTAGAAGTGACCCGTGCCTGCGGTCGATTCCAACTTGATCTTGTCGCGTGCGCCTTTCGCCATGATTTACTCCTTAGGCTTCACCGCGTGCGCGCAGATCTGCGAGCACAGCGTCGATACCGTTCTTGTCGATCAGGCGCAGGCCGGCGTTCGAAACGCGCAGACGCACCCAACGGTTTTCGCTTTCCACCCAAATACGGCGGTTTTGCAGGTTCGGCAGGAACCGGCGCTTGGTTTTGTTGTTCGCGTGGGAAACGTTGTTGCCGCTCATCGGCGCTTTCCCAGTTACTTGGCATACGCGTGCCATGAGAGCACTCCTAATACGCTAATTCTGAGTTCGAACGCCGTGAAAGTTTCCCGAGAAGAGCCGCGCTGAGTTTTGCTGAAACCGCAGACGCTTTTTCTTTCCCGGAAGGCCTTAATGGCTTCGGAACAGGGGGTTGGAAATAGGCAAACCGGAATTCTAGCAGAAAAAAAGCCGCAAAATCAAACCTTATTTGCGATGCCGAACTCGGCACAACGTTGTCGCGACCCTGGTTTGTGCCGTGTCAGGGCCAGCCGGCGCGGGCAAACGAGTAGGTGCGATCTGCGCTAATCACCAGATGATCGATCAATTGCACGTCGATCAGCGTAAGGGCGGCGCGCAGCGTATGCGTCAGCCGGCAGTCGCTTGCGCTCGGCTGAACGGCGCCGGAAGGGTGATTATGCGCGACGATCAGGCTGGCGGCATTCAGGCTCAGCGCTCGCCGCACGATCTCGCGTGGATACACCGCCATGCGTGTCAGCGTGCCGCGTGCGCTCTCGTCGCAGTGGATCAGCCGGTGCCGGGCGTCGAGAAAGAGCGACATGAAGACTTCGTGCGGACTGCCGCCGATCCGCAGGCGCAGGTAGTCTTGCACGGCTTCAGGCGAGTTCATGAGCGAGCGTTCACGCAGCTTATCGACCAGCGAGCGTCGCGCCATTTCCATGATGGCCAGCAACTGGGCCTTTTTCGCCGGGCCGATACCGCGCAGGCCATCGAAGTCCGCGTAGCTCGCATCGAGCATGGCGCGCAGCGAGCCGAACCGGTCGAGCAGCGTGCGCGCGACGTCGAACACGTCGTGGCCGGGCAGGCCCGCGCCGAGCACCAGTACGATCATTTCGGTATCGGACAGCGCGCTCGCGCCTTTCTCGATCAGGCGCTCACGGGGCATATCGTGTTTATGTCATTTGCCGCGCACGAGCTTTCGGGCTGGGCGTCTGGCGGAAAGCGCTACGGCTGCGGACGGCGCAGGCTCCGGCAGGGCGACTACCGGCGGCGTTTCATCTATCGTACAGGCGTGGTCTGCCATCTATCTTGCGTCCTCCGGTTTCGGGGTTGGGGGCGGCGGCCGATGCGCAGCCTTGGCGCAGCGCGCGACGGACGCAAGCCGCCGCTCGCTAGGTGGCTTACAATAGACGCTTTGCGCACGGCACCCCGACGGTTTGCCACACGTGTCGCCTGCGCCCGCGGCGCACGCGTGCAGCGCGCATCGACTGAGCGAGCATTGCATGAGCATCATCGACATTTCTGAAGTGAAACCCGGTTCACACGTGACGCTTCATTACCGGCTTTCCCTTGCCGATGGCGCTGAAGTCATCAATACATTTACTGACAGGCCGGCTACGCTGCTGCTCGGCGCGGGTCAACTGGCGCCGCCGCTGGAAGATATTCTGCTGGGTTTGAAGGTGGGCCACCACTCGAGCTTTCAGCTAACGCCGGATCAGGCGTTCGGTCCGCGCAATCCTGAGCTGATTCAGCGGGTCTCGCTGGCCACGCTGCGCGAAAACAGCATGATCGGCGAGGATTTTTCGCCGGGTGATCTGGTCGAATTCAACGCGCCGGGTGGCGGCCGCTACGCGGGCGTCCTTAAGGAAGTCGGCGAAACGTCGGCGTTGTTCGATTTCAACCATCCGCTTGCCGGCCAGGCGCTGGCGTTTGAAGTGAAAATCATCGGGATTCTGTAAACATGAGCATCACGGATACGACTCTTGCCGAAGCTGAGATCCTGCTGGCGCAGCCGCGTGGGTTCTGTGCCGGCGTCGATCGGGCAATCGAAATCGTAGAACGGGCCATCACGCTGCATGGTTCGCCGATCTACGTGCGCCACGAAATCGTCCATAACGCCTATGTCGTCGAGGATTTGCGCAAGAAGGGTGCGATCTTCATCGAGCAGCTGGAAGAGGTGCCGGCCGGCAATACGGTCATTTTCAGCGCGCATGGCGTGTCGAAAGCGGTGCGTTCGGAAGCCGAGTCGCGCGGCCTGCGCGTGTACGACGCCACCTGCCCGCTCGTGACCAAGGTGCATATCGAAGTCGCGAAGATGCGCCAGGACGGCTTCGACATCGTAATGATCGGCCACAAGGGCCACCCTGAAGTCGAGGGTACGATGGGGCAGGCAGGCGAAGGCATGCATCTGGTGGAAGACATCGAAGATGTGCAGGCTTTGCAGCTGGCCGATCCCGAGCGGATCGCGTTCGTGACCCAAACTACGCTGTCGGTCGACGACGCTGCCGAGATCATTGGCGCCCTGAAGGCGAAATATCCGGCGATCCGCGAGCCGAAGAAGCAGGACATCTGCTACGCCACGCAAAACCGCCAGGACGCGGTCAAGTTCATGGCGCCGCAATGCGACGTCGTGATTGTGGTCGGCAGCCCGAATAGTTCGAACTCGAACCGGTTGCGCGAGCTGGCCGAAAAGCTCGGCGTACCTTCTTATATGGTGGACTCGCCGGATCAGATCGATCCGGTCTGGGTCGAAGGCAAGCGCCGGATCGGCGTGACAGCGGGCGCCTCGGCGCCGGAAGTGCTGGCGCAAGCGGTGATAGGCCGGTTGCGTGAGCTCGTCGGCGTGCGCAACGTGCGTGCGCTTGAAGGCATCGAGGAAAACATCGCGTTTCCGCTGCCGCGCGGGCTGGGTCTGCCTGCCTGACAATCAGCCGACGTTTCTGAAAGAAAAGCGCGCCCTTGGGCGCGCTTTTTTTACGTCTGCAGATTCGTGAGCCCGTCGGCAATAAAGTGCCAGATCACTAAAAAGAACCGTTTTAAGTGTTCTCTTACACAAATTCTTTTGAATTGCGATGTGGCTTTTTATTGATGGCGTAACGATGTGGCCCCATTTAAATCATCTCCAACGCGTTGCGCTTATTTTTGACGCACTAAAATAGTGCGTTCGCCTTGATATCAATGAAAACGTAATACGTAACGCAAACCACGGCGCAATCGGGGATCGGGCCATATCGCTGCAACACTTGATGCCATTGGGTCCAACGGTGGTGCAACTGATGCACAGAAAATAGTCGCAACCCGGTTGCGCCTTTTGTGGGATTCCTCTCTCAAAATAAGGTTGCAATGCAGGAAAACCCCACCGTTTCAACAATATTGCCCGTCGCATAATTGGAGTTACAATGCGCGCGTTCTCAAGGCCTCCGGGTCCCGAACAATAGATTTTGCAAGGCGCAGGAGACCTACTTAATGCGAGTCAAGTTTGCTTACGCCGTGTCCATCGTGACTGCGGTTGCGATGCTGACCGCGTGCGGCAAAAAGCAGGATAGCGAAGCGCGAGCAGGTGCATCGGCTGCCACGGCAGCGGCGGCCCCCGCGAGCGAAGCGATTGTCGTGAAGATCGGTCATGCGGCCCCATTAACGGGCAGCATTGCGCATCTTGGTAAGGACAATGAAAACGGCGCGCGTCTGGCGGTCGAGGAAATCAATGCGCAGGGTCTGACCATCGACGGTCACAAGATCCAGTTGGAGCTCGACGCACAAGATGATGCGGCGGACCCGAAAACGGGTACGGCGGTCGCTGAAAAACTCGTCGAGGATCATGTTGTCGCCGTGGTCGGGCACCTGAATTCGGGCGTCTCGATTCCCGCCTCGAAGATCTACAGCGACGCCGGGATTGTGCAGATCTCGCCGTCGTCGACCAATCCGGGGTACACGCAGCAAGGTTTCAAGACAACGTATCGGGTGGTCGCGACTGATGCCCAGCAGGGGCCGGCGCTTGCCAACTACGCGACGAAAGTGCTCGGCGCGAAACGCATCGCGATCGTCGACGACTCGACCGTGTACGGTAAGGGACTGGCCGACGAGTTCGCGAAGGCGGTACAGGCGAGCGGGGCGAAGATCGTCGCGCGCGAAGCCACGAATGACAGGGCTACGGAGTTTCAGGCCGTCCTTAGGAAGATCAGGAGTGTTCAGCCGGACGTGATCATGTTCGGCGGCATGGACGCAACGGGCGGGCCGTTTACCAAACAGGCGGCGGCGCTCGGTATCAGGGCAAAAATCCTTGGCGGCGACGGTGTGTGTACCGACAAGGTAGGTGAGCTGGCGGGAACCGCCGTGCAAAACCTGGTCTGTTCGGAGGCGGGACTCGCGCTTTCGAAAATGGATAAGGGAGCGGACTTCGAAAAGAAGTACGTCGACCGCTTCCACACACCGGTGCAGATTTACGCACCGTTCACGTATGACGCTGTGTACGTGATTGTCGATGCAATGAAGCGCGCTAATTCGATCGAGGCGCCCAAGGTGCTGGCTGCGATGCCGTCCACCGATTACAACGGGGTAATCGGCCACATCGCGTTCGACGACAAGGGTGATTTGAAAGAGAGCGCCATTACGCTTTACGACTTCAGGGACGGCAAGAAAGCGGTCCTCGACGTCGTGAAGATGTGATGACGGGACGTTCAGCCTGACGGCACCGAAACCACCCAACGGTGCCGTTTTTGCATCCGCCATCGGCAAGTCCACGACTGCATCCCAGTCGTAAGACGAACCGGGCAGCGGATAACCCTTACCGGTCTTTTACATCAGTACCCGCAGTGCCGTTGAGATTGGCGTACCGCATCACCGCCCACCGGCTGATGAAGAACGCGAATCCAGTCGCACGGGCTAAGGAGCATTAAATGGATATCTTCATCCAGCAGGTCCTCAACGGGCTGGTGCTTGGCAGCGTTTACGCCATCATCGCACTGGGCTATACGATGGTTTACGGCATCTTGGGCATCATCAACTTCGCGCACGGCGATGTGTTGATGGTGGGCGCGATGGTTGCGCTCTCAGCCATAGGCGTGCTTCAGAACCACTTCCCCGGCCTCGGCAATGTGCCGACGCTCATCATCGCGTTGATCATCGCGGCAGTGGTTTGCTCGCTGGTCGGCTACACGATTGAGCGCGTGGCCTACCGGCCGTTGCGTAAAGCGCCGCGTCTCGCCCCGCTGATCACCGCGATCGGCGTGTCGATTCTGCTGCAGACCCTCGCGATGATGATCTGGTCGCGCAACCCGCTGCCGTTCCCGCAGCTGTTGCCCACCGACCCGATCAACGTGATCAAGGCCACCGACACGACGCCAGGCGCCGTGATCTCGATGACCGAAATCGTGATCATCGTGGTGGCGTTCCTCGTGATGGGCGGCCTGCTGCTGCTGGTTCACAAGACCAAGCTGGGCCGCGCGATGCGTGCGATTGCTGAGAACCCGGGCGTTGCCAGCCTGATGGGCGTGAACCCGAACTTCGTGATTTCGGCGACCTTCATGATCGGCTCGGCACTGGCTGCTCTGGCCGGCGTGATGATCGCGTCCGAATACGGCAACGCACACTTCTATATGGGCTTCATCCCAGGTCTGAAGGCCTTTACCGCGGCGGTGCTGGGCGGGATCGGCAATCTCGGCGGGGCGATGGTGGGCGGCGTGCTGCTCGGTCTGATCGAACAGTTGGGAGCGGGTTATATCGGCAACCTGACCGGCGGTGTGTTCGGCAGTAACTATCAGGACGTGTTCGCATTCATCGTGCTGATCGTCGTGCTGGTGTTCCGTCCGTCGGGTCTGCTCGGCGAACGTGTTGCGGATCGCGCTTGATCCCTGGGAGAAATCAAACATGACCTCAATTCAACCGATCGAGCCGTCCACGACGCTCATTCCTGAAAAGAACCTGACGAAGACGCTGACCGTCGGCATCATCACCGCGTTCTTCGTGATCGCGGCGCCGATGATCATCGGCGCGGCCGGTGGCAACTACTGGGTCCGCGTGCTCGACTTCGCGATGCTGTACGTGATGCTCGCGCTGGGCCTGAACGTGGTGGTCGGCTTCGCCGGCCTGCTGGACCTGGGCTACATCGCGTTCTACGCCATCGGCGCCTACGTCGCGGCGTTGCTGTCCTCGCCGCACCTGACCTCGCAGTTCGAGTGGATCGCGCATCTGTTCCCGAACGGGTTGCACACGCCGATCTGGATCATCGTGCCGATCGCCATGGGGCTCGCCGCGACGTTCGGGATTCTGCTCGGCGCGCCGACCCTGCGTCTGCGTGGCGACTATCTCGCGATCGTGACCCTGGGCTTCGGGGAAATCGTGCGGATCTTCATGAACAACCTCGACCGTCCGGTGAACATCACCAACGGGCCGAAGGGGATCACGGGGATCGACCCGGTGTCGGTGGGCGGCTTCAGTCTTGCGCAGACCCACACGTTCCTCGGGTTCTCGTTCCCGTCGGTGTACATGTATTACTACCTGTTCGTGCTGTGCTCGCTGCTGGTGATCTGGACGTGTACGCGCTTGCAGCACTCCCGTATCGGCCGTGCATGGGCCGCGATCCGCGAGGACGAAATCGCCGCCAAGGCCATGGGCATCAACACCCGTAACGTGAAGTTGCTGGCCTTCGCAATGGGCGCGTCGTTCGGCGGTCTGTCGGGCGCGATGTTCGCCGGCTTCCAGGGCTTCGTGTCGCCGGAATCGTTCACCTTCTGGGAATCGGTCGTGGTGCTGGCCTGCGTGGTGCTGGGCGGCATGGGCCACATCCCCGGCGTGATTCTCGGGGCGGTGCTGCTCTCCGTGTTCCCGGAATTCCTGCGCTCGACGATGGGTCCGCTGCAGAACGCAATCTTCGGCCATGAAATCGTCGATACCGAAGTGATCCGTCAGTTGCTGTACGGCCTCGCGATGGTCGTGATCATGCTGTACCGCTCGGAAGGCTTGTGGCCGTCGCCGAAGCACGAAGACAAGATTGCGAAACTGGCGAAGCGCGCTGGCAAGAAGCCGGTGCGTGCTTAAGGCCCGGGGAGAAATCATATGAGCAATAACGTAAACAACAGTGTGGGCAGCGACCAGATCCGTCTGTCGGTGAAGGGCGTGAACAAGCGCTTCGGCGGCCTGCAGGCACTCTCCGACGTCGGCTTGCAGATCAAGTCGGGCCAGATTTATGGCCTGATCGGCCCGAACGGCGCCGGCAAGACGACTTTCTTCAACGTGATCACGGGGCTGTACACGCCGGATTCTGGCGAGTTCAAGCTCGACGGTACGCCGTACACGCCGACCGCGGTCTATCAGGTGGCGAAGGCGGGGATTGCGCGTACGTTCCAGAACATCCGTTTGTTCGGCGGCATGACCGCACTGGAAAACGTGATGGTTGGCCGTCACGTGCGTACGAAACACGGCCTGATCGGCGCGGTGTTCCAGACGCCGGCCGAGCGCAAGGAAGAGCGCGAGATCAAGGAGCGCGCAATCGAACTGCTGGAGTACGTCGGCATTGCGCAGTACGCGGACTACACGTCGCGCAATCTGTCGTACGGTCACCAGCGTCGTCTGGAAATCGCACGCGCCCTGGCAACGGATCCGAAGCTGCTCGCGCTCGACGAACCGGCTGCCGGCATGAACGCAACGGAAAAGGTCGAGTTGACCAAACTGCTCGACAAAATCCGCAGCGACGGCAAGACGATTCTCCTGATCGAACACGACGTGAAACTGGTGATGGGTCTGTGCAACCAGATGACCGTGCTCGACTACGGCAAGGTGATTGCGCAAGGTCTGCCGTCAGACGTGCAGAAGGATCCGAAGGTGATCGAAGCTTATCTGGGTGCGGGGGTCCACTAATGGCTACGGCAATGTTGAAAATCAAGGGCCTGCAGGTCAATTACGGCGGCATCCAGGCAGTCAAGGGTATCGATCTCGAAGTTGCGCAGGGCGAACTGGTCACGCTGATCGGCGCGAACGGCGCAGGCAAGACCACGACGATGAAGGCGATCACGGGTCTGAAGCCGTACTCGGCAGGCGACATCGAGTACATGGGTGAGTCGATCAAGGGCATCCCGGCGCACGAACTGCTCAAGCGCGGTCTGGCGATGGTGCCGGAAGGCCGAGGCATTTTCTCGCGCATGTCGATCGTCGAAAATATGCAGATGGGTGCTTATCTGCGTAACGACACGGACGGCATCAAGGCGGACGTCGATCGCATGTTCGGCTTCTTCCCGCGCCTGAAGGAACGTGCCTCGCAGTACGCGGGCACGCTCTCGGGCGGCGAACAGCAGATGCTGGCGATGGCGCGCGCGATCATCAGCAAGCCGAAGCTGTTGTTGCTCGACGAACCGTCGATGGGTCTTTCGCCGATCATGGTCGAGAAGATCTTCGAAGTGGTGCGGGCGATCTCGGCCGAAGGCATGACCGTGCTGCTGGTCGAGCAGAACGCGCGTCTGGCGTTGCAGGCGGCCAATCGCGGTTACGTGATGGACTCGGGTCTGGTGACGATGTCTGGCGACGCGAAGCAGATGCTGGATGATCCGAAGGTGCGCGCAGCTTATCTGGGTGAATGAGTTGGGTGAATAAGCTGGACTAAGTTTGCCTTAGCCGCAAAAAAGGCCGCATGCGTTTCAATCACGCATGCGGCCTTATTCTATTCGGGCGATTGCCTGCGCCTAAGCCGCTGGCGTTTCCGCCAGTTCGCCCAATCGTTTGCCGAGACTGATCACGGCATCCGCGCGATAACCGAGCGCCTCATAGAACGCGCGCACGTCGGCCTTCGCGGATAGCACCTGCAAATTCAGCTTCGGGCATCCACGTTCGGTCAACGCGTTTTCGACATGCGCGACCAGACGTGCGCCGAAGCCGTGACGACGCAACGATTCATCCACTGCGAGCGAATACAGCCAGCCTCGGTGCCCGTCGTAGCCCCCCATCACGGTGCCGACGATACGTTCGCCGAACACCGCGACAAAGAACAGTTCCGGTTGCGTCGCCAGCTTGTTGGCGATCGACAGATGCGGATTGCGCTGCGGCCTCGTCACGTCCCGGTACTCGGGGAACGCTTCTTGCCACAGCGCGACCACGGCATCGGTGTCGCTCGCTTCGAAGCGGCGGATCGATAGCGTTGCGGTCGTCGTCATACGCGTTTTCCTGGGTGATTACAGCGTGTCGAGAATCGAACGCAGCATCGCCATCATCTGGTCGATTTCTTCGCTCGTGACGTTCAGCGCCGGCATGAAGCGCAGCAGGTTCGGACGCGCCGCGTTCAGCAGCAGGCCGTCGGGTTGCATCACGCGAGCCTTCTCGACGATCTGATTGCCGATGTCCTTGCCGAGCAGCAGGGCGCGCAGCAGACCTTCGCCGCGCTCGCCTTCGAAACCACGTTCTTCAGACAACTCGAGCAGCCTGGCACGCAGATACTCGCCGCGCGCGCGTACGCCTTCGAGGAAGCCCGGCGCGGTCAGTTGCGAGATCACCGAGTAGCCGACCGCGGTCATCAGCGGATTGCCGTTGTACGTACCACCCTGGTCACCCGGTTCGAACACGGCGATGTCGGCTTTCGCGAGCAGCGCCGCGAGCGGTACACCGCCGCCGATGCCCTTGCCGAGCGTCATGATGTCTGGCTCGATGCCCGACAGTTCGTACGCGAACAGGGTGCCGGCCCGACCGCAACCGCTTTGCACTTCGTCGACGATCAGCAGCAGATTGTGCTGTTTGGTCAGCGCGCGCAGTTGCTGCATGAACTCGCGCGTGGCGGGAATCACGCCGCCTTCGCCCTGAATCGGCTCGAGCATCACCGCAACCGTCTTCGGGTTGATGAGCTTTTCGACCGACGCGATGTCGTTCAGATCCGCTTTCGGGAAGCCCGGCACTTGCGGCGCGTAGATCGTGTCCCAGCCCGGCTTGCCGCTGGCGGACATGGTGGCGAGCGTGCGGCCATGGAAGCTGTGATCGAACGTGATGATTTCGAACGCCCCATCCTTGAACTTCTTGCCCCACTTGCGCGCGAGCTTGATGGCGCCTTCGTTCGCTTCGGCGCCGCTGTTCGCGAAGAACACCTTGTCGAAGCAGCTGTGCTGCGTGAGCAGCCCGGCGAGTTGAGCCATCGGGCCGTTGTAGAAGGCCGGCGACGGATTGAGCAGCAATTGCGCCTGCTTGTTCAGCGCTTCGATCATGCCGTCGTTGCAGTGACCGAGGCTGTTGACCGCCCAGCCCTGGATGAAGTCCAGATATCGCTTGCCGTTATTGTCGTAGAGCCAGGAGCCCTTGCCGTGCGTGAAAACGATTTCGGGCCGGTTCGTGATGTACATCAGCGACTCGATCGGATACTCATTGAAATTCATGACGGCAGGCTCCAGACAGCGGGGTGAAGGGTGAATGAACGGTTGCCGGATATGAAACAGGGGCCGGCAAAAACAAAAAAATCAAACAAAAAAGCCACGGCATGCCGTGGCTTTCATGATTCGAACTGCCTGCGCCTTTGTGCGGCGCGAATCCGTGACGAAGCCAGCGGCGCCCCTAAGGGAGCGGCGAGCGGCGACGTCGGAGTTCGGATTGAGTGCGGTTCATGCGCGAAAGAATACGACAAGGAAAGCGCTGGTGTAAACCATGAATTTGCATCAGACCGATATTTTTGTCTGGCGCACGAACTCCGGTTGTCCGCCGATTATGAGATGTACGGCTGACTAAAATGTGACATGGGTCGTTTGAGCGGTTGTCCGCCAGAACGGAAAAGCCAGTACAAACGACCGGCAGAAATGCAAATGGGCGCTCGAGAGAGCGCCCATTTTTTAATCAGGAAGCCGGGGTCCGCCCATCCGAAGATAGCTGCCGACGCTGATCCCGACCTATCGCTAACAATTCTAAAAGCGTAGGAGCCAAAGGTCAATGGAACGCCTGACAGACGAAGAAATTACGGCAGTTGCCGCACTGCTTTCGGGCGAACGCCTCGGTACGTTTCAGGCAATGGCAGGCAGCACTCGCGCGACCATCGCGCTTCATCAGCAGATGTTGCAGCTTGCTGGCACCCTGATGAGCGTCACTGCGGTGGTCGAAATTGCATTGCGCAACGCGGTGTGCGACAAACTGACAGAGCACTTCGGTGTCGAAGGTTGGTTACGTCGGCCACCGGCGCCGTTTGCCTGGAAAGACGAGGAGCGAGGCAAGGTCGAAGCGGCGGTTCGCAGTGCGCAGCGCGCCGCCTATGCCAAACTAAGCCCGTCCGAGAAGCGCGCGCTCGATAAGGCTGCGTTCCGCCGCGGTGTGCCGCCGGGGCTGGGTCACGAGTTTCGACTCGATGCGCGGCAAAAAGCGATCGTTGTTCCCGGCGGGCAGGTTATCACCCAACTCACGATGTACTTCTGGAAGAGATTGTTTTCCAACGACTACGAACAGACGTTGTGGAAATCGTCGCTCAAGCGCATTTTCCCGGACAAGCGGGTCGACCGGTCTGCGGTAGCCACGCAATTGGAGCACATCTATCAGATGCGTAATCGCGTCGCGCACCACGAGCCAGTGTATGGCCGCAGACTCTTCGAGACATTGGCCGCGATCGATTATGTTGTTTCGAATCTGGGTATGGCCGGCAGCGATGGATGCACGCCGTTGCACAAAATGCTCCAGCCTGAGCATGCGGCTCCAGAGAATCAAGCGCGCGCGTTGCAGATCAGAATCGACGCTTTCGTTGGCGCAAACCCTGCCTGCGCAAAGCGCGGCCATTTGCATAGCCGCGCTTTCAGAACTCGGCTTCGCGAGCATCGGGGCGCTAGCGCCGATGCTATGCACTCCCTTAAACCGCGTTCGCCAGATCCGCCTCACTCGTGAACGAATCCGCGTAGAACTCGTCTTCCGGCAGACCGTGGTGCTGGGTGAAATCGCGCTGCGCCGACTCGACCATCACCGGTGCGCCGCACGCGTACACCTGGTACGGCGACAGATCCGGCAGATCCTCGATCACCGCGCGATGCACGAAGCCGACGCGACCCGTCCACGCGTCGCTCGCGTCCGGTTCCGACAGCACCGGCACGAACTTGAAGTTCGGGATCTCGCGAGCCCATTGCTCGGCGAGATCGAGCAGGTACAGGTCCTTCTTGCGGCGTGCGCCCCAGTACAGCGTCATCGGCCGGTTGAGGTTCTTGAACACCGCATGTTCGACGATCGCCTTCAGCGGCGCAAAGCCGGTGCCCGAGGCCAGCAGCACGATCGGCTTGTCCGAATCTTCACGCAGGAAGAAGGTGCCGAGCGGGGCTTCGAAGCGCAGGATGTCGCGCTCCTTCATCGTGCTGAACACGTGGTCCGTGAATGCGCCACCCGGCATATGACGGAGGTGCAATTCGATGGGGCCTTCCGCGTGCGGCGCGCTTGCCATCGAATAGCTGCGGCGCTTGCCGTCCTTCAGAATGAATTCGAGGTACTGGCCGGCCAGATACTGCAGACGTTCGTTGGCGGGCAATTGCAGCTTCAGCACGACGACGTCGTCGGCCTTGCGCTCGATGGCGTTCACGCGGCACGGCAGTTTCTTGACCTGCACGTCGCCCACGCCCGCTACTTCGCGGATATCCACTTCGAGATCGGAGCAGGCCGTCGCGCAGCAGAAGAGCGCCATGCCACGCGTTTTTTCGTCGTTCGACAAAGCCGACGACGAATGCTGACGCTGTTCAATCTGACCGCTGATCACGGTGCCTTTGCATGAGCCGCAGGCGCCGTTCTTGCAGCCGTACGGCAGGCCGATGCCCTGGCGCAAAGCCGCGATCAGGACCGGTTCGTCCTGTTCTACCTGAAACTGCCGGCCGCTTTGCCGGAGCGTGACGTTAAATGCCATAGAGTGTTCGAAATCGAGAAGTCGGTAATCGTTATCGGACCCGCGGTGCAACTGTGCGGTACCTGCCGCGCTTGACGGCTACAATGCGTCCACCATGAAAGCGACACGAAAATTACGCCGGCCGCGCGTGCTGATTGTTGGCTGCGGTGACGTCGGCATGCGCTGCGTGCCCTTGTTACAGCCACACTCGCATGTCTTCGCGCTGACCAGCCACGCCGGGCGCAGCGCCGAATTGCGCGCTGCCGGCGTCACGCCGCTGGTCGGTGATCTCGACGCGCGCCGCAGCCTGAAACGGCTTGCCGGCCTCGCGCCGACGGTGCTGCATCTCGCGCCGCCGCAAAAGACCGGCGATGACGACAGCCGTACCCGTGCTTTGCTCGCTACGCTAAGCGCGCGCCGCAATCGGGCGCTGCGTGCCGCGCGCGGCGCGGTGGCGCCGGTCGGGCGGCTACGCCGCGGGTTGAGCAACATAAGTGCCTCGTGGGCGGAATCTGAAGCAGCCAATATTGTACCCGACAGGGTGCGCTGGACCGCCGCTCCGCACGCGCCTGTGAGGCTGGTGTACGCGAGCACGACAGGTGTCTACGGCGATTGCGGCGGCGCGTGGATCGACGAGACGCGCGCGCTGCAACCGGCCAATGCGCGCGCCAAACGCCGCGTGTCGGCCGAACAGCAGTTGCGGCGCGCCACCGCGCGAGGCGTGGTCGCCGCGAGCATTGCACGGATTCCCGGCATCTACGCGGGCAACCGCCTGCCGCTCGCGCGGCTGGAAAAGCGCACGCCCGCCTTGATCGACGACGACGACGTCTACACCAACCATATCCACGCCGACGACCTCGCCGCGATCCTACTGCGCCTCGCCACGCATGGGCGGCCGGCGCGCGTGATTCACGCGTCCGACGACACGTCGCTGAAAATGGGGGCGTACTTCGATGTGGTGGCCGATGCGTTCGGTCTGGCGCGTCCGCCTCGCATCACGCGTACGGAGGCAGAGCAGCAGATCGAGCCGACCTTGCTGTCTTTCATGCGCGAATCGAGGCGGCTTGTGAACCGCCGCCTCAAAGAGGAGCTGCGGGTACGCTTGCGGTACCCGAGCGTTGATGATTTTTTGCGTGAGACTTCTTAGGCTTTTACGTCAGCGCCGGCAATGCCTCCAGCAACAGGAAGCACAGCATCGCGCCAATCAGTGCGCCGATCAGGTTCGGGTGATATTTGTGCCGCAGCCGCATCACAACCAGCAGTCCGCCGACCAGAACCAGCCCGAGGCACGTGAAAGCAATCATCACGGATGAGATCACGATAGTGTCGTGGATGACCATGGCGCCTCTCCTTGAACCCTTTGTAGTCTTTGTTTAATCGAGTATAGGGCGATTCGTAAGGAAGAGCATGCTGCGCCGCAGCGTGTAATCAGGCGTTCCGCGAGGCCTGTGTGCGGGCGCGCACACGATTCTCCTGACGCATCAAGGCTTTAAAAGGGACCTACCGGTTTACCCGCTCCGTAAAGATCCGAGGTCGGTTTCGTCGAGCCATTGCCACGCGCCTTCTGCGAGCGTCGCGGGCAGCGCGAGTCCACCGATCTGCTCGCGATGCAGCGCTTCGCAACGGTTCCCGGCCGCCGCGATCATCCGTTTGACCTGGTGATACTTGCCCTCCATCACGGTGAGGGCCAGCGCGTGTTCGCCGCGCGCCTGGGCATCGACGGCGACGATCGGTTTGGGCTCGCCGTGCAGCATGACACCGTCGCGCAAGGCACCGAGTTGGGCGTCGTCGATGGGATGCCGCGTGGTCGCGATGTACCGCTTCGGCACTTTGCGTTTCGGCGACGTGAACATGTGAACGAACTTGCCGTCGTCGGAGAGCAGCAGCAGGCCGGTGGTGTCCTGATCGAGGCGGCCCACGCATTGCACGCCGCGTTCGGCGAACTGCAGCGGCAGCAGGCTGAACACGCTCAGATGATGCTGCGGATCGCGCGAGCATTCGTAGCCTGCGGGTTTGTTCAGGAGCAGATAGGCGTGCTCGCGATACGGCCAGACGACACCGTCCACGCTGAAGCAGAACGTGCTGTCGTCGGTCGGGAAATCGGTATCGGCGTCGGCGCAGACTGAACCGCCGATGCTCACGCGGCCGTCGCCGATCAGCGCCCGGCATTGGCGGCGCGAGCCGAAACCTTGAGTGAAGAGGATGCTTTCGAGATTCATGGCGAGCGAAGAATAACACCGCAAGAAGCGGAGCGCCGCGCAGCGCCTTAGCGACCACGATGAGTTCTCCCCGTCCCGTCACAGGAGTTCATCGATGCATACCGCTTCCTCTTCGCCGTCTTCATCCGCGATCCGTCTGCCGGCCGCCTTTCAGCGGCTCGCATGGTCGAATCTGGTCGCGCAATCCGCTGAGCAGGTCAGTCTCGCCGCCGCGCCGCTCGTCGCCGTGTTCGCGCTCGGTGCAGGCGCGCGCGAGACCGGTCTGCTGCAAACCGCGCAGACGCTGCCGTTCCTGTTGTTGTCGATTCCGCTCGGCGTGTGGGCCGACCGCCGCTCGCGCCGCACGTTGATGACGCTCGCCGAAAGCGTGCGTGTGGTCGCGATGCTCTGCGTGCTGCTGCTGGTGATGACCCATTCGCTTAGCTTGTCGCTGCTCGCCGCGCTCGGTTTTATTGCCGCGACTGGCACGGTGGCCTACAACGTCGCGGCGCCTTCGCTGGTGCCCTCGATCGTGCCGCGCGAGGCGTACGCCCAGGCCAATGGCCGGCTCGAACTGGCGCGCAGTGTCGCGTATTCAGCGGGTCCGGCGCTCGGCGGACTGCTGGTCGGCTGGATCGGCGCGGGATGGGCGTATGGCTGCGCGGCTGGGCTATCGGCGCTGGCCGTCGCGTTGCTCGCGGGGCTGCGCGAACCGCCGCGAGCGGCCGCTCCGGAGCGTCACTTCCTGCTTGAACTGCGCGACGGTACGCGCTTTGTGCTGCGCGACGCGCTGCTGCGTCCGATGCTCGCCACCGCGATCTTTTTCAATCTCGGTTTCTTCGTCCTGCAAGCGGTGTATGTGCCATATGCCGTGCATCGCTTGGGATTGAGCGCGTCGATGGTCGGTGTGACGCTCGGCGCGTACGGCGTCGGCATGGTGTGCGGCGCGCTCGCCGCACCGGCCATCGCGCGACGCCTCGCGTTCGGCCGCGTGCTGATCATCGGACCGTCGTGCGGTTTGCTCGCCTCGCTCGTGATGGTGGCGACGATCGTCACGCCGTCGTTCTGGCTCGCGATGCTGAGCTTCTTCCTGCTCGGCGCCGGACCGATTCTGTGGGTGGTGGGTTCGACCACCCTGCGTCAGGCGATCACGCCCGAACGGATGATGGGCCGTGTCTCGGCGCTCAACAGCACCGCGACCTTTGGTGCGCGCCCGCTGGGCGCATTGCTCGGTGCGGCGATAAGTGTGCGCTGGGGGATGGACGCATGTCTGGTGGCGGCTGCCGCAGCGTTCCTTGTGCAGGCGCTGATCATCGTCATGTCGCCGGCGGCACGGCTCGCGAACATTCCCGAGGGCACTGCAATCGCTCAATGAAAACTGGTTTTCATCGGATGGCGGTGTTGTGTGCCGGCGTGTTGGCGACCCATCGGGGAAAACCCTCAAAAATGAAAATGAATTTTTTTCTGATAGGTTTCTATGTAAATATACTTTCATGCATTTTGCTTACGCCCCGGAGGAAGTCCCCTTGGGGGACAACCATCACGCCAGTTCGCACGCATGATCCATCACTCGTCCGTTGCTTCGAACCCTGCCGAGCAGGCCATCGCCGCGCGCATCGCTGCAGCGATGCCGACGCTTACGCCGATCCATCGACGCATGGGCGAATACGTGCTGGCGAATCTGTTCCGCGCGGCGACGATGCGGATCGACGAACTGGCGAGCGTGGTTGGCGCATCGGTCGCAACGGCGAATCGTTTCGCTCGCGCACTCGGCTTCGACGGTTATCCGCAGTTTCGGGAAGCGCTGGTCCGCGGCTTCGAAGCGACGCTCGCACCGGTCGAGCGGCTGCGTAGCGCGCAGGAATCGCTCGCTTCCGGCGATGATCTGGTTGACGCATCGCTCGAACAGGCCACAACCAATCTGCAATCCACCCGCTCCGCGATTGACAGCGCTGCCGCCGAGGCCGCGGTCGAAGCGATAATTTCCGCGCGTCGTGTCTTCGTGCTCGGCGCGGGTTCGAGCGCGTTCCTCGCCGGCCTGATGGAGCACGGCCTGATGCCGTATCACGACAACGTGCAGTCGCTCGCGTTTGTCGGCGGACCGTCGCATGCTGCGCGGCGTCTGTTCGCTTCGAATGAAGACGATCTGGTGATCGGAATCGCGTTCCCGCGTTACGTTGAAGACACAATCGAACTCGCGCGGCGCGCAGCAAGTCGCGGGGCACGCGTGCTTGCGCTGACCGACGGCCCGCGCTCGCCGCTCGCGCAATTTGCCGATCTCAAGCTCTATATCCGTTCTGAGCGGCGGCTCGCTGCCAATGCCGATTCGGCTGTGCTGGCCGTGATCGAAGCACTCTGCGATGCGGTCGCATATCGCGCCCAACGTTCGGTTGAGGCCGCCGCCGGCGTCAGCGAATTCGTCTTGCCCTGGCTGACCGATCCTCAAGCCGAGCCGTCCAGCACGACTGAGCAGCCCGTGCGCGCTTCTATCCGTACCACCCGCACTACGAAAGCCAAGAAATGAACACCAACGCAGTCATTGCCATTCACGGCGGGGCAGGCACGATCCTGCGCGCATCGATGTCGGGTAGCGCCGAAGCTGAGTACCATGCCGCCTTGCATGCGGTGCTGAGCGCCGGGCAGCGTGTGCTTGCCGACGGCGGCAGCGCGCTCGATGCCGTCAGCGAAGCCGTGCGTCTGCTCGAAGACTGCCCGCTCTTCAACGCGGGCCGCGGCGCGGTCTACACGGCAGCCGGCACGCATGAACTCGATGCTGCCATCATGGACGGCAGCACGCTCGAGGCCGGCGCGATCTGCTGCGTGAAGCGCATACGCAATCCGATTCTGGCGGCGCGCCGCGTACTCGAACGCAGCGAACACGTGTTATTCACGGGCGAAGGCGCGGAAGCCTTCGCGGCCGCGCAAGGACTCGAATTCGTCGAGCCCGGGTATTTCCATACCGAAGCGCGTCATCGCCAATGGCAGCTTGCACGCGGTCAGAATCGCGCGATGCTCGATCACGACGGCGCGACGCTGGATTCGAAAAACGACGATCCCACGCCACACGAGCCGATCGACCCGAATCGCAAGTTCGGCACCGTGGGCGCGGTCGCACTCGATCAGCATGGCCACGTAGCTGCGGCGACCTCGACGGGTGGCGTCACCAACAAGCAGGTGGGCCGCGTCGGCGACACACCGCTGATCGGCGCGGGCTGCTATGCGGACGACGCAACCTGCGCGGTCTCGACCACCGGCTCCGGCGAGATGTTCATTCGCATGATCGCTGCATACGACGTCGCGGCGCAGATGGCATACCGCAACGTTTCGCTCGAAGAAGCGGCGCACGACGTGGTGATGAACCGTCTGCCGAAGATCGACGGCCGCGGCGGTCTGATCGCGGTCGATGCACGCGGCAACATCACGCTGCCGTTCAATACCGAGGGCATGTATCGCGGGTTCGCGCGGATCGGTGAGACGCCAGTAACGGCGATCTATCGCTAATGCTGCCGCGCTGCTCCCTCGCTTGAATTGCAGCCTGAATCTTCGCTGGAACTTTCGCTTGAATCACCGCTAGCCGCGTCCGAATCCAAAGGAACCATCGTGCCGACTTCATCGCACACTGCCCGTCCGTTTATCGAAACCTTGCCGCCGCAACGCGTGCTTGCGGTCGACGATCTGTCGGTCGCATTTCGCAGAGGCGACAAGACCTTCAACGCGGTGCGCAATCTGTCGCTGACGGTCGAGCGTGGCGAGACGCTGGCGATCGTCGGTGAATCGGGTTCGGGCAAATCGGTGACATCGCTTGCCTTGATGCGGCTGATCGAGCATGGCGGTGGGCGCCTTGCCGGCGGCAGCATCGCCTTCCGGCGCCGCGACGGCAGCGTGCTCGACCTCGCGAAAGCGTCGTCCGGCACGATGCGTTCGATTCGCGGCGCCGACATCGCGATGATCTTCCAGGAGCCGATGACCTCGCTCAATCCGGTATTCACGGTTGGCGATCAGATCAGCGAAGCGATTGCCTTGCATCAAGGGAAGAGCCGTTCTGCCGCGCACGCC
This sequence comes from Paraburkholderia sediminicola, assembly GCF_046027825.1. Taxonomy (GTDB): domain Bacteria; phylum Pseudomonadota; class Gammaproteobacteria; order Burkholderiales; family Burkholderiaceae; genus Paraburkholderia; species Paraburkholderia sediminicola_D. Next base: position 26,107 of record NZ_JAQQDU010000047.1, read on the forward strand.
GAAACGCTGCGTCTGCTCGAACTCGTGCGCATTCCCGAAGCGCGCCGGGTGGCTGCGCGTTTTCCGCATCAGCTATCGGGCGGCATGCGCCAGCGCGTGATGATCGCGATGGCGCTGTCGTGCAAGCCCGCCCTGTTGATCGCCGACGAGCCGACCACCGCGCTCGACGTGACGATTCAGGCGCAGATCCTGCAACTGATTCGCGGCCTGCAGGACGAGATGAACATGGGCGTGATCTTTATCACGCACGACATGGGTGTGGTGGCCGAAGTGGCCGATCGCGTGCTGGTGATGTATCGCGGCGAGAAAGTGGAAGAGGGTGCGTCGGATGTGCTGTTCGCCGCGCCGTCGCATCCCTATACGAAGGCATTGCTTGCCGCGGTCCCGCGCCTTGGCGCGATGCAGGGCACCGATCTGCCCGCCAAGTTTCCGATTCTGACTGTCGAGCAGGCAGCGCTCACCGGCACTGACGAACGGGTTCGTCCCGCTGCCGCTGTAGCGCAAGAATCCCAACCGCTGATCCACGACAGCACGCCGCCGATTCTGCGCGTGCGCGATCTGGTCACGCGTTTTCCGGTCAAGAGCGGGGCGTTCGGTCGCTTGACGGGCCGCGTCCATGCGGTCGAGAAGGTCAGCTTCGATCTGCGTCCGGGTGAAACCCTCGCGTTGGTCGGCGAATCGGGTTGCGGTAAATCGACGACGGGCCGTTCATTGCTGCGTCTGGTCGAAAGTCAGAGCGGCTCGATCGAATTCGACGGCAAGGAAATCAGCTCGCTCACTGGCCCGGCGTTGCAAGCGCTGCGCCGCGATATCCAGTTTATTTTTCAGGACCCGTTTGCTTCGCTGAATCCGCGCTTGACGGTCGGCTTCTCGATCATGGAGCCGCTGCTCGTGCACGGCGTCGCTCAAGGCGCTGAAGCCCAGGCACGCGTGGCGTGGCTGCTCGAAAAGGTCGGCTTGCCGCCCGAAGCCGCGCGCCGCTATCCGCACGAATTTTCGGGCGGACAACGGCAACGCATTGCGATTGCGCGGGCGCTGGCATTGAATCCGAAAGTCGTGATCGCCGACGAATCCGTCTCCGCACTGGACGTCTCCGTGCAGGCGCAAATCGTCAACCTGATGCTCGATCTGCAACGCGAGCTCGGCGTTGCGTATCTGTTCATTTCGCATGACATGGCGGTAGTGGAGCGTGTCAGCCATCGCGTGGCGGTGATGTATCTCGGCCAGATCGTCGAGATCGGTCCGCGCCGCGCGGTGTTCGAAGCGCCGCAGCACCCGTACACGAAAAAGCTGATGGGCGCGGTGCCGGTCGCCGATCCCGCACGCCGTCACGCGAAACGCATGCTCGCCGCCGACGAAATTCCGAGCCCGATTCGCTTACTGAACGATGAACCGATTGTGGCGCCGCTGGTGGCGGTCGGACCGGATCATTTCGTGGCTCAGCATCGGGTTGGCGGCGCTTACTAGACCTGAGCGAAAGCCCGAACGCAGTCCTGACCGAAGTACCAGACCTGAAGCAAAGCCATTTTCTCTCGCAGCACATAACCCTGTTTCAATTCGCAGCCTGGAGCCAACCTCATGAACCTGCTGGTCCCGTCTTCTCCGTTTCGTTTGCGCGCGCTGGTCAGCGGCGGCGCGATGGTGTTCGCGATGCTCGCGGGCAATGTGGCGCACGCCGACACGACGGCTGTGATGGCCGTTGCGTCGACCTTCACGACGCTCGATCCGTACGACGCGAACGACACGCTGTCGCAAGCCGTGGCCAAGTCGTTCTATCAAGGTCTGTTCGGGTTCGACAAGGACATGAAGCTGGTCAACGTGCTGGCCGACAGCTACGAAGCGAGCCCGGATGCCAAGGTCTACACGTTCAAGCTGCGCCACGGCGTGAAGTTCCAGGACGGTACTGACTTCAACGCTGCGGCAGTCAAAGCAAACTTCGACCGCGTGACCGATCCGGCGAACAAGCTCAAGCGCTACAACATGTTCAACCGTATCGAGAAGACCGAAGTGGTCGATGCGTACACGGTGAAGGTCACCCTGAAGGCGCCGTTCTCGGCATTCGTCAACGTGCTGGCGCATCCGTCGGCGGTGATGATTTCGCCCGACGCGCTGAAGAAGTACGGCAAGGACATCGCGTTCCATCCGGTCGGCACGGGCCCGTTCGAACTGGTGAAGTGGGACCCGGCAGGCGACCTGACGGTGAAGAAATTCGCCGGCTACTGGAAGAAGGGCTATCCGAAGATCGATGCGATCGACTGGAAACCGGTGGTCGACAACAACACGCGCGCTGCGTTGATGCGCACCGGCGAGGCGGACTTTGCTTTCCAGGTGCCGTTCGAGCAGGCGGCGCAGTTGCAGTCGAGCCCGAAGGTTGACCTGATCGCGTCGCCGTCGATCATCCAGCGCTATATCAGCCTGAACGTCAACCAGAAGCCGTTCGACAACCCGAAGGTGCGTGAGGCGCTGAACTACGCGGTCAACAAGGACGCGCTGACGAAGGTCGCGTTCGCGGGTTATGCGACGCCGGCTGATGGCGTGGTGCCGCAAGGTGTCGACTACGCCGTCAAGCTCGGCCCGTGGCCGTACGATCCGGCGAAGGCGCGTGAGTTGCTGAAGGAAGCGGGCTATCCGAACGGTTTCGAAACGACGCTGTGGTCCGCGTATAACTACTCGACCGCGCAGAAGGTGATTCAGTTCGTGCAGCAGCAACTGGCACAAGTCGGCATCAAGGCGCAGGTTGAAGCACTCGAAGCGGGTCAGCGCGTCGCGAAGGTGGAAAGCGCGCAGGACCCGGCGACCGCACCGGTGCGGATGTACTACGCGGGCTGGTCCTCGTCGACGGGTGAAGCGGACTGGGCGATTACGCCGTTGCTCGGGTCGGTCTCGTTCCCGCCGAAGATGGTCAACACTGCGTACTACAAGAACGACACCGTTGACAGCGATCTGAAGCAGGCGCTCGAAACCACAGATCGCACAAAGAAGGCCGCGCTCTACACCGACGCACAAAAACGCATCTGGGCCGACGCGCCGTGGATCTTCCTCGTCAAGGAAAAGGTCGTGTACGCGCGCAGCAAGCGTTTGTCGGGTGCGTATGTCGCGCCGGACGGCTCGTTCAATTTCGACGAGATCGCAATCAAGTGATGAGTTGATCGCCCGGCCGGCGTATTCCAGACGAACACGCCGGCCGGGTGGCCGCTTTCTAACGATTCTTCGTTACCCGCATCATTGCCGGATTGGTTTCATGCTGAACTTCCTCGTCAAACGTATCTTTGGCCTGCTGCCGACGCTCTTCATCGTCGCCGTGCTGGTGTTCCTGTTCGTGCATCTGTTGCCCGGCGATCCAGCGCGTCTCGCGGCCGGCCCCGAAGCGGACGAAGCGACCGTTGCGCTGGTGCGTACCGATCTCGGTCTTGATAAGCCGATGCCGGAGCAATTCGTCAACTTCTTCGTGAAGATCGCGCACGGCGACTTCGGCACGTCCACGCGCAGCAAGCGGCCGGTCAGTCAGGAAATCGGCGAGCGCTTCATGCCGACGTTGCTGCTGACGCTCGCGAGCATGGTGTGGGCGGTGGTGCTCGGCATGGGCATCGGTATCGTCTCGGCCGTATGGCGCAATCGTTGGCCCGACCGACTCGGCATGACGCTGGCGGTGTCGGGTATTTCGTTTCCCGCGTTCGCGCTTGGCATGCTGCTGATGGAGATCTTTTCGGTGAAGCTCGGCTGGTTGCCGATCGTCGGGGACGGTTCCTGGAAAAGCTACGTGCTGCCGTCGCTCACGCTCGGCGCGGCCGTGGCGGCAGTGATGGCGCGCTTCACCCGTGCTTCGTTCGTCGAAGTGATGAATGAAGATTTCGTGCGCACCGCGCGCGCCAAGGGCGTGCCCGAACGGCTCGTGATCGTCAAACACTGCCTGCGCAACGCGATGATTCCCGTCATCACGATGATGGGACTGCAATTCGGCTTTCTGCTGGGCGGCTCGATCGTGGTGGAGGTGGTATTCAACTGGCCGGGCCTCGGACGCCTGCTGGTGGATGCCGTGGCGATGCGCGACTATCCGGTGATTCAGGCTGAAGTGCTGCTGTTCTCGCTTGAGTTCATCATCATCAACCTGGTTGTGGACGTGCTGTACGCCGTCATCAACCCGACTATCCGTTTCAAGTGAGGCCGGCATGAGCATCTCAGCTACCGAGGCGAATGCGGCCAAGGCCGCTCTTGTAGAAAGCGCGATCCGCACGCCGTGGAGTGAATTCTGGCGCAAATTCCGCAAGCAGCATGTGGCGCTCGCCGCCGGCATTTTTGTGCTGCTGCTGGTCGCGGTCGCGATTCTCGCGCCGCATATCGTGCCATACGACCCGGAGAATTTCTTCGACTACGACGCGTTGAATGCGGGGCCCTCGGCCGCGCACTGGTTCGGGGTCGATTCGCTGGGCCGCGATATTTTCAGCCGCATTCTGGCGGGTTCGCGTATTTCGCTCGAGGCCGGTTTTCTGTCGGTGGCGATCGGCGCGGTGATCGGCACATTCTTCGGCTTGCTGGCCGGTTACTACGAAGGCTGGTGGGACCGCATCACCATGCGTGTCGCCGACGTGCTGTTCGCGTTTCCCGGCATTCTGCTGGCGATCGGTGTGGTCGCGATTCTCGGCAACGGCATGATCAATGTAATCTGCGCCGTGGCGATTTTCAGCATCCCGGCGTTCGCCCGCCTCGTGCGCGGCAATACGCTGATGCTCAAGCAACTTACCTATATCGAAGCGGCACGCAGCATCGGCGCATCGGACTGGACCATCATCGTGCGGCATATTCTGCCGGGGACGATTTCGTCGATCGTGGTGTACTTCACGATGCGGATCGGCACGTCGATCATCACGGCGGCAAGCTTGTCGTTTCTCGGACTCGGCGCGCAACCGCCGATGCCGGAGTGGGGCGCTATGCTCAACGAAGCGCGTGCCGATATGGTCACCGCGCCGCATATCGCGCTGTTTCCGAGTCTGGCGATTTTCCTCACCGTGCTGGCGTTTAATCTGCTCGGCGACGGTCTGCGCGATGCGCTCGATCCGAAGCTCGACCGGCCATGAGTCTGACTAATACTGCCAGTGAAAACACGCCGCATATCGGCGTGTTGCCGAGCGGCCCGCGCGGGACGATTGCCGACGTAGAAGGCGTGACGGTAGGACATTGCACGCTGGATGAGGGCGCTGTGCAAACCGGCGTGACCGTAATTCGTCCGCACCGGGGCGATCCGTTTCTCGCGAAGGTGCCCGCGGCCGCTTCAGTGATCAATGGCTTCGGCAAAAGCATCGGGCTCGTGCAGGTTGAAGAACTCGGCGTGCTGGAAACACCCATTGCATTAACCAATACCTTTGGTGTCGCTGCGGTCGCCCAAGCGCAGATTCGTGCGGCAATTCATGCCCATCCGCAGATCGGACGCGAGTGGTCGACCGTCAATCCGTTGGTGTTCGAATGCAATGACGGATACCTGAACGATATTCAGGCTTTGGCGGTAAGCGAACGGCACTACAACGATGCGTGTGAAGCGGCAAGCGTTGATGTCGCGAGCGGTTCGGTCGGCGCAGGCCGCGGCATGTCGTGCTTCGATCTGAAGGGCGGAATCGGCAATGCATCGCGCGTGGTCGACGTAGCAGGGCAGCGCTATACCGTCGGCGCGCTGGTGCTGGCGAACTTCGGTCGCCTGCCGATGCTGACGATCGACGGTACGCCGCTCGGTCGCGTGCTGGCCGAACGCGCGGCCGAAGCCAGCGCGAAACCCGAGCAAGGCTCGATCATCATGATCGTCGCCACGGATGCGCCGCTCGACGCTCGCCAGCTCAGGCGTCTGTCATTGCGCGCCGCGGCCGGTCTTGCACGAACCGGTTCGGTGTACGGCCACGGCAGCGGCGACATTGCGTTGGCGTTTTCAACGGCCTACACCGTGCCGCACGAGTCCGACTTTGTCGCGCTGCCGCCGGTGCTCGCCGATGCTCGGCTCGATCCGCTATTCCGTGCCTGCGCGGACAGCGTCGAGCAGGCGATCGTCGATGCTTTGTGGAGCGCAACTTCCGTCACGGGCCGCGACGGCCATCGTCGCCTATCGCTGCACGACACCGTCCCCGATCTCGCTCAACTTCTCAAGTAATCTTCCTGATGAAAGTCCTGATTTCCGCCGACATCGAAGGTGTGGCCGGCGTGTTCCATCCCGAGCAAACGCGCGCGGGCAACGGCGAATACGAAGCCGCGCGCCGCTGGATGACACTCGAGGCCAACGCCGCGATTGAAGGCGCTTTCGCAGGCGGCGCGACGCATGTATGGGTCAACGATTCGCACGGCGGTTTCCGCAATCTGTTACCGGATCTGCTCGACGCGCGTGCCCAGATCGTGCTCGGCAAACCGCGCACACTCGGCATGATGGCCGGCCTTGAATATGGCGCGGCGCTGGTGTTCATGATCGGCTATCACGCCAGGTCGCAGACGCACGGCGTTCTCTCGCATACGATCAACAGCTTCGCATTCGCGCGCGTCTCGCTGAACGGCGTCGAGGTCGGCGAGGCAGGATTGTATGGAACGCTGGCGGAAGAATATGGCGCACAGGTAGTGCTTTTATCCGGCGACGATGTATTCGCCGAGGAAACTGCGCCGCGTTTTCCTGGCGCACGCTTTGTCGTCACCAAGAGCGCGACGGGGCACGCGAGCGGCGTCACGCAAACGCCGGCAAGCGCTCGCGATGCCATCGAAACTGCCGCGCGCGAAGTGGTGCGGCATTACATCGACAAGGGTTATGCGTCGCAAGCCACGCGCGCTACCACGAAGCCCGTCGAATGCGAGTTGCGTGTGCAAACTACCGCACTTGCCGATCTGTTCTGCCAATGGCCGACGCTCACGCGCGTGGACGCCGTCACGTTGCGTTTTAGCGCGGAGTCGGCGGAACATGTGGTGCGCATGCTGAATTGCCTGTCGGCGATGTCGTTCATGCTGCGCTGAGCCGTGTGACGGAGGGCGTGACGGCGACAGCCTACTGTTGCCGGCTCAACTCCCGCGCTGCACGATCGATCACATCCGCCACCGCCCCGGCATGCGACACCGGCACGAGATGGCTCGATGAGATGGGCACAATCTTCGCGCCCATCCGGTTAGCCATGAACTGTTCGACTTCGGGCGGTATCGCGCGGTCCCTCGTCGTCACGATGTACCACGACGGCTTTTCTCTCCACGCCACCTGGTTCACCGTTTCGCTGAAGGCCCTTGCGGCGATCGGCTGCTGCGCGGCGGAGAGCACGCGCGTTAGATTCTCGGGTACGTCGGCAGCGAAGTCGGCGTGATACTTGCTGCGGTCGAGCCAAAGAAAGCCTGTGGAATCCGCGGTGATGCCTTGATTCGCCGGCGCCGGCGCTGCACGTTTCATCAGGTCGATCGTCGATTCATGCAGGTCCGGCGCAATGGCCGCCACGTAGACGAGACCCGCGACGTTCGGTGCGTTTGCACCCGCTTCGGTAATCACGACACCGCCCCAAGAATGCCCGACCAGGATAGTTGGGCCATCCTGGCGCGCGAGGACGCGGCGGGTGGCGGCGACATCGTCGGCGAGCGACGTGAGCGGGTTCTGCACCGAACTCACGTGATAACCCTTCTGCTGTAACTTCGCGATGACACCGTTCCAGCTCGATCCGTCGACGAACGCACCATGAACCAGCACGACGTTGCGCACGGGGCCGGTCATCGGCGCTGCGGGCGGTGTGGGGGCGTTCGCTCTTGTGGTGGCGGGTGCGGCGGGCGTGGGTGCAGCGGCAGGGGGCGCGGGGACTGCGGCAGGCTCGGCGGGAGGAGGGGCCGGTGCTTCAGGTGCGCTCGACTCCATGCCTGGCATCACGGCGGGTTCGGCGGCGGGTTCTGCCGCAGGCGCTGCGGTTTGCGCGAGGGCACCGGCCCCAGCGAAGCAGAGACACAAAACAGCGGCGCCAAGCAGACGATTGAGCGACATGTTGAATCTCCGAAGGCTGAAACCTCGACTAGGGCAACATACCGAAGCACCACGCCAGTGACAATCACTATCCTTGCCGTTAAGTGCGGCGCAGAACCAAGCGCGGGTTGGTCCCAGTATTGAGGTAATTTCGGGCGCGCTAAAATTTCAGGTTGTGCCGGAGCGGACCATAAGTCCGATCGGGTGATCGATATCCATACACTGGGGCGCAATTTTGAATAGTGCACAGCAGCAAGACGGCCTGAAGCGCGGGCTTAAAAATCGCCACATCCAGCTGATCGCGCTGGGCGGGGCGATCGGCACCGGCTTGTTTCTCGGCTCCGCCAGCGTGTTGAAGGCAGCCGGCCCGTCGATGATTCTCGGCTACGCGATCGGCGGCATCATCGCCTTCATGATCATGCGGCAGCTTGGTGAAATGGTGGCACAGGAGCCGGTTGCCGGCTCGTTCAGCCACTTCGCGTACAAATACTGGGGCGACTTTCCCGGCTTTCTGTCCGGCTGGAACTACTGGGTGCTGTACGTGCTCGTGAGTATGGCCGAGTTGACCGCAGTTGGCACCTATGTTCATTACTGGTGGCCGGGGGTGCCCACGTGGGTCTCGGCGCTGGTGTGCTTCGCCGTCATCAACGCCATCAATCTCGCTAACGTCAAAGCGTACGGCGAAACCGAATTCTGGTTTGCGATCATCAAGGTCGTGGCGGTGATCGGCATGATCCTGTTCGGCGGCTATCTGCTGATCAGCGGCCATGGTGGGCCGCAAGCCTCGATCACCAATCTCTGGGCCGACGGCGGCTTTTTCCCGCACGGTTTTCACGGCCTGTTCATGATGCTCGCGGTCATCATGTTTTCGTTCGGCGGGCTCGAATTGATCGGTATTACGGCTGCTGAAGCGGCCGACCCGCAAAAGAGCATTCCGAAGGCCGTGAATCAGGTGATCTACCGGATTCTGATTTTCTACATCTGCTCGCTGGCAGTGTTGCTCTCGTTGTATCCGTGGAATCAGGTGGCGGCCGGCGGCAGCCCGTTCGTGATGATCTTCTCGCAGATCGGCTCGACGCTGACCGCGAACATCCTCAACGTGGTGGTGCTGACCGCCGCGCTGTCGGTCTACAACAGCGGCGTGTATGCGAATAGCCGCATGCTGTACGGTCTGGCGGAACAGGGCAATGCACCGCGCGCGCTGATGAAGGTCGACCGCCGCGGCGTGCCGTATATGGCGATTGGTTTGTCGGCGCTCGCCACGTTCACCTGCGTGATCATCAACTATCTGATTCCGGCCGAAGCACTCGGTTTGCTGATGGCGCTGGTGGTGGCCGCGCTGGTGTTGAACTGGGCGCTGATCAGCCTGACGCATCTGAAGTCGCGCAAGGCGATGGTGGCGGCAGGCGAGACGCTCGTGTTCAAGTCGTTCTGGTTCCCGGTCAGCAACTGGATCTGCCTCGCCTTCATGGCGCTGATCCTCGTGATTCTGGCAATGACGCCGGGCCTGTCGGTCTCGGTGTGGCTCGTGCCCGCGTGGCTGATCGTGATGTGGGCCGGCTATGTGTTCAAACGTCGGCGTGCAGCGATGCATGGCGGCGCGCGCGTGGCAGAGCAGTAAGACGGATAGTGGGCGCCGGCGTCGTTGGCGCCGGGCCGCCCAATATCGAGAAGAGCTTCAATATGCGGCGGAACGTCACATATTGCTCAGGCAATTATTGCCTAAGCTGATAAGTGCAATGTCGCATGTCAGGAGCCGAATATGAACACCATCATCGAACACGACGCACGTTTGGACTTGTTGCTATCGATCGCGCATGAAACGCTCGGCATCGCGACGTTCGAACTGAGCGGCAAGGCGAGCGCGGATTTACGCATCGTGCGGGTCGATAGTCTCGCGAGAGCGCTGGAAGCGGCCTACGATGCCGGCCTCATGATCGGCCGTCGAGTGAGTTCGAACGGAAGTCTTGCAGGCCAACACCAGTAATGCGGCTTCAATGCCTCATTTCGTTGCTTTATGAAGGGCAACAAAAGCAGGGCAACAAAAAGCCCCGCGCAGCATGGCTGGGCGGGGCTTTCTGATTTTATGCGGTACTGCTCGAATCTTTTTTGGTGCCAGGGCCGGACACGCAAAATGAGCGGAAATGCGTTGCCTGACGGGCGCGTAACTTTTTTTTGAGTGCTTCATACCCCCAAGCGTACCCCCAATGGTGCCGAGTGCGTCGAAACATAGCTCCACACGGAATAACTCGGCGGCCGATTGCGCATTTCGTTGGTGACACGGTGACGGGCCTTTAGGTAAGCCGCCAAAGCTAAGCGGGGCGGGCTTTTTCCTGTCACCAAGAGTGTCACCAAAACACTCATAAATGTGGTGACAAGTTGGTGACGTCGGCATCGGCATCGGGTTTCGCAGTTGGTTCCCCGCTCGGAATCCGAGCCAAGGTTGAACGGCAATGCCTGCTGAACGGTCGCAGAATACCCCGGGCTGGCACATAGCCGCGCGAAAGCTTTCCCGTGCCGCCTCCGCCCCAAGGGCAAGCGAACGCCCTGGCTTGCATTGGCACATTCGATTTGTAGTCCCTGTGACGTGACAGGCTGCGACGACTCTATGCGGAAGTTTCTCGGTCAGTCCCTTTCGACCGCTTACGGGCCGATTGGCGGCGTTTGACGAGACGAGCGCAGCTAGAAACATCGACAACGCAGATTTCGGGCTGCGGGCCGGCTGGCGATTCGCTTCGGCCACAAAACGACGAAATTAGAATGGATATCAACCCGGCAGTGATTTTGGCTTGCGGATTCGAAACGAAGTGTTCGATAAGCGCGATTCGACCGTCAATGAATTCACCAATCGGATACGCGCCAGGGTTCAACAAATGGAAGTGTTTGCGAGCACACATCTTCGCCTTAGATAGCATGCCATTTCACACACCGGGCCGACTTGGAGCCGTAGGCCGTTGTGGTAGATTCATCGGCAATACGGTATCCGCGCCGAGATCAATGTGGAGGAGCAGATGGGGCAAGCGAAGATAAAGCGGGGCGCGGCGTTCGCGCCGTATTTAATAGACGGGTGGGAGAGCCGGGATTGCATCGATTTCGCCTTCGCGCTCTCGCGACTTACGGGCTGGTTGCTTCATGTTGACTGGTGGACTCCAGCAACGCAGCGGCCGCCTGAAGGGAAGGAAGACGGCTTCAAACCGCTTCGCGTTTTTGTCGGGGATAACAGAAACCTGATATTCGATCCGCGCGGAGTCATGTCGATATTCGATTTCCGCGACCGGATTGTTACGAAGCAAATCCGTATGCGAGGCCACGACGGCCCGGGCAGTGTGCTGACACGATTCTATGGTGAAGACAAGTTCGTGAGGTTGCCTTTGCGATACCAGCCAGACGCCGAAAAGATCAAAGATGCGGTCGAGGCCATTAGCGCACACCCCAACTATCTTTCAAACGTTCCGGCGAGAGGTCTGCCCAAATTGCCCGCCCACCACGCCGCGCGATTCAGCTTTGGGTCATGTTCCGTGTTTGCAGAGGCTTTAAGCCAGCGCACCGGATTGCGGGCAACGGCGCTTATGGCGATCCGGCTCTTGTCCGGTTGGGAGGGAACGGAGATAAGCGAAAGTGGCTACTTTCACAGTGTGGTCCTGCATCCCGACGGAATGGCGGAAGATTCGTGGGGGAAGGCAGCCGTCGAAGACATAGCGTTACGCTACGGCGTTGCCGAGTTTGTGACGAATGACTTTGAACACCGTGCGGTAGTTGAGCGAATCAAACACAACACCGCAGACGTGTACGCATTGAGATTTGACGACGCAGTTTCACTGATCCGCGAAAGTACCGGGAGATAACCGCGGATTTCCCGAAACCTTGTGTGTTGCCCCGGAGAGTGGAAAAGGAAGTGCCCAAATATGTTGACCACCGAACTTAAAAACCACGGTGGTATTGACCCTGCCCCGGATCCTGTCAGCTACATGCGTGGCCGACGCCCCAGCGAGTACTCGGACTCCGAAGCCACATCCTCGCTTGAGTTGACACAGGGTTTCCTTGAGTATCACCTTGAAACGCTCACGAGCCGCAGCCAGGAAACTGAATTCGCCTATTTTGCGCGCCGTCTTGCGGAGAAGGAAATCTGCCCAAACCTGCGTCCCCAGACGGGGCCGACGGGGGGAGGCGATGGCAAGGCGGATAGCGAGACGATTCCCGTATCAGGTCAACTCGCAGAACTGTGGGCGGGCAGCGTGGCTAACTTTTGGACACGTCTCAAAGGAGCGTACAAAAGGGACCGGTTTTGTACATACCTGTTCACGACGGTACTGCGTGACCGCGAGACAGCTTGGTCTTTCATGGGTTTTCTTGAGACTATCTTATCGGCGAAAATGCGGGGATTGCCCTTGCATGGCCGTTGCGGTCACTACTCCCTTCATATGCGCTACCGTTATCGATTTGCGTCTCAGTTTCTCGTCAACTCGCGATCCATTGACCCATTAGGACGCGGTCAGCTTGCTGTGGCAGGCGTACCTGATGAGCTCTCGGCGGTTTCGTGGCGCACTGAACTAGTGATGGCACGGTTGGGTTGCGCGATCAGCAATGCCTCGCGGACCACACTCCGTGCGATGTTTGCAGAGTTTTCTGCATTCAGACAGCGCGTCTACAGCACGGCCGAATCGATATCGGACGACGAGAAAATCGCGCGTGCGACAGAGTTTGATTACTCGGTTGAGATGATTCTCTGTGGCGAAGATCCATGGGAAAGCTTGGATGCGCATCTGGCGTGCGTAGCCTGTCTTTGGCTCGACGATCCTGTGTCGTTCCAGCATGCGTTTTCGTTCGGGGTCGAGGTTGGCCAGCGTCGCCAGTTCCTTGCCCGACACTATGCGATCGCATCGTTGCGTTACGTCGAACTTGCGCTGCTGGCTCGACGTGCAGAACGTGTAGACCAAGCTCTCCGGTACGCATTGCTGGCCGCCAGTACTTCGAATCAAGCGATGGATCTTGTGTTCGACGGCGAAGAGGCGATCCTAAGCGAAATTGGCCGGCGAGGCGCTAAGGCACGTCACCGAATCGATCCGAAACAGAAGGCAAAGGCGGCTGTATATGACCTGTGGAGGCGGTGGCAAAACGGCCAAGAGAATTTCCCGAACAATGCAAAGTTTGCGCTGGCCGCTGTCCAGCAACACGCTGACCTTGGAAGCACGCAAGTGGTAGAGAGATGGCAGCGAAATTGGCGCAAGGGCAAGGATATACCGGGCTCCGACTAGTCTCTTACCCTACGTGTCGGGCGCCACCATTACTGAAATGCGTCGTTGAATTTAAGGCGATTTTTCGGGAAGAGTGGCACCGAGCGGTCAGCATGTGCCACGGAAAGTGAAATATCCGTCGCGCACGGCCGCAGTAAGTGAAAAAACCGTCGTGTTCTCATCGGCTCGCTTGGAGTCGATAGCCGCTCGCAAGCCAGCGGCCTGCTTGCCGCCGATTGCCGATGGGCAAGGACCGGCCATCTTCAGCCATCCAACTAACCCTTTCGAGCGGCCGCTTGCGAGCGAGTAATGGACGATGGGTGATGATGTTGAGGCCTTTTCCTTCGTCCTGGAGTGCGGCCCCGGGCGCATAAACGATCCGCTGTTGCGGACGGTTTAACAATTCGACGTAAAGCCTCAGCGCGAAGCATACAGTTCAGTGGCACCACCGAATCCGGCCCTGTCCGCAAGTCGAACCAGCTGCGCCAGCGACGTAACCTCCATCTTCGCCATTACTCGCGCGCGATGGACCTTGATAGTCTTTTCGACCGTGCCTAGTTCTTCGGCCACCTGCTTGTTTGAAAGACCCCTCACAACGAGCATCATGACTTCGCGCTCACGCGGGGTTAGCCTTTCGAAACGGAGGTGGATCGCGTCAAGCTCGCAACGGACGGCGTGTGTTTGCGCGGCGCGCTCCAGCGCCGCGCAAACCGCACGAAGCAGATCGGTATCGCTCACCGGTTTGGTCAGAAAATCGGTAGCACCCGCCTTCATCGCACGGACTGTCATAGCAATGTTGCCGTTACCGGTGAGGAAAATGATAGGCAACGCCGCTTTCAGCTCGCCTTGTAACTCCAGCCCATCGATATCTGGCAGGCGGACATCAAGGATCAGACACGCCGGTGATGCAACAGATCGCATCGCGTCGAGAAACTCCCGGGCCAAGCCGAACGTCTGCACCCGATAGCCGGCAGACTGGATCAACCTCCCCAATGCCCGGCGCACAGAATCGTCGTCGTCGACGACAAACACAAGCGAATCGCAATCATTCATGGCTCTCTATCGCGACTGTTTCCGCTCTGTCGCATCACCGGTCGGCAATGTGATAAAGAACGTCGCGCCTCGATCAGCGTTATTTTCGGCCCAGAGTCGTCCGTGGTGCATGTCGATAATGGATCGGCCGATCGACAGTCCCAGACCGAGCCCTTGGGGCTTTGACGTATAGAAGGGCTTGAATATCTCTTCGAGCTCTTTCGAAGTGAGCCCACGACCACAATCGCGTACGGACATGCATACCACGTTACTGCCGGCGCTCTTTAGCGTCACCGTCACCACCCGGTCAACAGCAGGCACCAGCGCGGTCGCATCGAAAGCATTGAGCAACAGATTGAGCAGAACCTGCTGCAACTGCACCGGGTCACCTTGCACCGTCGGCAAGGAGTTGTCGATATCAAGCACGACGCGTACGCCGCGCACGATCGCGTCGTTGCGCACCAGAAGAACCACCTCCCGGATCAGGCTCGCGAGATAAAGTGGCGCGACTTCTGGATCGCTTTTCCGGACGCAAGAGCGAATATGCCGGATCACTTCACTTGCCCGATAGTTATCGCGAACAATGTCCGCGAGAATCTCACGCACTTCGACGAGATCGACGTGGTCGGCCATCATGAATCGCTGGGCGGCCTGCGTGTTACTCAGGATTGCGGTGAGTGGCTGATTCAGTTCATGCGCGAGCGATGGGGCGAGTTGCCCCATTGTGCACACGCGGGCGACGTGGAACAGTTCCCGGCGGCTGCAGGCTAGCTCGTATCGATCGGTTCTGTCTGCGATGAACGCTAACGTAACGCTCTCTTCGCCAAAGCGAAATGCCTTGAGTTCGATGTCCGCGTGAAATTCGATGCCGTTTTTTCGCCTCGCAACATATTCACGCGGAAGTGTCGTCAAGCGTGATCGTAGGAGCGTCAGGACTTCTGCGTGATCAGCAGCGTTGGTGTTGAAACGAAGATCAGGAACCAGTAGTTCAACGGGTTTGCCGATTAGCTCATCGGATCCGTACCCAAACAACTCCGCGGCGTGTGGACTGAGCATCACGATTATGCCGCGCTCGTTCAGAATCAGGATCGCAACCAGCAATGATGTCAGAATTTCGCGGAAGTAATTTTCGCCATTTTCACGCCCGAAGGCATCCATCCGAGCGCGCTCGGGGGGCGCTAGTGGGCGGGGCAGATCGACGGAAATGTCGGGAAGTTCGACTCCGTTAGCCTGCACCGACGTGTCTGGCCGCACCGCCGCGGCATCACTGATGGCGCGCGCGACGTAACGCATCAAGCGATTTTGAAGTTCGACGCGCCACTTTGCCAGCGGAGCCTGCTGTGGCCTTCTCCGCAGAGTCAGCAACAGCAGAATGATTGTCGTTTCTGAAGCAACGATAGTCGGCAAGATAAAGCTCATGGCCGGGTTGCCCTCCGATGTATCCGTCCCGAACGATGCGTGCGCCCCAACCCTTGGCTAGAGGTTCCGTGCCGGCTCGCCGGCACGCACCGTCGAGTGGCCGATGCATGGAACCAGACGCCGCGAGAAGCCGCTGCCGCGCCGGTTGACCGGCCTACCTCGCCTACTGGCCGCCGAACGGCTTCTTGACGGTCAGCTTGCTGGTCACAGACCTCACGCCGGGAACACCCTGGACGATCCCGGCGACCTTGTTGATCTGCGAAGCGTCCACGACCGTGCCGTTGAGCGTCACCGCGCCGCCCTTCGCAACGACGCTGATGTCACCGGCGTTGATCTCCTTGTGCTCGACGATGGCGGCGTAGACCTTCCTGCGCAGCGCGCGATTGGCCGCGCGGGTGTCCTTGCCTGTCAAGCCGCCTGAGGCGGCGGTGGTCGCGTTCGAAGCGGCGCCTGCTGCACTTGCGTCCGCCTGCGCCCAGGCATGAACGGATGCGAGCGCGAACAGTACGGCGCCGGCGATCCTGGGTATCCTCTTTGTCGTCATGCAATGCTCCAGTTGTTGTGTGCAGTGGGATCAGAAGCTGTGGCGAATGCCGATCATTGCCGCCGTGGCCGACCTGCCTTCCGGAACTGGCGCGCCGTAAGTGATCGTCTGGCTCATGTCGCCATGGTTGTCGACGTAGCCGAACTGAGCGTAGGCGAGGGTGCTCCTGGACAGGTTGTATTCGGCGCCCAGAGCGTATTCAGTCGAGTGATTGGCTCCAACGTTGCGGTCGTGCAGGTAATAGAAGCCCGACGTGACCTTGAAGGTCGGGCCGAACCTGTAGCCGAGCCCTCCGGAGAACATCTCCAGGTTGAACCCTTTAGGCCCGCCCGTATTCGCGGGATCCCTGGCGCGGCTGTATGACGACGATACGGACAAGCCGCGGAACGTGTACTGCGCGCCAAGATAGTAGAACTGATTGTTGTTCAGCCCGGTCGACGGCGCGGTGACGATGGTGCCGGTGGACGTCGTCGTGAACGGGTTGGTGTCATGTCCGTTGTAATACACGGCCGCGAGGTTCAGGCCGTAGTTCGAGTACTGCAGCACGGCCGATTCGCGCGTGCCGCCCTGGAACTGGCCCGCGACGCCACCTGGCGCATACTCGAGCGCAAGCGATGCGCCATAGAACTTCGGAGACCGGTAGACGATCGCGTTGTCGTCATAGAGCGCGCCGATCGGGCCGTTCGTGCTGGTGCCCTGCCAGCCCGCAGCCTGGTTCAGGCCGAGCCAGCCGGTCAGGACCGAGCCGAAGTACTGGGCGTTGCGAACGTCGGTGTCGGCCATCGCGTAGATCATCGGCACGATCTGCCGGCCCAGGTCGAGGGAGCCGTACGGAGACGAAACGCCCACAGTCGTCTGCTGGTTGAACATCGCAGTGGCGGTCGGCGCGTCGGCCAATCCGGTTTTCCCGTTGCTGCTGTTGAAGGCCCCCTGCAGTTTGAAGTTGACCTGGTAGCCGCCGCCGATGTCCTCCGTGCCCTTCAAACCCCAGATGCTCGAATAGATGCCGCCGTCCTTGAGCTCGTAGACATGGCCGAGATCAACTTTGGACTGGAAGTTCGCCGCATTCGCGCTCTGATAGAGGAAACCTGAATCGATGACGCCATACAGCGTCACCGACGATTGCGCGTGCGCCGCACCGGCGAACACCACAAGCGCCGCAGCGCCACTCCACTTCAATTTCATTTCGTCTCCAGATTTGTGTGGGATGACCGGATCGATCCGGCGGACGTAAGGCCAATGCTCGAATGAAACCGGGGCGCCCGGTCGTCCGGCATCGGGCGGACAACCGGGCGTAGTGAGACTCAGATCACCGCTCCGCCATTAGGGCTGATGACCTGCCCGACGAGGTAGTGATCGCCGGCCAGGTGGATGACCGTGGATGCGTATTCCTCGGGTGTGCCGAGGCGACCTGACGGAACCATCTGCCACAGCCGGTTGCGCGCCTCTTCACCAAGCGAGCCGAGATAGGCGTTGAACTCCGGCGTGGCGACCCCGCCGGGCGCGAGTACGTTGACATAGATGTTGGCGCCCGCCACCTCGGCCGCCAGCGACTTGCTGAATGCGATGACGGCCCCTTTGCTCGCGCTGTAATGCGGACTGTGCGCACTCATGGGGCTGATGCCGGCAATCGACGCGACGTTGACGATCCGCCCGTAGCGCTGCGGCTCCATCAGCCTGAGTGCTTCCCGCGTGCAATGGAACACGCCATGAACGTTCACCCCCCAGTAACGCTGCCAGTCCTCGTCGCTCATGCCGCTCGTAAATCCCAGCGACTGCCTCGGCACGGGCGTCGTGACATAGCCGTAGTGAATGTTGCGCCGGCGCGCGTCCTCCGGCCGGTTCGGCGTAAGTGCCGCATTGTTCACGAGGATGTGAAGCGTGCCGAACCGCTCGGTCAACCGCGAGAACATGCCCTGCACGTCGACGCTGGACGACACATTGCAGCGAACTGCAAGACATTGCGCACCCTCGGCTTCGACAGCGGCGCGGGTCGCCTCCAGGGTCGCGGTGTCGACGTCGCAGATTGCAACGTCGGCGCCGGCCTGGGCCAGCGCGACTGCGCACGCCCGGCCAAGACCGGGCCCGACGCCCGTCACCAGCGCCACGCGCTGAGTCAGCGGGCGCTCGCCCGCGCGGGATTGCTCGATGGTGCTTTGCATGATTGGTATTCCTTCAGTTCTGGGGTTGCTGGTGGGGCGAATCGGTGCCTGCGCTCTCCAGTTCCGCGCCACCTTGTGTGTCTCGCGAACCGGAGCGTCGGGCGAGTGCGAGAAAGCACGGCAACGACGCAATGGCGAGCAGGTCGGTCCCCAGCAGTACCAGGGTCAACGGCCCGTGGACGCCGGCAGCCGCGAGCCGGTCGATCAGCGCACCGGCAGCGAAGTTACCGAGCGCGATCGCGAAGATGTTGATGAGCGTCATCGTCAGACCCGTGATCGTCGAGCGCATCCGCGCCGGCACGTGGCCCTGGATAACGGCGATGGCCGGCCCGTAGAGCGCGAGCGGCAGGAAGGCGCCCGCGCACATGCCGGCGTAGAACAATGGGGAGCCCGCAGGTGCGAAGCGGTAAGCGATCATCAGCGGCGCGCATACGCCTACGAGCATCGCCATGAAACCTGCGTGCCCGCCGGCGCAGCGCCGCGCGAAACGGTCGCCCGTTGCGCCGCCGAGGATGGCACCGAGCGTGCCGAAGACGATCTGCACACCGCCCATGACGCGCGTGATGCCGGCCGGATCCAGTCCGCGTTCGCGCGCGAGCCAAAGCTGGGCGAACGAGAGGCCGACAAATACCAGATGCGCGAGGACGAACCCGACGATCGCCAGTTGCAGCGCAGGGTTGCCGCGCACCACGCGCAGGACTTCGCGCAATTGCTCGGCGAACGGCGCTCCGCGTGCGGTGCCGGCATCTTGCGCGCGGTCGTCCTTGAGGAGTGCGAGGCACACTGCCATGAGGGCGCCGATTGCCCCGAGCGCATGGAACGTCGTGCGCCAGCCGTACGCCGCGCCTAAGGTTCCGGCGAGCAGGAAGCTGAAGCCGACTCCGAGCGGAATGCCGATGAAGAACAGTCCGAGCGCCGTGCCGCGGCGACGCGCCGAAAAGACCTCGGCGAGGATTCCGACCGCTGCCGGGACCAGCGCTGCTTCGCCGGTCGCCACGAAGAAACGGGCGGCGACCAGTTGCCCGAAGCTGTGGGCGGAGCCGGACGCGGCCGTGCAGATGCTCCAGACGAGCAGTCCTGCCGCGATGACCCAGGTGCGGCTGAAACGGTCCGCGAATGTGCCTGTGACCAGGGCCATCACCGCATAGCTGAGGACCCACACGGCGCCCACCAGAAGCCCGTACTGGAGGTTGGAAAGCCCGAGGTCGGCGATCAGGCTCGATGAGAAGCCGAGCAGGATGTTGCGGTCGATGTGCGCGAGGATATGGGTGAGCAGCAGCGTCGCCAATATCGCGCTGGGGTACTTCTTCCAGGCCATGCATGTTTCCATGGATCCGCTCCGCTCGAGTGATGTCTTGTCGTGCTCTTCTACGACGGGTGTGAAGCGGGGCTGCGTGGCGGGTGCGCCCGCAGCCCCGCGCATTCAGGCCGCGATCCGGAATCCGCGCTGGCCGGGCCGGCGGTTCGGCGCGTAGCCCAGTGCGCTCAAGGTCTCGTCGACGCTGCCGTAGCGCTCGCCGATCCTGTAGATGCGGCGCGCATCCTCGCCGCTTGCGACGTCCCGGTTCAGTTCGCGAGCAATGCGAACCACCTGTTCGATCTGCTGCACGGATGTCATGCGTTCGCCGGGTCTGCCCCAGAGGTTGTCCTCGATACCGACCCGCACATGGAGGCCCATCGCGATGGCCATCGTGTTGAGCGGCAGCACGTGGCGCATCAGGCTTTCGACGGTCAGCACCGCGTTTTGCGGGCAGCGATTGATGAACTCCATCAGGTTGCGCGGATTGGGGCCATCGGCCCCGCCTCCGATGGCGACCCAGTTCAGCACCAGCGGACCGGTATAGTGGCCGCGCCGGATCAGCCTTTCCACGCTCTCGAGCTGACCGACATCGCCGAGCATGAAGTGAGGCTGGATGCCGGCGGCCTGCAGCCGCTTGAGGTGCTCCTCGACGAAGGTCGGCCCCGAGGGGATCCACATTTCCTTGTAGGCGTGGAAGTAAGCGGGGTGGCCTATCGAGGTATCGCCGCAGTCCTCGGGAGTGAGCAGCTCGGTGACGTTCATCTGGTTGGTGTTGATGGCGATGGTCACCTGGTCAGGCGCGGGTGTGAGATCGGCCAGCATGTGCCGCGTGTCGTCATTGAGCCACTCGGCCGCCTCGCCTTCGCTCTCCGGCGCAAACGAGATCGAGCCGCCCACTTGCAGCACCATGTCGGGCACCGCTTCGCGCAACCGGGCCAACGTTTCATTGAACTTCGACAGGCGCTTCGCGCCCTTGCCGTCTTCCTCGCGCACATGCACGTGGAGCACAGTGGCACCGGCGTTGTAGCAGTCGACGGCCTTCTGGATCTGCGCGTCCATGCTCACCGCGATATCGTCGGAGTCGCTCGGCAGGAACTGAGGGCCATAGGGCGCGACCTGGATCACGAGCTTGTCCTGGTTCTCGGGCAACAGGGAGTCGTCAAGAAATTGCATGATGTGTCCTTGTGGAATCTGGAATCGGTTGTTGCTTACTTTGGGGTGGCTTCTACCCGGCTTTCGTACGCTGCCGCCTCTTCGATCAGGATCGGGGCCGCAAGGCTCATCGTATGGATCCCGAGCACGGATACGCACTGCAGCACGGCGGTGATTTCTTCCTTCGTCGCGCCCAACTCGAGTGCCTTGCCGATGTGCCGCCGCACGCCGGGCGCGTACAGATGCGTGCACGACGCGTCGACGGCGATTGCGATGAACTCAATTGTCTTCGCGTCGAGCACGCCTGAGATCATCGGCGCCATTCCCATCGCCATGAATTGCTCGGTCCAGGCAGGATCGAGTTTCGCAAACGGCTCCCAGTTCGGATTCCAGTTGCCGCTCGCGCGCAGCGCATCGCAGATCGGGGTGGCCTTGGCGCCGTTCGTGTTCATAAGAAGAAATCCTTCGCATTTAATGGGGAAACCTGCATCGCGCTTCTGTGCAACAGTCGTGCAGGTGATGAACCGATTCTAGGTGCCGGTCCTCATCGAGGCTTGACTTTACGGGTCAACTTCTTAACATATGGGGACAACCCGGGAAGACCCTCATGCCGAAACTCGTACGCAGCGCGAGCCTGACCCATTACGCGGACGTTGCCCGCGCCTCGGGGCTCGACCCCTATCGCATGCTTGCGGAAGTCGGGCTGCCGGTGGACTGCCTGAGCGAGATCGACCTCAGGATTCCGGCCGAAAAGGTTGCGCTGCTGCTCGAACTGTCAGCCCAGAGGAGTGGCGTCGAGACATTCGGATTGCGCATGGCCGAGACGCGCCGGGCATCGAATCTGGGTCCGCTCGCGCTCGCGGTGCGCGACGAGCCGACGCTGCGCCACGCGCTGAACGCCGCGGCACGCTACAGCCATCTCCAGAACGAGGCGCTGTTCATCAGCATCGAGGAAGAGGCGAATGTGGCGATCATTCGCGAGGAACTGCTGGCAGGCGAGGGCGTGCCTGTGCGCCAGGGAGCCGAGCTAGCGCTCGCGGTCATGTTCCGCTTGCTGCGCTTTTTTCTCGGCGACGAGTGGCATCCGAAAGCGGTTTGCTTCACGCACGGAGCGCCCGCCGAACGCACGGTCCATACGCGCGTATTCGGGCCGAACGTCGGGTTCGGCCATGCGTTCACGGGTATCGTCTGTGACGTCAAGGATCTCGAGCTACCGCTGCCATCGGCAGACCCGGTGATGGTGCGATATGTGCACCGCTATCTGGGCGACGTGGTTAATGCGGGCGATCTCCCGCTGGCCGACGAGGTGCACAAGCTGGTATTTCTGCTCCTGCCCTCAGGTCGTAGTTCGATTGACACGATTTCGCGGCTGATGGGCATGAGCCGTCGCACGATGCACCGACATCTCGCCGAAGAGGACACGACGTTCTCGTCGATACTGGATGCGGTGCGCGGCGAACTGGTGTTGCGCTATCTGGAGCGGCGCGAACGGCCATTTTCGGAAATCTCGGGCTTGCTCGGATTCTCGGAGCCGAGCGCGTTCACTCGGTGGTTCAGATCGCGTTTCGGATGCAGTCCAAGCCAGTTCAACGCGTCAGGACAGAGTCCGCGTGCCAGGCCGGGGAGGAAGCGGGCCACGGCGGCGTCGGCGACGCGCAAGGACGTCGGGCACTGAGCATTCGCTGTTTCCTGATTGGGCGCTCAGGGTTCGGCATGCGCGCAAGGCAGCTAGAGTTGCGTCGGCCGCCACGACGGGTGTGGCTCTAACGCACGTAGCGCCGGCCAACCAGACGCGGCCCAGTCCACGATCTCGCCAAATCTCTCCGGATAGTTCGAGGCGCTCGTCGACCTCGCTGTCTTCACCAACATGGTCCCCTATAGCGTCTCGCGGCTGTCGAGGTGTGAATGTCCGCAAAGCAACCCGTAACCGCCGCACCAACGCCGATACTGAATGTCGGCAACGGGTCGAACTGGGCTGCAGGTCCGCGCGGCGAGGCTGACTCCGCCAGCAGCTTGTATCCGTGTGTTGCACGGCATAGACTGAGAATTGAAGTGGAGATGGCATTCCTCCAAAACCGCCCGCAGGGGCTAATGATGCCTACAGGCCTGGGTTAGGGTACTGTGGGCACGCCTCGACTCGCTTCGTTTGTCTGAAGCGCGCGCCATCGTCAAGCTGGCGTTCCCTCCCAGTTCTCATCACCGTACCGATCACTTCTGTCCGCGTCGCTGATTGCAGTTGAGCGCGTAGCCGGACGTAGGAATCTCTGCTCAGGCTCTGCCCGCCGCGTGGAAGTAGTACTCGCGCGGTGGACGGAATCTGGTTGCAGGCGCAGGTGTGCGGCTGCCAAACGGGAAGAGGTACGCATGGTCTTTCACAGCATCCTGTTCGAAAAATCAGGGGACGGACCCACGCGCGATGACGTGCCGGAGTCGGATTTTTTCCGTGATCTCAATCTCGACCAGATAGTCTCCGCCGTCACGATCGGATGGGACGACTACAATCTGAAGCCGTTCTTTTATACCGAGCTGTCGCGTGAGGAAGCGATCGCGTATCGGCACGAGGTCATGCAGGATCTCGACAATGCCGGTGTGCTTGGCAGCATCAATGCTTTCGCCCAGGGCATGCGCAAAATGCGCGAGCACCTGGCACAGGCGGAAAAGCTCCGCTACCCGCTCCAGAAGGAGTGGTGGTTCCTCGAAGCGATCGTGGTCCACTGCGAGACACTTGCGGCCTTTGCCCGGGATCTGCCGCTGGCGGCGCCCATGTCGAAAGGACTAAGGACGTTTCATCAATACCTGACTGGATATGTTGCATCGGAGCGCTTTCAGTCGCTCACACATGACGCAGACCAGATCAAGAAGTGCCTTTCGGCGATTCGATATTGCGTGCTCATCAAGGGACACGCCGTCACGGTACGCCACTACGATGCGGAAATTGACTACAGTGGCGACGTTCTGCGGATCTTCGAAAAATTCAAGCAGGGGGTGGTCAAGGATCATCGCGTCGAGTTGCGCGACTGGCTGGACATGAATCACGTCGAAGCCCACGTCCTGGACTTCGTCGCGCAACTGCACCCGCAGGAGTTCGCGGAGCTCGCCACATACTGCGCGAACAACGCGAGCTATCTCGATGCCACGATCCGGACGTTCGACCGGGAAGTCCAGTTTTACCTCGCGTACCGCCACTACATCGATAGCTGTAAAGCGGCGGGCCTGTCTTTTTGCTACCCGCGCGTGTCATCCAGCAACAAGGCCGAGCGCTGCGACGAGACATTCGATCTGGCGCTCGCGCACAAGCTTGCGAGAGAAAACGCGCGTGTCGTCCAGAATGATTTTCATCTGAATGGCGAAGAACGCCTGATTGTTGTATCGGGTCCCAACAACGGCGGGAAAACGACCTTTGCCCGCACCTTTGGCCAACTGCATTATCTGGCGAGGATTGGTTGTCCAGTTCCTGGCCGCAATGCCACGCTCTTTCTGTACGACCGGCTATTTACGCATTTCGAGCGCGAAGAAAATACCAAGGATCTGCGCGGCAAACTCCAGGACGACCTGATGCGCGTTCATCACATCATGACGCACGCCACGTCGCGCAGCGTCATCATCATGAACGAGATCTTCAGCTCGACAACGCTGACTGACGCACTCCTCCTGAGTAGGAAAGTCGTCGGCGAGATACTGGAGCGTGAAGCGTTGTGCGTTTGCGTCACCTTCATCGAGGAGCTCGCGCATCTCGGCGAACAGGTCGTGAGCATGGTCAGCGAGATCAAGCCGGGGGCCCCGGCTTCCCGCACCTACCGGGTGAGAAGAAAACCCGCTGACGGTCGGGCGTATGCGGTGTCGGTTGCAGAACACTATGGCTTGACCTATGACCATCTGAAGGAGCGGCTCGGGCTATGAAGGCATATCTCCTCTACAGGGACCACGACTTCAATATGCACCGGGAGGCGCAGTGGAACGAGCCGGCGCTGGTACAGGACCTGGAACTGAACACGCTCTATCAGACGATGGCGCAGGGAGACGCGTTTCTCTACGACGTCATCAAGCGGGTCGTACCGGTCAGCTCGGTCATTCTGGACGAAATTGCCTATCGCCAGAGCATTCTCAACGACTGCATCATTCACGAAGCCACGGTTCGACAGCTGTACGCTATCGCGATCGAGGCGATCGAAACAGAGCGCAAGAGTTACTACAGTTTCTTCTCCTCGTCAGCCAGTTCGGTGTTGTACGGTGCGCGGGAAATGATCCAGCAATTTGTCGGTGTGCTGAAGACGCTGAGGAC
Organism: Paraburkholderia sediminicola; assembly: GCF_046027825.1. GTDB lineage: Bacteria > Pseudomonadota > Gammaproteobacteria > Burkholderiales > Burkholderiaceae > Paraburkholderia > Paraburkholderia sediminicola_D. Next base: position 51,183 of record NZ_JAQQDU010000047.1, read on the forward strand.
TGTGGCGGACTCGCAGGCGGGGCAGTTCCAGTCAGAAGGGTTCGCCCAATTTTTCTCGATGATCCAGCTTGAGTTGACGAACGAGTATTTTGTGGCGATCCGGCAATGTCTCAAGGAGCTCAAGTTCGGTGGAGGAGTGCTGATCAGTGCCGGACTGGGCACGGGCAACAAGGGAATCAGCTACGTGCTTCGAAAGCCGCACGGAAAGGATCCCAATTTTCTGATGCGCCTGCTCGTCAAACGGTCGCCGTCGTTGACCTTCCGTATTGCCGATCGAGACGAGAATGGCGCCCGTGCATTGGCGGAACTGGAGGCGCGGGGGATCAATCTCGTCGCCAATGCGCTTGCGCAATCAGCCGACCATATTCTCAGCTTCTTTACGATGTTGCGCACTGAACTGGCTTTCTACCTCGGTTGCGTCAATCTGCATCACGAACTGACACGGCGGGGCCTCGCCATGTGCGTTCCGGTTCCGCGGGAGCGTATTGAAAGACGGCACGCCATTGAAGGGTTGTACGGCGCGAGCCTGGCACTGCGCAGTGGACGCGCCCCCGTCGGCAATGACGTGCACGGGGATGGCAAGGAACTCGTCGTCATCACGGGTGCCAATCAGGGCGGCAAGTCGACGTTCCTGCGAGCGGTTGGACTGGCGCAGATCATGATGCAATGCGGAATGTTCGTCACAGCGGCGTCGTTCTCGGCGAACGTGTGCGACGGGATCTTGACCCACTACAAGCGGCAGGAAGATGCATCGATGAAGAGCGGCAAGCTCGATGAGGAACTCCAGCGAATGGGCGAAATTGTCGAACACATCAAGGAACACTCACTGTTGTTGTGCAACGAATCCTTTTCCGCAACCAACGAGCGCGAGGGTTCCGAGATCGCACGACAGATCATCGTGGCGTTGTTGCAGAAACGCGTGAAAATCGTATTCGTGACGCACCTGTACGCGTTGGCTCACGGGCTGCATGAGCAGAAGACGCAGGGCATGATGTTCCTGAGAGCGGAGCGGCGACCCGACGGAGAGCGCACGTTCAGATTGGTAGATGCTGAGCCATTGGAGACCAGCTATGGAGAAGATCTGTATAGGCAGATCTTTCTGTCACAAGGTAAAGAGCACGCCCATGGCGAGCCCGCTTCTGCCGATCTGTCGAAGGTTGTTTAGCGTACCGCCTATCGCACACGCAGCAGTCCGGTCGAACGTAACCGACGCATTCGCCATTTCCTGATTGCTGTAGCGGACGGAGCCGGGACGCCGTCATGACGTTCATGGCCTGCATATCTTTCCCTCAAGCGGTAACAGACTTCGGACCAATTCGGCCCATCCACTGCACCAGCCGATGGCGCTAATGAGTGCGCCCCGATCTTCCTCCGTATCGGTGCCCCGCAGATCCCATCGGAACGCGTTCTCGAACGTCGAAAGGTGGGCGGAAATGCTGACGATGTTTGCATGCTGGGACTTTGCGGTTTGCGCGCCTTCACGCTCCATAGCCTCGATCAGATGCAAGCGGCAAAGGACGGGCGAATCGGTCCCTGCACACCGGCCGCATACATACGGGAGCCATCCACGCCGGTTGTCCGCCGCGAAGCGCGCGGCGTTCGTCATGTCCCGTCCCTGCGCCAGCCGATCGGGTGGCGCATTGCCTTCGGAGCGCTCGTGGTAGCCGAGGTCGCAAAGATGGCACGGGCCGGGCGCATGCAAGAGGTGCCGCGAGACACTGCCCGGGACAAGGCTATGGATGCCACGATCGTCCAGGACGTGTATCGCGCGGCGCATCAGTTCCCCATACAGAATCGTGCAGCCGTGAATCAGATGAGGGCGGAATGCCGCTTCGACGACAAAGAAGGCGAGACTATGGCGCGAGCACAGGCCCCAGTGCGCATAAAGGCGCGCGCGCACGCCGGGGTCCATGATGCTGCCCTGGATAAACCACCAGAGGAAATCCACTTCACCGTCTGATAGCACGAAGGTTCGCGCGGATTCGGCTTTACCTGCTTCATGCATGGCATCGTCTCCCGGATAGGTCGTGACCACGCATGCGCGTGAAACCCGAAGCGTCGGCACGCGAGACGCAATTTGGGGAAACCGAGGGGAAGGTGCGCACGTCAGAATGCCCAGATTGCGAACAGCGAAGCAAACCTGGACAAGAGGGGTGTTGCCGCTCTACTGCCCTTCTCCAGGGGACTGTAGGCATCATCAGCCGCAGCGTATGCAAGCAGCGATTCAGGGAGGAATGCCATCTCCCGTCTTGACATTTTCATTCTATTCACCGCGTTCGCGCTTTGCAACGCGCGCAATCACGAGCTCTGCGGCGTTTGTTGCGAGCCTTTTGATCAGAGCTTTTGGTCACGGGATCGAACTGCTGCGGTGCGAAATGCAATCAGGACCGTAGTCCCGGCACAAAGCTACAGCTGAACCGCCCTGCAGTTTCCTTGCTACACTGAATGCAGTGGAGATGGCATTCCTCCCCGAACCGCCGGTCTAGCCCGGCTGATGATGCCTACGAGTTCCTGAGTCAGGAGGTCGTGGGCATGTCCCCGCGTCCCGCTGGCCAGATTTGTACCCGACTCGAATCTGGCTTCCTGTGCTTATCATCATTGCGGCAAGGTTGTACGTGTCCGTCACTCGAAGCATCCGTGCGTATCGTGGCGCGTCCGGCGCGCAACGACGTTTCATGCATTCTTCGTGGACCAATTGGAGCGCCTCATGAAAGGCAGTCAATTGACGGTGTTTGCAGCCAATCAGAGCCACCGCAAGAGTCACATGACCGTCGTCGACTGGATTCTGGGCAAGACAAAAGAAACCGGCATTGAGGGCGCAACGGTGATCGAAGTGAGCGAAAGCATCGACGCGCATGGCAAGTACCACGCGGCGCGCTTTTTTGAATTGGTTGACCAGCCCGTCGTGGTCACGGTGGCCGCGGAGGATGCACGCATCGATGCACTGCTCGATATCCTTCGACACGGCGGTGTTGAACTCTTCTACACGCGCTGTCGTATCGAATACGAGGTGTTGGGCGCAGGCGTGAGAGACGGCGGCGAGTAGCGGACCCCAGTGCTATGCCGAACGGCGAGAACTTACCGCGGGAGGTCATTCAGGCCCGCGCGACGATCCGTCATGGAGTCAGTCGATGTCGGCGACAGCGCCGGCGAGGAGCACGACCATGGGCACGCTTGCAGCGAAAGAGCGCATTACCGCGGACGAAGTGCTCGATTCCCGGGGCAACCCGACGATCGAGGTCACCGTTGAGTTGCTGGATGGCATCCAGGCAAGCGCTGCGGTTCCTTCCGGTGCGTCGACGGGGGAATTCGAAGCCGTTGAGTTGCGCGATGGTGATAGCTCCCGCTACGGCGGCAAGGGTGTGCTTGATGCCGTGCGCAACGTCAACGAATCGATCGCCGAGACGCTGGAAGGTATGCGAGTGGACGACCAGCGGCGCATTGACACGACCCTGATCGAGCTGGACGGCACGGAATCCAAAAGTCGCCTCGGGGCCAATGCGATTCTCGGCGTATCGCTGGCGTGCGCGAAAGCTGCCGCACAGGCCTGTGGGTTGCCGCTGTTCCGCTACCTGGGAGGCGCCAATTCACACGTGCTGCCTGTGCCGATGTTCAACGTGTTGAACGGCGGCAAACATGCACATCACGGTCCCGATGTTCAGGAATTCAAACTCGTGCCGCTCGGCGCGCCGACGTTTCGGGAAGCACTGCGCTATGGCACTGAAACATATCACGCGCTGCGCGAAGTTCTCGCAGAACTGGGGACGGCGACGAACGTAGGCGACGAGGGCGGGTTCGTTCCGCACCTGCCGTCGAACGTCGCGGCAATGGAAGCGATCATGCGCGCAATCGAACGTGCGGGCTATCGTCCGGGAGACGATGTCGCAATCGGTCTGGACCCTGCGGCATCGTCGTTCTATCACGATGACCGGTATCACCTGACGCGTGACGGTTTGACATTGTCGTCGGACGAGATGATTGACTACTGGAAAACGTGGGTTGCCCGGTACCCCATCGTCTCGCTTGAAGATCCGCTCGCGGATAGCGATTGGACGGGATTCGCCAGTCTGACCGCGCAGCTTGGCGGGCGCGTGCAGATCGTCGGTGATGATCTGTTCGTCACAAACCGCAAGTTCCTGAGCCGTGGTATCCGGGAGGGCTGCTGCAACAGCATATTGATCAAGCTTAACCAGATTGGCACGGTGACAGAAACGCTCGATACTGCGCGGCTCGCGCAGTCATCGGGATACACGTGCCTGGTGTCGCACCGTTCGGGCGAGACGGAGGATACGAGCATCGCGGACCTGGCGGTCGCGCTTAACTGTGGCCAGATCAAATCCGGGGCACCCGCGCGCGGCGAACGCGTGGCGAAGTACAACCGTTTGCTTGCAATCGAAAGAATGCTGGGGCGGGACGCCGTGTTTGCCGGCAAGGACTCATTCCGGCAGCACTCATAGAAGGTGCCTGACGGCAAGGCTGGATCCAGTCATGGGGTGTCACGCGCGAGTTCCGTCACCCGGCACGGACGATCGCCCGCTGCGCGGGCGCGATGCTGCATGGCACAATCGTGTGTTGCAGTGGCTGTGAACTAGAATGAATCAAGCGGTGATGACCGGGCCTGCCCCGGTCGAGCAACGCGGTGTTACTCCGGGTAGTGGACGCAGCCACGTGCGCGCCGCTCGTGCCGCAAGGACCCGGTGGGCGGCGGAGATGCACGATGAACGGCTATCAACTGACGTTCTATACGGAGCAGAACAGGAAGCACGGCCATCAGACCGTATGCGAATGGCTGCTGCATGAGGTTCGCCAACTCGGTATCGGTGGCGCGACCGTCATCAATTGCGCCGAAGGCATCGGCCACGCGGGCTCGCATCATGCGGCCCACATGCTCAGGCTCGACGATCAGCCGGTGCAGATCATTCTTGCTGTGACTGAAAAGGAAGCTGGGCAGCTTCTGGATCTCGTGCGCGCAGAAAACGTGCACGTTTTCTACATGCGCTTTCCGATTGAGTTCGGTGTGATCGGTAACGACGTCCCGCACAAACCGTCGAAGCATTTTTCCCTGTTCGGCCGGTCAACGGGATAGAAGGAAACGCAAACCTTGCAAGCGTCGGCGCGTCACCTATACTCAAAACTGATTTTTGTGGAGATGGCATTCCTCCCTAACCGCCGCTAGCAGGCTTTGCGGCTAATGATGCCTACAGGGTCCCCGGGCGCTTCGGGGCCGGTAGGCATTTTTCAGCCGGCTCGCCTTTTCGAGCATTCCGGGCATATCGTTGCCTACAAGAACGCAAAAAACATGGAATGCGCAAGCGAGTCGCCGCGCGGCAATGGTTGCCGCCCCCGTCCGTACGCTTTGCCGCGCCTTCGCGTAGCGATCAGCCCGTGCGTTGAAATCCGGTCCCAAGGTGTCGTTCGGCAACCCTTCGTCTTCACGGAGGGTGCATGAACATGCGCGACGTCGCCCTCCAGATTGCCCAGGTGGTGACCGTCATCGCACTGTCACCGCTTCTGCAAGGCGTCATCCTGCAATGGGAAGAGCGTGTGCAACGCGCACGCGGCCCAGGCATCTTCCAGCCGTATCGGGACCTGTGGAAGCTCTTCCATAAGCAACTCGTCGTGCCCAACTCCGCTTCATGGATTTACTGGACTGCACCGGTAGTCGCGTTCACCTGCATGCTCACGGTGCCGATCCTCATCCCGGTGCTCACTGACTTTCCACTGCCGCTTTCCGACATGGGCGACATCCTTGGCGGCGGCCTCATTCTGACATTCGGGTCGTTTGCGGTCGTATTGGCGGGTCTGGATTCGGGAAGCGCCTATGGCGGCATTGGCTCAAGCCGCTCGGTGATGCTCGGCATTCTCGCGGAGCCCACGCTGATCCTCGTGCTGGTCGGCATCACGCTGCTCGCCAAGGCCATGCTGCCGTTCGTCGTGAACCATCTGCTTGTGGCACAGCCATCCGTGTACTGGAGTCCGGCACACCTGTTTCTCGTCTTCGCGTTTTTCGTCTTGCTGCTCGTCGAAACAGACCGCTTGCCGATTCACTCAAGCACGCACATCGAGGTGTACATGATCGAAGAGGCCCGCATCCTCGAGTACTCCGGGCCGCTTCTGGCGCTCCTCAAGTGGGCGTCGATGATGAAGCAGTTCATTCTCTACACCATTTTCTGCAACGTGCTGACCTTGCCGTGGGGACTGTCGCAGCATGGCACGACGGTGGGTGCATTGGGTGCGGCGATCGGTCTTTTCCTGCGTATGTTGCTGGTCGTGCTCGTCGTTGTTGTCGTCGAGACGGCGCAATCCAGGTTGCGCTTCTTCCGCTATCAGGAGCCGCTTGCGGCGTCGTTCATGCTGGCGGTGCTTGCGATCGCCGCTAACCAGCTTCGGTGACATGTCATGCTGCTCGCCCACCTGAGTCCGCTTGCCGCATCGCTCTTCAGCCTGCTGGCGATTGGCAGTCTGCTGCTTGCGTTTGTGATGCTGGGTTCGCGCTGGCTGAAGGACTATCTGCTCGCGTTCATGGCCGAATCGTGGCTGATCGCGGCGCTCTCCGGCGCGGTGGGCTACTACGGCAACTACCACGAGCTGTATCTGATCGCGCTTCTCACCGCGCTTTTTCGGGGCCTGGTACTGCCTTATCTGATCTGGCGAATCATCATCCGCCTCGAAGTCGAGCGGGAATTGCATGTGATCCTGCAGCCAAGCTCAAGCATCGTGCTGGGTGCGTTGCTGGTGCTCTTCGCGTTTGTCGTGTCGAACCATCTGGGCAATGCGCTGGGCCTGGGCGGCACGGTGGTAGTGCTGGCGCTCACGGTGATGCTCTCCATGAAGCTCATCGGCTTTCTGATGCTGGCAGTGCGCCATGAGGCGATCAGCCAGGTGCTGGGCCTCCTGATCCTTGAGAACGGTATCTTCCTGGGCTCCCAGATCCTCGTGCCGGGTATGCCAATGCTGATCGAACTGGTGTTGCTGTTCGATCTGCTCGTTATCGTCGTGAGTTTCGGCGTACTGGTTCGCTATCTGGTCGCACACGTCGGCAGCACGAGCAGCCGTGAACTCAGACGGCTGGTGGGGTGAACATGATCGAAACATGGAGCGTCGTGATCGTCGTTGCACCGGTCGCCGCGGCAGTAATCTGCGCGGCGAGCCGGCGCGCGCACGTCGCCGAGTATGCGAACCTGGCCGCGTCGATTGTCTGCGTGGTCGCTGCCGTTTCGCTCGTCTGCACTGTCAAGGATGGACATCGCTTTTTGCACGACTACGTGGTGGTCGATGCACTGGCCGCCTGGACCCTTGTTTGCACGGCGCTCGTGTATTGCCTCGCTTCGATCTATGCGGTTGGCTATATGCGGCTGCTAGCAGAGGAGCGTGAGCGATTGCCGAACTTCTATGCACTCTTTGCTCTGTTCGCGGCGACGATGATCTGTGGGCCGATCATGAACAATATCGGTGTCTACTGGATCGCGATCGAGCTGACCACGCTCGTTAGCACATTCCTCGTAGGCTTCGAGCGCGGCCAGGAAGCGATCGAAGCCGCGTGGAAATACATCATTGTGGTGTCCGCGGGCATCAGCCTTGCGTTGCTCGGAACGGTGCTCTTCTACTGGGCGGGCAGTCTTGTCATCGGCCCGACCTACGACATGACGTGGGACACGCTGCGCCGAACGGCTCCCAGGATGAATCCCGCGCTCACCCAGATGGCATTCCTGCTCGTGCTGGTCGGCTATGGCACCAAGGCTGGCCTCGCACCGATGCATACGTGGCTGCCGGATGCACACAGTGAGGGGCCGGCGCCTGTGTCCGCGATGCTCTCCGGTGCGCTACTGAATACGGCGATGCTTGGCGTCGCACGCTTCCTGACGATCACCGATGCCGCCAGTTCATCGCTGCTGCCGCGCACCGTGCTTGTTGCGCTCGGCGCGTTTTCGCTCTTTGTCGCCGCGCTGTTCATCGTGCGTCAGGAGGGCGTCAAGCGACTGATGGCGTATTCCAGCGTCGAGCATATAGGCGTGTTGGCGCTCGGATTAGGATTCGGCGGACCGCTCGCGATTGCTGCGGTGCTGTATCACATGCTCAACCATTCACTGAACAAGTCGTTGATGTTCTTCGGCGCCGGAAACGTCATGCGTATGTTCGGCACCAAGGACATGGGTGAAATCCGCCACGTTTGGGATCGCTTTCCTGTCACGGGTGCACTGTGGCTGGCCGGCGCAGTGGCGATCACGGGAGCGCCGCCGTTCGGTCTTTTTCTGAGCGAACTGACGTTGATGCGCGCGGGGATGGCGAGCTCGAACGTTTGGGCCGTGATCGTGATGTTGCTACTGCTGATCGTGATCTTCATCGGCTTTCTCAACCACTTCAGGGCCATGTACTTCGAAGCCCGGCCTGCGGGGTCGACCAGGGCAACGGAATGCACGGTGAACCCGAGCGCGTGGATGACGGTTCCGATGTGGCTCGCCTTTGTGCCGGTACTGGTCCTCGGTGTGTGGTGGCCGCAAGACCTGTGGCGTTTCTTTGAAATGGTTGCCGCGGATCTGGGAGGGCAGACGCGATGAACAACTGCGCGCTCAAGGAAGTCACGCTCGCCGAACTCGGCGCGGCCGCCGACGATCTGCTCGGCCGCGGAGGACGCATGCAGGTCGCGTACGCGTGGTTCCCGCGACCGGACGCTCCGGAAATGCGCTATATCGCGACGGCACCTGGCCAGCGAGAGTTCGTGAGCTGGCGCATTGAAACGGGCAACGCGCCGGTTCCCAGTCTTGCCAGCAGGTGCCCGCTGCTCGGTTGGTACGAGCGCGAGATTATGGAAATGAGCGGTGTCGCGTTTGCCGGCCATCCGGAACCCGAGCGCCTCGTCACCGCATTTTTGCCGCCGACGGCGCGCGGGCCGCTCGAGCCGGTGGATGCATCGCATGCGAGCGTCGCGCGTTCGCTTCCAGCCCCGACACTGCCGGAGGTCTCCGGCAAGCATGTGCAGTTATTGCCTTTCGGTCCGGTGCGGGCGGATGTCGTCGAGTCGGCGCAGTTCATCTTCTACTACGTTGGCGAAGGCATTCTTCACTATCACCCGAATCTATTCCTCAAACATCGCGGGATGGAAAAGCAGTTCGAGGGGATGGAGATCGACCAGGGCGTTCTACTGGCGGAGCGCGTTGCGGGCATCGATAGCGTCGCGCATGCGCTCGCATATGCGCAGGCGGTCGAAGACGCCGCAGGCTGCATCGTGCCCCCGCGCGCACGCTGGCTTCGCGTGATCGTGGCGGAGCTCGAGCGTGTCTACAACCACTTGCATTACCTCGGCCACCTGTGCCACACGACCACGCTGAAGGTCGGCGAGGCCCAGGGCAAGCTGCTTGAGGAGCGTGCCAAGCAAATGAATGCGCGAGCCTGCGGGAGTCGCCTCTTGCGCAGCATTGTTTGGCCAGGCGGCGTACGCCGCGATCTGGACGTGGTGGCGATTGCCGAGGGCGTCGCGGCGCTCCGACCCGAACTGGAGCGGTATGTCGACCTGATCGAGCGGACCACCAGTCATCTCGATCGGCTCATTTCCACAGCGCCGCTCAGTCAGCAACTCGCCTTCGATCAGGGGGCGACGGGACCGGTCGAACGGGCATCAGGCATCGACCGGGACCTCAGACGGGATCACCCTTATGCCGCGTACGATGAACTGCCGCCCGCTGTCGTGACCCGGAGCGAGGGTGACGCGTTTGCCCGGATGAAGGTGCGGATCGCGGAACTCCGTGCGAGTCTGGTGCTGCTCGACGACGCGATCATGCGCGGTATTCCCCCCGGGCCACTTCTCGAGCTTTGCCGCTGCGCACCGAACGCCGAGGGGCTCGGTTGGGCTGAGTCGTCACGGGGCACCGTGCTCTATGCGCTGCATCTCGATGACAGGTCACGCATTGCGCGAGCGAAGATCAAGTCGCCATCGTTTTCCAACTGGCGGGTGTTTCCCTTCACCGTGCACGACAGCAACATGATGGACTATGCGATCAACGAAGCGAGCTTCGGTTTGACCATTTCGGGTTGCGCGCGATAGGACGGAGCGACTATGTCTCTATGGACCTGGTTTGGGCTGACGAGCGGCAGCGCAAGTACCGAATGGCCGCTCAAGGGCGATGCGCACGGTCAGCAGGGCGTGCTCGGCATGCCGCGTTACGATCCGGCCAGGTGCCAGGATGGTTGCGACGCGTGCGCCAAGGCATGCGTTACGCACGCGATCACGTTTTCTCCCGAGCGGGGAGCGCACATCGCTCCGGAGGTGGATTGGGGCCGTTGCATCGTCTGCCAGCGCTGTACCGAAGTGTGTCCCACAGACGCCTTCTCGCCATCGGCGGACTGGGCGGTTGGCGTGGCGAACCGGGACGACCTTGTGTGGGACGAGGATATGGCTTCGCGTGTGCCACGCGAGGTGGTCGAACGGACTCGTCGCACATTCCGTCGCAGTCTGCATATTCGCCATGTCGACGCGGGATCGTGCAATGGCTGCGAATCGGAACTGCAGGCGTTGAACAATCCGTTCTACAACCTCCACCGGCTTGGCATCTTCTTCACGGCGTCACCGCGCGCGGCCGATGTTCTGCTCATCACCGGGCCGGTGACACACGCGATGCGTGCGCCGCTGCTGGCGACGTATGAGGCGATGCCAGATCCGAAGTGGGTTATCGCGACAGGGACATGCGCGGTGTCGGGTGGCGTCAGCGAAGGAAATTACGCTTGCGGCAGCGGCGTCGACGGCGTCTTGCCGGTCGACGTCTACCTGCCGGGCTGTCCGCCTAATCCTGCTGCGATCATTCACGCGTTGCTGTTGATAGTCGGTCGTGCGGAGCAACGGATGCGAGGAGGGCAGCTTGAGCGCTGACCTGATTCTGGCGGCGAGCGTCCTGTGGCTCGCCACCGCCATCCTCTCGCCGATGCGCTCAGTCCGCGCGTTGCCCCGATATTTGCTGGCCGCTGGCTGCGTGCTGGGCGTCGCAGCGTGTCTGATCGCTTTGCCCACCGCCCCCGCCCGCATTGAATTTCCGTTTGCGCTCGCTTCGCAGCGCATCGCCTTTGCGCTTGAACCCTCAGCGCTCTGGCTGCTCGGCTTCGGTCTTGTACCGGCGATCTTCGCCTGCTGGATTGGTTCGCCCCTCTCGGGCCGTTCTGGCACGTGGTTGGCGGGGGCATCGCTGAGCCTGCTCGGCGCACTGGGTGTGTTCGGTCTGCAGGATGGTATGTCGATGCTCGTCGCCTGGGAGGTGATGAGCCTGGGGGGAGCGGTGATGCTCGCCGGCGAGCGCGCGCGCGAAGCCGATGGCAAACCCGTGCTGCTCATGCTCGCGCTGCTCGAGGTGGGCGCGATTGCGCTGGTCTTCGCGATTCTGCTACTTGATCACGCGTCGGCCGATATCGGCTTTGACGCGTTCAGTGCCCATGCGGCCCACACGTCAGCGCTGCTGTCGTGGATAGCCGGTATCGCGCTGCTCATCGGCTTCGGCGCGAAGCTGGGCCTCATTCCTTTCTACGAGTGGTTTCCGCGTGCGTACTCGAGCGGCAGTGGTGCGACGGGCGCGCTGTTCTCCGGCGTCGTACTCAATGCGGCCTATTTCGCGCTGAGCCGCGGCTGGAACAGCTGGCTGGGTGTCGCCCACGATAGCAGCACGGCGTTCGGGCTCGGCGTAGTCGCGATCGCGATTGGCGTTGTCAGCGCGGTGCTGGCGATCCTGTTCGCTTTCCAGCAAGACGACTGGAGAGCGCTGCTCAGCTACTCGTCCGCGGAGAACGCGTCGGTCGCGGTGGCGATGCTCGGCGTGACGCAACTCTTTCGCAGCGACCATCTGAACGATCTCGCCGGCCTCGCGTGGACCGTCGCGTTGTTGCATCTCGCCGGCCATTCGCTCGCCAAAGGCGCGCTCTTTCTGGTTGCCGACGGCATCCAGGCGTCGACGGGCAATTACGACGTCGTGCCGCGCGGCTGGATCAGAAACAGCGGCTTCATGCTGGGTCTCGGCGCACTGTTCGCGGTGATGAGTCTGGCATCGATTCCCCCGCAGGCGGGGTTTGTCAGCGAGTGGTACGTGTTCCAGTCGGTGTTTCAAGGCTTTCATTTATCGGCTTTCACCGGGCGTCTTGTGCTGGTGCTGGCTGGTGCGGGTCTCGCACTCGCCGCGGCGGTGGCACTTGCCACGTTCGTCAAACTGTTCGGGCTGGGGCTGTTGGGAATGCCGGACCCGGACTATCAACGTCAGGTGCCCCGACGAAGTGCCGTGGCCGTCGGCGTGCTGGGACTTTGCGTGCTTGCGGTGGCCGTCGGTGCGCCTTTGTGGCTGAACGCGCTGGCGAGCGGAGCCCAGACGCTGTTTCAGGCCAACATTCCCCAGGCCATGGTATCGGGATGGCTGCTGGTGCCGCTGACCGACAAGTTTGCCTTTATCTCGCCGTCGAAGCTCATCATCGCGATGCCGTTGCTGGCGCTCATCCCTCTCGCCCTGTTGCGGCTCACAAGAACGCGCCCGGTGCGGCGCACGGCGGTCTGGTTTGGCGGCATGACTTCGCACGGCCGTGACGCGATGACGACGCCGCTGACGTTCTCGAATGCGATGCGCACGTTCTACAGCTTCGTGTATCAGCCGACCATGAGCACCGAGCGCGAACATGAGCAGCGCGAGTACTTCATCAAGCGACTGGTGTTTTCCGAGGGGGTGACGGACCTGTTCGAAAGGCATCTCTTCGAGCCCGCAATCCGGATCGTGACATTGTGTGCCGACCGGCTGCGCGCATTACAGTCCGGCAACCTGAACTTCTATCTCGCCCTGATCGGCGGCCTGCTGGTGGCGATACTGGCGTTGACACTCGTATAACCTGCTTTGAGCGGACCATCGCGTAATTCTTGCGCAGCGCGGCATCCTTCGATTAAAATCACGCCCGCTGGAGATGGCATTCCTCCAAACAACCGCCGGTCCCCCGGCTGATGATGCCTACGAATTCCTGAGTGCAGGAGGTCGTAGGCCGTCCACGCGACGTCCTGTCGCTCAGGTTTGATGTTCTATTGAACCTGAAAATCATGAAACATCTCAAGTCTGTCGAGCAGTTCGCCATGGTGCCGTATCTCGCGCGCTGGCTGCTGCTTTCATGCGTGTTGGGCACCCTGGCCGGCTCCGCCTCCGCGCTTTTTCTCTTTGCGCTGGATCGCGCAACCGATACCCGAATGGACCACCCCTGGCTCCTCTGGTTGCTGCCATTCGCGGGGTTCCTGACCGGCTGGGTCTATCACCGCGTCGGCAAGAGCGTGGAGGGCGGCAACAACCTGCTGATCGACGAGATTCACGATCCGCAGAAGATCGTGCCCAAGCGCATGGCGCCGCTCGTGCTGGTGGCCACCGTGATTACCCACCTGTTTGGCGGCTCGGCTGGCCGCGAAGGCACCGCGGTCCAGATGGGCGGGGCGCTGGCCGATCGTGTCACGCAACTCTTTGGCCTTGGGCGCGAGGAGCGTCGCATTCTGCTGATGGGCGGCATCGCGGCGGGATTTTCGTCGGTGTTCGGCACGCCGCTCGCGGGTGCGATCTTCGGTCTTGAAGTGCTCGCAATCGGCCGGCTGCGCTACGACGCGCTGTTTGCCTGTCTCGCTTCCTCCGTGATGGCCGACGTGGTGTGCCGCCTATGGGGTATTCACCACACCGTCTACACGGTCCCGTTTGTACCGGCCCTCACGGCGCTTGGGATGGGATCCGCTATCGTCGCAGGAATGGCCTTTGGGGTGGTCGGGATGCTCTTTGCCGATTCGACGCATGCGCTGTCGGCGCTCATCAAGCGCAAGGTCGCCTACGCGCCGGTCCGGCCGCTGATCGGCGGCGCTGTCGTGGCAATCCTTGCCACGATCTTCAATGTTCCACAATTCCTGGGTCTCGGCATTCCGACCATCGTGCAGGCCTTCAACGGTTCGTTGCCGGTGTATGACTTCGCGGGCAAGTTCGGCTTTACGGTGGTGACGCTCGCGTCCGGATTCAAAGGAGGGGAGGTGACACCGCTCTTCTATATCGGCGCGACGCTAGGCAATGCACTGGGCCACGTGCTGGCGTTGCCGGTGCCGGTGCTCGCGGGACTCGGTTTTGTTGCAGTGTTCGCCGGCGCGGCGAATACCCCGATCGCGTCGACCCTGATGGCGATCGAACTCTTTGGCCCGCAGATTGGTGTGTACGCCGCCTTGGCTTGTGTCGTTAGCTACCTCTTTTCCGGGCACACCGGCATCTATCGCGCGCAACGGGTCGGCCACGCCAAACACCCACTCCTGCCTGCCGGCATGCGCCTCGCCGAAATTCCCGCGTTGCGTCGCAGCCAAGAGCTCTGGCATTTCGGTCGCTTCAATACGGGCCATGTTCGTAACAGGCCGAGTCTTGAGAGCGCTTCTTAGATCCGGTGTTGGGTCGCGTTCGGCGCGGCCGGTGCTCACTGCAAATCGGAATACTTGCCCGCAACTCTGCAATGTTTTGCGGGCAGTTTCTAGTGCACTCCGGGCTTCGATTCGGCGGACCACTGCAAGCAATTCAGGCGCGCCAATCTCCGAAATAGGCCGGCGCCCAATGTGCGGAAACACCTCCTTGCGGAACTGGTTCATTACACGCTCTGCGTGTGAATCGCTCCAGATATCCTGTCGAGTTTCGAACCACTCAAGCGCCACGGCTTCGAATGTGTTCAGCGCCGCGATGGACTTCGCTTGTCGTTCAAGGTCGCGCTGCATTGCGGGATCGTTGCCCTCGGCGAGCTGGCGCTTTGCTTCGTCACGCCGGGCGCGCGCATCGGCTAAGCCGATGGCCGGATAGTCGCCGAACGAAAGCAGGTTCTCTTTACCGTTGAATCGGTATTTGAGGCGCCATTTCTTCGCACCGCTTTTTCTCAGATCGAGAAACAGGCCGCCGCCGTCGAAGAGCTTGTTACCGCCGGCTTCGCTATACCGAGCGTTGCGGCAACGGGCGTCGGAGAGAGGTGTCGTCATGTCGGGAACTCTGTTGACGGTTTACCCCCAAATCGGCAAACCATACCCCCGATTTTACCCCCAAAAGTACGGGATGCCCCGGGACTGCAAGGGCCACTAGAAACACAAAACCCGCGTCATCGCTAGGATTGGCGCGGGTTTCGGGACTTCATGAGACTGTCTGAAACTATGTCTTGGTGCCCAGGGCCGGAATCGAACCGGCACGCCTTGCGGCGGGGGATTTTGAGTCCCCTGCGTCTACCAATTTCACCACCTGGGCAGGTCTTCAAGCGCACGCGTCAGGTTACGGCGCGCGGCGAAGACGCAGATTATGGCGGAAAATTCGAAGACGGGCAAGCCGGTTGCCTTCTTCTC
>NZ_JAQQDU010000048.1:0-63685 GCF_046027825.1 Paraburkholderia sediminicola
GAAGCCATGCGGGTGGCGCGGTGCGCTTTGCGGGACGGGAAAGGGTCAATGATAGCGCCAACGGTGCGCGCTCTGGACTTCAGCGTATCGGCGAGCGCCGTCAGCAAAGCTCCGCCCGACCGTCCGGTCGGAGAATTTTTCCAAGCACTGGTGGGCGCCGCTAAAGACAAAAATGCTCAAAGCCCCGCCACCACTCCGATTTCAGCCGTCAACGCGCTGTCGGATCATGGGGTAGAATTCCACTTTGGAATAAGGATCGGAAGATGCACTGGCAGCCTCGGATCGCCCATTTGATGCCCGTCCCGCGTGAGTCTCGTCCCGCGGCGGAGCGTCACGTCCGTCACGCACGATCGTGTAGCTGTCTCTGAGCACCGCGAAGCGACTGATGTGGGTAGGCCGTCGGTCGGGCTTCGCTCCCCATAGAAGATTTCCAGCATTGCGCCCCACGCGCACCGTCAGCCGGCGCCTCATTCGTGAGCGCGTTGGGTTGACCCACCGAGTCGTCCGAACATGAACGCACCTCAAGTTTTCGATCCGCACGGGGCCGCCACTGCGGTGGTCGCCGATCCCGAAGCGCGTCTGCGCGAAATTCCCTATAACTACACGTCGTTTTCCGACCGCGAAATCGTCATCCGCCTGCTAGGCGACGAAGCCTGGGCGGCCTTGGCCGAACTGCGCGCGGAACGCCGCACCGGCCGTTCGGCGCGGATGTTGTACGAAGTGCTCGGCGACATCTGGGTCGTGCGCCGTAATCCTTACCTGCAAGACGACCTGCTCGACAATCCGAAGCGCCGCGCGCTGCTGATCGAGGCGCTGCACCACCGTCTGACCGAGATCGAGAAGCGCCGTCGCGCCGATCTGGTCGAGCACGGCGACGAAGCGGGCATCGATCGGGCCGCTCGCGTTGAAACGCTGGTGGCGGCCGCGCGCCGCGCCGTCGACGATTTCGAGAGCGAATTCCAGAAGACCTTCGATCTGCGCCGTCGCGCGAACAAGGTACTGGGCAAGGTCACGGAAAAAGACAACATCAAGTTCGACGGCTTGTCCCGCGTTTCGCACGTGACCGACGCGACCGACTGGCGCGTCGAGTACCCGTTCGTCGTGCTGACGCCGGACACCGAAGCCGAGATTGCCGGCATGATCAAGGCGTGTTTCGAGCTCGGTCTGACCGTGATTCCGCGCGGAGGTGGCACGGGCTACACGGGCGGCGCGGTGCCGCTCACGCCGTTCTCAGCCGTCATCAACACAGAAAAGCTCGAACAACTGGGCGCGGTCGAGATGACCGAACTGCCGGGCGTCGACCGCAAGGTGGCGACGATTTTCTCCGGCGCGGGCGTGGTCACTCGGCGTGTGACCGAAGCGGCCGAGCAGGCCGGCTTTGTGTTCGCGGTCGACCCGACCTCGCTGGATGCATCCTGCGTCGGCGGCAATGTCGCGATGAACGCGGGCGGCAAGAAGGCGGTGCTGTGGGGTACGGCGCTCGACAACCTGGCCTGGTGGCGCATGGTCGACCCGGAAGGGAACTGGCTCGAAGTCACGCGTCTGGACCACAACCTCGGCAAGATTCACGACATCGAAGTCGCGCGTTTCGAGCTGAAGTGGTTCGACGGCCGGTACGCGCCAGGCGAGAAGCTGTTGCGCACGGAAGCGCTCGACATCAAGGGCCGCGTGTTCCGTAAGGAAGGGCTGGGCAAGGACGTCACGGACAAATTCCTCGCCGGTCTGCCGGGTGTGCAAAAAGAAGGCTGCGACGGCCTGATCACGTCGGCGCGCTGGATCCTGCACAAGATGCCCGCGCATACGCGCACGGTCTGCCTCGAGTTCTTCGGTCAGGCCCGTGAAGCGATTCCGAGCATCGTCGAGATCAAAGATTATCTGTTCGAAACGTCGAAGCAGGGCGGCGCGATTCTCGCCGGCCTCGAGCATCTGGACGAACGCTATCTGCGTGCGGTCGGCTACGCGACCAAGAGCAAGCGCAACGCGTTTCCGAAGATGGTGCTGATCGGCGACATCGTCGGCGACGATGCGGACGCGGTCGCGCAAGCTACCTCGGAAGTCGTGCGCATGGCCAACGGCAAGAGCGGCGAAGGCTTCGTCGCGGTCAATGCGGAAGCGCGCAAGCGTTTCTGGCTGGACCGCAGCCGCACCGCCGCGATCGCGAAGCACACCAATGCGTTCAAGATCAACGAAGACGTGGTGATCCCGCTGAACCGGATGGGCGAGTACACCGACGGCATCGAACGCATCAATATCGAACTGTCGATCAAGAACAAGCTGCAACTGGTCGACGCGTTGGAAGCGTTCTTCAAGGGTGGCAAGCTGCCGCTCGGCAAGAGCGACGACGCTAACGAAATCCCGAGCGCGGAGTTGCTCGAAGATCGTGTGCAACAGGCGCTCGATCTGCTGAAGAAGGTGCGTACGCGCTGGGAATTCCTGCGCGACAAGCTCGATCTGTCCTTGCGCGAGGCGCAGCACTATCTGGTCGGCCTCGGCTACGAAGGGCTGGCGGAGAAGTTCGCCGATCGCGTCGACGAGCAGCCGGACGCCACCGTGTTCCACATCACCCAGGATCGGACGATCCGCGTGTCGTGGAAGGCGGAGATCCGCGCCGAACTGCGTCAGATTTTCAACGGCGGCGAGTTCAAGCCGATCCTCGAAGAAGCCCAGGCGATCCACAAGAAGGTGCTGCGTGGCCGCGTGTTCGTCGCGCTGCACATGCACGCGGGCGACGGCAACGTCCATACGAACCTGCCGGTCAACTCCGATAACTACGAGATGCTGCAGGACGCCCACACGGCGGTCGCGCGCATCATGAAGCTGGCGCGTTCGCTCGACGGCGTGATTTCCGGCGAGCACGGCATCGGTATTACCAAGCTCGAGTTCCTGACCGACGAGGAGATCGGCGAATTCCGCGCCTACAAGCAGCGCGTCGATCCGCATGGCCGCTTCAATGCGGGCAAGCTGCTCGCTGGCGCGGATCTGCGTAACGCCTACACGCCGAGCTTCGGCCTGATGGGCTACGAATCGCTGATCATGCAGCAGTCCGACATCGGTGCGATTTCCGATTCGATCAAAGACTGTTTGCGTTGCGGCAAGTGCAAGCCGGTGTGCGCGACCCACGTGCCGCGCGCGAACCTGCTGTACAGCCCGCGCAACAAGATTCTCGCCACCTCCTTGCTGGTCGAGGCGTTCCTGTACGAAGAGCAGACGCGCCGCGGCGTGTCGATCAAGCACTGGGACGAGTTCAACGACGTTGCAGATCACTGCACGGTCTGTCACAAATGCGTGACGCCATGCCCGGTGAAGATCGACTTCGGCGACGTGACGATGAACATGCGCAACCTGCTGCGCAAGATGGGCAAGAAGAAGTTCAATCCGGGCAACGCCGCCGGTATGTTCTTCCTGAACGCCACCAACCCGCAGACCATCAACCTCGCGCGTACCGCGATGATGGGCATCGGCTACAAGGCGCAGCGCCTCGGCAACGACGTGCTGAAGAAGTTCGCGAAGAAGCAGACGGCGCACCCGCCGGCAACCGTCGGCAAGCCGAAGGTCACGCAGCAGGTGATCCACTTCATGAACAAGAAGATGCCGGGCAATCTGCCGAAGAAAACCGCGCGCGCGTTGCTGGACATCGAGGACAACAAGATCGTCCCGATCATCCGCAATCCGAAGACGACCACCGCCGATACGGAAGCGGTGTTCTACTTCCCGGGCTGTGGCTCCGAGCGGCTCTTCTCGCAAGTCGGTCTGGCGACGCAAGCCATGTTGTGGGAAGCGGGCGTGCAAACCGTGCTGCCGCCGGGCTACCTGTGTTGCGGCTATCCGCAGCGCGGCTCGGGCCAGTTCGACAAGGCCGAGCAGATCGTCACGGATAACCGCGTGCTGTTCCACCGCGTCGCGAACACGCTGAACTACCTCGATATCAAGACGGTGGTGGTGTCGTGCGGCACGTGTTACGACCAGCTCGCCGGTTACGAATTCGAGAAGATCTTCCCGGGCTGCCGGATCATCGACATCCACGAGTTTTTGCTCGAGAAGGGCATCAAGCTCGAAGGCGTCAACGGCGTGCGCTACATGTACCACGACCCGTGCCACTCGCCGATCAAGACGATGGACCCGGTCAAGCTCGTCAATCAGCTGATGGGGTCGGAGAACGACGGCTACAAGATCGAGAAGAACGATCGCTGCTGTGGCGAATCCGGCACACTCGCGGTGACGCGCCCGGACATTTCGACGCAAGTCCGCTTCCGCAAGGAAGAGGAAATGCGCAAGGGTGCTGCCAAGCTGCGGGGTATTCCGTTAGTGGCTGAGGCGGGTGCGAATGGCATCAATGCGGGCAATGCGTCGGCCGGCGCGGTGGGTGCGCCGGACGGCTCCGTGCTCAAGGCGGGCAACGGGCCGCAGCCGAACGGCACCCCCGACGTGAAGATCCTGACGAGCTGCCCGTCCTGCCTGCAAGGGCTGTCGCGTTACAACGAAGACGCGGGCACCGAGGCAGACTACATCGTGGTCGAGATGGCACGTCACGTGCTCGGTGAAGACTGGATGGCGGATTACGTCCAGCGGGCGAACAATGGCGGAATCGAGCGCGTGCTGGTTTAATGGCACGACTGACGATTTTTGCCTGAGGACGACGATGGACTGCGTTTTTTGCCGTGAAGATGGCGGCGATGTGCTGTGGCAGGACGACACCCTGCGTGTCGTCCTCGCCGACGAACACGATTACCCGGGCTTTTGCCGGGTGATCTGGAACAAGCACATCGCTGAGTTTTCCGATCTCGCCGAAGCCGACCGCGATCGCGTAATGCAGGCCGTGTACGCGGTCGAGCGGGCGATCCGGCGCATTCTTCAGCCGGTGAAGGTCAACCTGGCGAGCCTTGGCAACCAGGTGCCGCACGTGCACTGGCATGTGATTCCGCGTTTTTCGAACGACGCTCATTTCCCGCTGCCGATCTGGGCGCCGCGCCAACGCACGGTGTCCGAAGCCATGCTGTCGTCGCGCCGCGCGCAAGCTACCTTGCTGCGCGAGGCGGTGCGGGAGGAAATCGAACAGGCGCTTGGCTGAGCGCCCCCGAACGTGTGACGCTTCGCGCCAGCCCCCCAAGGGGACTTCCCGAAGGGCTGAAAACCTGGGGCGCCCCGGCGTTTTCTTATGATGAGGTCAACATGAGCGGACTGACTCGCGATACCCCGGTGCCAACCGGCGTGGTCGTGCATTCCAAATCGCGCGTACTTGAATTGCAATACGCAAACGGCGAAACGTATCTCCTGCCGTTCGAACTGTTGCGCGTGTACTCGCCGTCAGCAGAAGTGATGGGCCACGGGCCCGGCCAGGAAACGTTGCAGACCGGTAAGCGCGACGTCACGATCACGATGATCGAAGGCGTCGGCAACTACGCCCTGCAGCCGACTTTCTCCGACGGGCATGCCACCGGCATCTATTCCTGGGACCTGCTGCACGACATGGCCGTCCGCCAGGATGAACTCTGGCGCGATTATCTCGCCAAACTTCAGGCGGCCGGCGTCGACCGCGACGCACCGATGGCGCCAGCCGGTGCCGCGCACGGACACTGTCACTAGCCGGTGCTGCACACGGACACTGTCACTGATACGATTCGCCCTGATCGCCGCGCTGATGCGGCGCAACATTTCAGAATACGCGAAAGGACGAGCGCGATGAGCAAAACCCACTTCGGCTTTCAATCGGTCGACGAACAGGAAAAAGCGCAGAAGGTGGCGGGCGTGTTCCACTCGGTCGCCTCCAACTACGACTTGATGAACGACCTGATGTCGGGCGGGTTGCACCGGGCGTGGAAGATGTTCACGATCGCCCAGGCCAACGTCCGGCCGGGTTTCAAGGTGCTCGACATCGCCGGGGGCACGGGCGACCTGTCCAAGGCGTTCGCCAAACAGGCGGGCGAAACCGGCGAGGTCTGGCACACCGACATCAATGAATCGATGCTGCGCGTGGGCCGCGACCGCTTGCTGGATAAGGGCGTGATCACGCCGGCGCTGCTTTGCGACGCCGAAAAGATCCCCTTTCCGGACAATTACTTCGATGTGGTGACGGTGGCCTTCGGCTTGCGCAACATGACGCACAAGGATGTGGCGCTGGCCGAGATGCGCCGCGTGTTGAAACCGGCAGGCCGTCTGCTGGTGCTGGAGTTCTCGAAGGTGTGGGATCCGCTTAAAAAGGTCTACGACGTCTATTCGTTCAAGGTGTTGCCGTGGCTTGGCGACCGTTTTGCGAAGGACGCCGAGAGCTACCGCTACCTGGCGGAATCGATCCGGATGCATCCGGACCAGGAAACTTTAAAAACAATGATGGAACAAGCGGGCCTGGACGGCGTCAAATATTACAATTTGTCAGCTGGCGTGGTAGCTTTACATGTGGGGACCAAATACTAGGGTTCCTAACCCATCGTTTTTTAAAGGAAAGTACGAAAATGTCCGATTCAGGCGTGTTATCTATCCGTAAGGTTAAACGGTCGCTGGTGAGACGAATCGGACTGATCGCGATGGTCGGCCTGATCATGGCCGGCTCTCTCGCCTCGCTCGATGCGGAAGCTCGCCGCATGGGCGGTGGCCGTAGTCTTGGCCGTCAGTCGAACACGGTTCAGCAGCAGTCGACCCCGTCGCAACCTTCCCAAAGCAATCAGGCCATGCAGCAGCGCGCGCAGCCGGCACCGGCGCCTGCGCCGACGCCGGCAGCTGCGCCTAACCGCTCGCGCTGGCTCGGGCCGATCGCCGGTCTCGCGGCCGGTCTCGGTATCGCTGCGTTGTTGTCGCACTTCGGTCTGGGCGGCGCGTTTGCCGGCGCCATGGCTAATATCATCGTGATTGCGGTGGTCGCCATGATCGGTATCTGGCTGATCCGCAAATTTATGGGCCGCAAGCGCAATACGGCGCAACCGGCGTACGCCGGCAGCTCGCCGTCGCTGAACGCTGGCGGGACCGGTTACTCGCAGGAGCCGCGTTACAGCGCGCCGCCCACCGGTTCGTATCTCGAGCCGCAAGGCAGCCCGCTGACCACGCCGTCGGTCAACGCCGCGCCCTCTATCCCGGCCGGCTTTGATTCGGAAGCGTTCCTGCGCAACGCCAAGGTTTACTTTGTGCGCCTGCAAGCCGCGTGGGACGTCGGCAACCAGGAAGACATCCGCGAATTCACTACGCCGGAAATGTTCGCTGAAGTGAAGGTCGATCTGTCGTCGCGCGGTGCCGAGTCCAATCTGACGGACGTGGTGCAATTGAACGCGGAGTTGCTGGGCGTCGAAGAACGCGCGAGCGAATATTTCGCCAGCGTGCGCTTCTCCGGCCTGATCCGCGAATCGGCAGGTGCGGCGGCTGAGCCGTTCGTCGAAGTCTGGAACTTGACGAAGTCCAACCGCGCAGGCGAAGGCTGGCTGCTGGCCGGCATTCAGCAGGTGGCGCAGCACTGAGGCAGTGGGGAGCCGGAGTGCAGGCAGCACGGCTTACCCTGATTTCGCACAAAACGTTGGCCGTTCGGCATAGCAAGCCGCGAAGCGAACGGACGTTACAATAGGAACCCGCGCGGGCAACTCGCCTGCGCGGGTTTTTTCTTGCCACTTTCAATGACCCTCGCCGCCAAGCCCTTCGCTGCTGCCGTCAATCACCTGCTCGCCCGCGAATCGTGGGCCCGTGAGCGCCTCGCCCCCTACGCGGGCAAGACCGCGAGACTGTCCTGTCCACCCGTCGTGCTGATGTTATTGGTGCAGCCGGATGGCTACCTGAGTGCGGTTGACGAAACCGAGGCGCAACAGTTCGATGTGACGATCTCGGTGCCGTCCGATGCGTTGCCGGCCTTTGTGCAAGGCGGTCAGGCCGCCGTGATGAAGCACGTCAAGATCGAAGGCGACGCCGAGTTTGCGACGGTGGTCGCCAAACTCGCCGAGCATCTGCGCTGGGAACCGGAAGAGGATCTGGCAAAGCTCATCGGCGACGGCCCGGCGTGGCGGGTGGCGTCGGTCGTGCGCACGGTCGGCGAACATGCGCGGCGCACGGGCCGCAATCTGCTCGACACGGCTGCCGAATACCTGCTCGACGAAAATCCGCAACTGGTGCGGCGTGCCGCGCTGGAGGACTTCAACGTCGAACTGGCCCGCACACGTGATGCTTTGGCGCGCGTGGAAAAGCGCCTTGAACGTCTTGAACTGAAGGTCGAAGCCCGCGGTGCAGATGCGCCGGGCGGCGCCGCCACGTCGCGCGGCACGCGCTAGTCACCGGGCACAACTATGCGTTTTCTGCGTTTCCTCAAGATTTTCTTTACGGTCATCCGCTTCGGTCTCGATGAGATGATGCTCAGCCGCGTCAACGACCGGCGTGTGCGTTTGCTGCTGCGGATCACCACGATCGGCCGCAAGTTCGACGCGCCGCCGGGCGTGCGCTTGCGGCTCGCGCTCGAAAGCCTCGGGCCGATCTTCGTCAAGTTTGGCCAGGTGCTATCCACGCGGCGCGATTTGTTGCCGGTGGATATCGCGAACGAACTGGCGAAGCTGCAGGATCAGGTGCCGCCGTTCGACTCGGCGGTGGCGATCGGGTTGGTCGAGAAGTCGCTCGGCGCCCCTGTCGACGTGCTGTTCGACGATTTCGAGCGGGTGCCGGTGGCGAGTGCGTCGATCGCGCAGGTTCACTTTGCGAAGGTGAAAGCCGGGCAGCACGCGGGCAAGGCGGTTGCCGTGAAGGTGCTGCGGCCGAACATGTTGCCGGTGATCGACTCCGACCTGGCCTTGCTGCGCGACATCGCCGTCTGGGCTGAGCGCCTGTGGGCCGACGGCAAGCGCCTCAAGCCGCGCGAGGTGGTCGCCGAATTCGACAAATATTTGCACGACGAACTCGATCTGATGCGCGAAGCGGCCAACGGCAGTCAGTTGCGCCGCAATTTTGCCGGGCTCGATCTGCTGCTCGTGCCGGAAATGTACTGGGAGTTCTGCACGCCCACGGTGCTGGTGATGGAACGCATGGTCGGCGTGCCGATCAGCCAGGTGGAGACGCTGCGCGCAGCGGGCGTCGATATTCCGAAGCTGGCGCGCGAAGGCGTCGAAATTTTCTTTACCCAAGTGTTCCGCGATGGTTTTTTTCACGCCGACATGCACCCGGGCAACATTCAGGTGAGCCTCAATCCGGCGCACTTCGGCCGGTATATCGCGCTCGACTTTGGCATCATCGGCGCGCTGTCGGATTTCGATAAGAACTACCTCGCCCAGAACTTCCTCGCTTTCTTCAAGCGTGACTACCACCGCGTCGCCACGCTGCATCTGGAGTCGGGCTGGGTGCCGCCGACTACCCGGGTCGAGGAACTGGAAAGCGCGATCCGCGCCGTGTGCGAGCCCTATTTCGACCGCGCGTTGAAGGATATTTCGCTCGGTCAGGTGCTGATGCGCCTGTTCTCGACCTCGCGCCGCTTCAACGTGGAGATCCAGCCGCAACTGGTACTGCTGCAAAAAACCATGTTGAACGTGGAAGGGCTCGGCCGCTCGCTCGATCCTGAGCTGGACCTGTGGAAGACGGCCAAGCCCTATCTCGAACGCTGGATGAACGAGCAGATCGGTCTGCGCGGCTGGTACGAGCGGCTGAAGATCGAGGCGCCGCAGTGGAGCAAGACGCTGCCGCAGTTGCCGCGCCTGATTCACCACGTGTTGGCCGCACGCCACGACACCACGCGCGGCGCAAATGACGACATGATTCGCCAGATTCTGCTCGAGCAGAAGCGCACCAACCGGTTGTTACAAGGCTTGCTGCTGTTCGGCGTGGCGGTCGGCGTCGGCGCGGTGCTGGCGCGAGCGTTTCTGGTTTTCGCTTACGGCGGTTGATCCCGATCGAGATCCATATGAGGCATGCCATGAGCGACCCGAATCAACCTTCCGGCCCTGACTTCGCGACCCGCGATCCCAATTCGCCTGAGTTCTGGGACGAGCGCTTCGAGCGCCGTTTCACGCCGTGGGATCAGGCAGGCGTTCCGGCGGCGTTCCAGTCATTCGCCGAGCGGCATCGCGACGCTGCGGTATTGATTCCGGGTTGCGGCAGCGCCTACGAAGCGCTATGGCTGGCGCAGAAGGGCAATCCGGTTCGGGCAATCGATTTTTCGGCCGCCGCCGTCGCCGCTGCACGCGAACAGTTGGGCGCGCAGCATGAGCAACTGGTCGAGCAGGCTGACTTCTTCGCTTACGCGCCGCCGTTCACGCCCGGATGGATCTACGAGCGTGCGTTCCTGTGTGCGTTGCCGTTGGCGCGCCGCGCCGACTACGCGCGGCGGATGGCCGGATTGTTGCCCGACGGTGCGTTGCTGGCGGGTTTCTTTTTCGTCGGCGCGACGCCGAAGGGGCCGCCGTTCGGTATCGAGCGCGCCGAACTCGACGCGTTGCTTACACCGTACTTCGAGCTGATCGAAGACGAAGCGGTGCACGATTCGATTGCCGTCTTTGCCGGCCGCGAGCGCTGGATGACCTGGTGCCGCCGTGCCTGATGACGCTGTCGCGCGTGACGGCGGCTCGGGCCGCACTTGATTCGATAACGGCCGCCCCCATTTACGTGGACGGCGGCTGCGTCTGGCGCTCGTCCCCAAAATCCGGGGAAGGGGTGTCGTTTGCGGCTATAATTCAAGGCTTTGCAAGCGTTTACAAGATTTCAGTAGGGAAAAGTTCATGCCGATCTACGCTTATCGTTGCGAGTCATGCGGCTTCGGGAAGGACGTGCTTCAGAAGATGAGCGACCCGCAGTTGACGCAATGTCCCGAGTGCGGGAAAGACACCTTTCGCAAGCAGGTGACTGCAGCCGGTTTCCAGTTGAAGGGCTCCGGCTGGTATGTGACCGATTTCCGCGGCGGTAACAGCGGCGCAGGCGCGCCGGCCAAACCCGACGCGAATGGCGGCTCGAATGCGAATTCGGGCGAAAACGCTGCAGCCGCGAATGACGGCGCCGCGAAATCCGACACGGCTTCGGCCAACGGCACGGCTGCCTCCGGTTCATCGGGCGCAGCCGCAACGCCTGCCGCGCCCGCTGCCGCACCGGCCGCATCGGCGAGTTCGAGCGGTTCCGGCAGCGCCTAGTGGGACTGCCGCCCTTAGGGGCGGCGCACACGCCGCGCGTCGGGTATCGGCTCGCGCGGCTTTCTGGCGGTACACATGACGACGAAAAAAACGACGCTCAAATCGGTGTTCCTGACGGGCCTGCTGGTGCTGGTGCCTCTGGCTATCACACTGTGGGTGCTCGGCCTGATCATCGGCACGATGGACCAGACGCTGTTGCTGCTGCCGACCTCATGGCAGCCGGAGCGCGCGCTCGGCTTCCGTTTGCCGGGCCTCGGCGCGGTCCTGACGCTGGCGTTCATCTTTGTCGTCGGGCTGTTGACGCAAAACTTCATCGGCCAGAAGCTCGTGAAGTGGTGGGAAGTCGTGGTCGCTCACATTCCGGTGGTCGGCCCGATCTACACCAGCGTGAAGCAGGTGTCGGACACTTTGTTGTCGAGCAGCGGCAATGCGTTTCGCAAGGCGCTCCTGATCGAGTACCCGCGCCGCGGTTCCTATACGATTGCGTTTCTGACCGGCATTCCGGGCGGCGACGTGGTCAACCACCTGAAAGAAGATCACGTCAGCGTGTATGTGCCGACTACGCCGAACCCAACGTCCGGCTTCTTCCTGATGGTGCCCAAGAGCGAAGTGATCGAACTCGACATGACGGTCGACGCTGCGCTCAAGTACATCGTCTCGATGGGCGTCGTGGCGCCGTCCGCGCCGCCGGCGCCGGTGGTGCGCCGCACGACAGTCGAGCCTCCGCTGTAATGCCGGTGCGCAGGGTTTGATTGCTGCGCGCCGTTCAACTAATGCAAAACGAAAGACAAACATCATGTCGATGAGATCTGAATACTGCGGTCTGGTGACCGAAGAACTGCTGGGCCAAACTGTCTCGCTGTGTGGCTGGGTAAGCCGCCGCCGCGACCATGGCGGCGTCATCTTCATCGACCTGCGCGACCGCGAAGGCCTCGTTCAGGTCGTCTGCGATCCGGATCGCGCGGAGATGTTCAAGACGGCCGAAGGCGTCCGGAACGAGTTCTGCCTGCAGATCAAGGGCGTGGTTCGCGCCCGTCCGGAAGGCACGACGAACGCCTCGCTGAAGAGCGGCAAAATCGAAGTGCTGTGCCACGAGCTGATCGTGCTGAACCCGTCGATCACGCCGCCGTTCCAGCTCGACGACGACAACCTGTCGGAAACCACGCGCCTGACGCACCGCGTGCTCGACCTGCGCCGCCCGCAGATGCAGCACAACCTGCGTTTGCGTTATCGCGTCGCGATCGAAGTACGCAAGTATCTGGACGCGCTGGGTTTCATCGACATCGAAACGCCGATGCTCACCAAGAGCACGCCGGAAGGCGCACGCGATTACCTCGTGCCGTCGCGTACCAACCCGGGCCAGTTTTTCGCGCTGCCGCAATCGCCGCAACTGTTCAAGCAACTGCTGATGGTGGCGAACTTCGATCGCTACTACCAGATCGTCAAGTGCTTCCGCGACGAAGACCTGCGCGCTGACCGTCAGCCGGAATTCACGCAGATCGACTGCGAAACCTCGTTCCTGTCGGAACAGGAAATTCGCGATCTGTTCGAAGCGATGATCCGTCACGTGTTCAAGGAAACGATCGGCGTCGAACTGGCCGAGAAATTCCCGGTCATGGAGTACTCGGAAGCCATGCGCCGTTTCGGTTCGGACAAGCCGGACCTGCGCGTCAAGCTCGAATTCACGGACCTGACGGACGCTGTCAAGGACGTCGACTTCAAGGTGTTCAGCACGCCGGCCAACACGAAAGACGGCCGCGTCGCGGCGATCCGCGTGCCGAAGGGCGGCGAGCTCTCGCGTGGCGACATCGACAGCTACACGGAATTCGTGCGCATCTACGGCGCGAAGGGTCTGGCATGGATCAAGGTCAACGAAGTGGCGAAGGGCCGTGACGGTCTGCAAAGCCCGATCGTCAAGAACCTGCACGACGAAGCCGTCAAGGCGATCATCGAGCGCACCGGCGCGCAAGACGGCGACATCATTTTCTTCGCGGCAGATCGCGCGAAGGTGGTGAACGACAGC
Organism: Paraburkholderia sediminicola; assembly: GCF_046027825.1. GTDB lineage: Bacteria > Pseudomonadota > Gammaproteobacteria > Burkholderiales > Burkholderiaceae > Paraburkholderia > Paraburkholderia sediminicola_D. The sequence continues at coordinate 13,093 of NZ_JAQQDU010000048.1, forward strand.
CTGGGCGCACTGCGTCTGAAGATCGGTCATTCGGAATTCGGCAAGGCCAACGGCCTGGTCGAATCCGGCTGGAAGCCGCTGTGGGTGGTCGACTTCCCGATGTTCGAGTACGACGAGGAAGACAACCGCTACGTCGCCGCGCATCACCCGTTCACGAGCCCGAAGGACGAGCACCTCGAGTATCTGGAAACGGATCCGGCGCGCTGCCTCGCGAAGGCCTACGACATGGTGCTGAACGGCTGGGAAATCGGCGGCGGTTCGGTGCGTATCCACCGTGAAGAAGTGCAGAGCAAGGTGTTCCGCGCGCTGAAGATCGGTGCGGAAGAAGCGCAAGCCAAGTTCGGCTTCCTGCTCGACGCGCTGCAATACGGCGCGCCGCCGCACGGTGGTATCGCATTCGGTCTGGACCGCATCATCACGATGATGGCCGGCGCCGATTCGATCCGCGACGTGATCGCATTCCCGAAGACGCAACGCGCGCAGTGTCTGCTCACGCAGGCGCCGAGCGAAGTGGACGAGCGCCAGTTGCGCGAGTTGCACATCCGTCTGCGTCAGCCGGAACCGAAGGTCTAAGCAGTAGCACGTCGAAGGCAGGCTGCCGGGTAACCGGCGCCAAAGAGCTAACGAAGGAGCAAACGAAAAAGGCGCGTGATGCGCCTTTTTCGTTTTTTGCGTTACAGTCCAAGCAACCGGTCTCCACCTCTCACCGGACGGATCGCCGACATGCACCGCGCAAGCGTTGCGCCCAGTTTTTACGCCATGCCGAAACCGCCGAAGATCCCGCAATCCGTACTCGTCATCATCCATACGCCCGCGCTCGACGTGCTGTTGATCCGGCGTGCCGATCACGCAGATTTCTGGCAATCGGTGACCGGTTCGAAAGACCGGCTCGACGAACCCTTCATTGAGACGGCGACGCGCGAGGTGGCCGAGGAAACCGGTATCGTGGTTGGCAGTACGCTCGTGCCGCACAGCGCGCTGTTCGACTGGCAGTACTCGATCGAATATGAAATCTATCCCCAGTTCCGGTATCGCTATGCCGAGGGCGTGATCCACAACACCGAGCATTGGTTCAGCCTGGAAGTACCCGAGCAGCTCGAAGTGACGCTCGCGCCGCGCGAGCACACCGCGTTTCTGTGGTTGCCGTATGAAGAGGCGGCCTCGCGCTGCTTTTCGTCGTCGAATGCTGACGCGATCCTGCAATTGCCGAAGCGACTCGCTGGGCGCCTGAATGGCCAGCCCAAGGAGCGTGCCCGGTGAGCGTCGGCGGCGCGCGCCGTTTCGCGCGACTCCGGCAATCGCTGCTCGGCCGCCGCTACTGGCAACGCTACCGCTTTACCAGCGGCAATGACGTCAAGCTGCTGCGTTCCGGCGAGGAGTTCTTTGCCGCGCTGATCGAACGCATCGACGCGGCACAGAGCGATGTGGTTCTCGAAACCTATATTTTCTGTGACGACAGCGCAGGTCAGGCCGTCAGCGCGGCGTTGCTGCGCGCCGCGGCGCGCGGCGTAAAGGTGCGCGTGATTACCGACGGTATCGGCACCGAGCGCCTGCCGATGTTCAACGAGTGGCCGCTCGCCGGCATCGACCACCGCATCTACAATCCGCATCTGTTCGGCCGCTTTGGCTTCTCGCGGACGCACCGCAAGATCGCGGTGGTGGACGATCAGTTCGGTTATTGCGGCGGCATCAACATCGTCGACGACTACGAGAACAACGGCGAGAAGCTGCCTTACCGGCGCTGGGATTTCGCCGTGGAACTGCACGGACCGGTGGTCGCCGATATCCGCCAGGCGTTCGAGGTGCAATGGCGGCGCATTCAGCTTGGGCATCGGCCTCTGGAGTCGCTCGAGCCCGATCTCGGACCGAAGACCATGGCGTCCCTCGGCTCCTTGCGTCGCCGGCGCCGCAACCGTAACGAGGCGCTTTGGGCCGGCGGCCAGCCTTGCGTGGCCTTCGTCGCGCGTGACAACCTGATCAACCGCCGCGCCATCGAAAAGGCATATCTGACCGCGATCGGCCAGGCGCGCAGTGAAGTGTTGCTGGCCAATCCGTATTTCATGCCGGGCCGCAAGCTGCGGCGCGCGCTGGTATTCGCGGCGCGGCGCGGCGTCGACGTGAAGCTCATCATCGGGCGCAAGGAGTTCAAGGCGCTCGATTACGCGGTGCCGTTCCTGTATCGTGCGCTGCTGAAAGCCGGCGTGCAGATCGCCGAGTACGAGAAAACCATGCTGCACGGCAAGGTCGCGGTGGTGGATTCGAACTGGGGCACAGTCGGCTCGTCGAACCTCGACGCGCTGAGCCTGATGCTCAACAATGAAGCTAACGTGGTGCTGGTGAACGACCCGTCGATTGGTGCGCTGCGCGAAGCAATTCTCGTTGCGTTCAAGGATTCGCGCCGGATCGACGAGGCGCGCTACGAGGCCCGTCCTGCGGGCGAGCGCGCCCTCAACTGGCTCGCTTACACGACCTACCGGGCCGTGATGAAGCTGTTGACGGTGGGTGGCTATGACTAGCGCTTTCCCCTCTCTCACATAAGCGTAAGGGCGCGGTGTCAATGAAAGGAAACATAAGAAGGCAAAGGCCTCTAAAAAATCTCCTTCCTCTGATTGACGGATGCCGCAGAATTGAAGCCGGGTTAGAAACCGGTTTCTAATAAAGTCCTTGTTTAGCGGACGGCCGCACACAATAATAGTACGGCCGTTCGATTTTCTTTCGGTCACATTAGAACGGTAAAAAAGCTATGCGAAAAGGCGAACAAACACGAGTCGCGATTCTCGAAGCAGCACTTGATCTGGCAAGCCGCGACGGACTGGAAGGTCTGACGATTGGGTTGCTGGCCGAGCGCATGCAGATGAGCAAAAGCGGTGTGTTCGCGCATTTCGGGTCGCGCGAGGATTTGCAGGTCGAAGTCGTGCGCGAATACCACCGTCGTTTCGAAGACGAGGTGTTTTTCCCGAGTTTGCGTGAGCCTCGTGGATTGCCGCGCTTGCGCGCGATGATTTCCCGCTGGATCGAGAAACGCATTCAGGAAGTCACCACGGGGTGCATCTACATCAGCGGCGCCGTCGAGTATGACGACCGCGGAGACAACCCGGTGCGTGAGCAACTGGTGTCGAGCGTGACGATCTGGCGTGCGGCGCTCACTCGTGCAATTTCGCAGGCGATGGAAGAAGGGCATCTGCGCGCTGATACCGATCCGCAGCTGATGCTGTTCGAACTTTACAGCGTCACGCTCGGTCTGCATCACGACGCGCGCTTCCTGCACTTGCCGGATGCAGTGCGTCTGACGTGGGCCGCGCTGGAAAAATTGATTGTTTCGTATCAGAGCGAAAGCCGTTAGCAGAACCGCCGAACTTCAAGCAGATTCAGCGGCGCTGAAAGATCCGATCCACGGACTCAGCTAACGGCCTGGCTCCTTGTCAAACTTGGGAGAGAGAGTCATGGGACAGTACGCCGCGCCGCTGCGCGACATGCAATTCGTTTTGCACGAGCTGCTTAACGTCGAAGCCGAGATCAAGCAGATGCCGAAGCACGCGGATCTCGATGCGGACACGATCAACGCCGTGCTCGAAGAGGCCGGCAAGTTCTGCTCCGAAGTGCTGTTCCCGCTTAATTACAGCGGCGACCAGGAAGGCTGCACGTACGTCGGCGACGGCGTCGTGACCACGCCGAAGGGCTTCAAGGAAGCCTATAAGCAATATGTGGAAGCCGGTTGGCCGGCACTCGGCTGCGATCCGGAATACGGCGGCCAGGGCCTGCCCGCGTTCGTCAACAACGCGCTGTATGAAATGCTGAACTCGGCGAACCAGGCGTGGACGATGTACCCGGGCCTGTCGCATGGCGCGTACGAATGTCTGCACGCGCACGGCACGCCGGAACTGCAGCAACGCTATCTGCCGAAGCTGGTCGCGGGGGTCTGGACCGGCACGATGTGTCTGACCGAACCGCATTGCGGCACCGATCTCGGCATCCTGCGCACCAAGGCCGAACCTAACAGCGACGGCTCGTACGCAATCAGCGGCACGAAGATTTTCATCTCCAGCGGTGAACACGATCTCTCGGAGAACATCGTTCACCTCGTGCTCGCACGTCTGCCGGGCGCACCGAATGGCACCAAGGGTATTTCGCTCTTCATCGTGCCGAAGTTCATCCCGAACGAAGCGGGTGAGCCGGGCGAGCGCAACGGCGTGAAGTGCGGTTCCATCGAACACAAGATGGGCATTCACGGCAACGCGACCGCGGTGATCAATCTGGACAACGCGAAGGGCTGGCTGGTCGGTGAGCCGAACAAGGGCTTGAACGCGATGTTCGTGATGATGAACGCCGCGCGTCTGGGCGTCGGCATGCAGAGCCTGGGTCTGACCGAAATCGGTTATCAGAACTCGCTGACGTACGCGAAAGAGCGTCTGCAAATGCGTTCGCTGACCGGTCCGAAAGCACCGGAAAAAGCGGCTGACCCGATCATCGTCCACCCGGACGTGCGCCGCATGCTGCTCACGCAGAAGGCCTACGCTGAAGGCGCGCGCGCGTTCTCGTACTGGTCCGCGCTGCACATCGACAAGGAACTGTCGCACGCCGACGAATCGGTGCGTAAGGAAGCCGCCGACCTCGTCGCGTTGCTCACGCCGATCCTGAAGGCATTCCTCTCGGACAACGCGTTCGAGAGCACCAACCACGCCATGCAGATCTACGGCGGCCACGGTTTCATTACCGAGTGGGGCATGGAGCAATACGTGCGCGACGCGCGTATCAACATGATCTACGAAGGCACCAACGCGATTCAGGCGCTCGACCTGCTGGGCCGCAAGATTCTCGGCGACATGGGCGCCAAGATGAAGAAGTTCGGCAAGCTGGTGTCGGATTTCGTCGAAGCGGAAGGCGTGAAGCCGGAAATGCAGGAGTTCATCAACCCGCTCGCCGACATCGGCGACAAGGTTCAGAAGCTGACGATGGAAATCGGCATGAAGGCCATGCAGAACCCGGACGAAGTCGGCGCCGCCGCCGTGCCGTATCTGCGCACCGTCGGCCATCTGGTGTTCTCGTACTTCTGGGCGCGCATGGCACGTATCGCGCTGGATAACGAAGCATCGGGCGATCCGTTCTACAAGGCGAAGCTCGCTACCGCACGCTTCTACTTCGCGAAGCTGCTGCCGGAAACGGCCATGACGATCCGTCAGGCACGCGCCGGTTCGAAGTCGATGATGGACGTCGAAGAGTCGCTGTTCTAAGGCACAACCTTTACGGCAAGCGCCACGCCCTCAAGCGGCGTGGCGCCTTCCACCGCCACAAGCCACACATCGCGAAACGTAAGAGACACATTCGCGAGACCGCATAACTCCCCCGGAGGAACGACGTGAGCAATCTGATCATTCGCAAGGTAGCCGTGCTCGGCGCCGGCGTGATGGGCGCGCAGATCGCCGCGCACCTGATCAACGCCAAGGTGCCCGTGCTGCTGTTCGACCTGCCTGCCAAGGAAGGCCCGAAGAACGCGATCGCCCTGAAGGCGATCGAGAATCTGAAGAAGCTGTCGCCCGCGCCGTTCGGCGTGAAGGACGACGCACAATACATCCAGCCCGCGAATTACGACGACGACATTGAGAAGCTCGCCGAGTGCGACCTCGTGATCGAAGCGATCGCCGAACGCATGGACTGGAAGCACGACCTGTACAAGAAAGTGTCGCCGCACATTGCGCCGAATGCGATCTTCGCGACCAACACGTCGGGTCTGTCGATCACCGAACTGTCGAACGGTTTCTCGGATGAGCTGAAGGCGCGCTTCTGCGGCGTGCACTTCTTCAATCCGCCGCGCTACATGCACCTGGTCGAACTGATTCCGACCGCGACGACGCGTCCGGAAATCCTCGACCAACTCGAATCGTTCCTGACGAGCGTGGTCGGCAAGGGTGTCGTGCGGGCGAAAGACACGCCGAACTTCATCGCCAACCGCGTCGGTATTTTCTCGATCCTCGCCGTGATTACGGAAGCCGCCAAGTTCGGCCTGCGTTTCGACGAAGTGGACGACCTGACAGGCTCACGCCTGGGTCGCGCGAAGTCCGCCACGTTCCGCACCGCTGACGTGGTCGGTCTGGACACGATGGCGCACGTCATCAAGACGATGCAGGATACCCTGAAGGACGATCCGTTCTTCGCGGTCTACGAAACGCCGCCTGTGCTGGCCGAACTCGTGAAGAAGGGCGCACTCGGTCAGAAGACCGGCGGCGGCTTCTACAAGAAGGAAGGCAAGGCCATCAAGGTGCTCGACCCGAAGACGGGCGAGTATGTCGACGGCGGCGCGAAAGCGGACGAACTGGTCGGCCGCATTCTGAAGCGTCCGGCGGCAGAGCGTCTGAAGCTCCTGCGCGAATCGGAGCATCCGCAAGCGCAATTCCTGTGGTCGATTTTCCGCGACGTGTATCACTACATTGGCGTGCATCTGGAATCGATCGCTGACAACGCGCGTGACGTCGATCTGGCCATCCGTTGGGGTTTCGGCTGGAACGAAGGTCCGTTCGAAGGCTGGCAGACGGCCGGCTGGAAGCAGGTCGCCGAATGGGTGCAGGAAGACATCGCGGCCGGCAAGGGTCTGTCGAATGTGCCGCTGCCGTCGTGGGTGCTGGAAGGCCCGGTGGCTGAAAAGGGTGGCGTGCATACGAACGAAGGTTCGTGGTCGCCGGCTTCGAAGACGTTCGTGCCGCGTTCGTCGCTGTCGGTCTACGACAAGCAGGTGTTCCGCGCACCGTTGGTCGGCGAAACGTCGGCTGATCCGAAGACCTACGGCAAGACGCTGTTCGAAACCGACGCCGTGCGCGCGTGGGTCGACGACCGTGCAGGCGAGAACGACGTCCTGATCGTGTCGTTCAAGAGCAAGATGAACACGATCGGACCGTCGGTGATCGACGGTCTGACGCAGGCTATCGAACTGGCCGAAAAAGACTACAAGGGTCTGGTCGTGTGGCAGCCGACGTCGCTGAAACTCGGCACGCCGGGCGGCCCGTTCTCCGCAGGTGCGAACCTCGAAGAAGCCATGCCTGCGTTCATGATGGGCGGCGCGAAGGGCATCGAGCCGTTCGTGAAGAAATTCCAGCAAGGCATGCTGCGTGTGAAGTATGCGAGCGTGCCGGTCATTTCGGCTGTGTCGGGCATCGCGCTCGGCGGCGGCTGCGAGCTTGCGCTGCATAGCGCGAAGCGTGTCGCGCACATCGAAAGCTACATCGGTCTGGTGGAAGTCGGCGTGGGTCTCGTGCCCGCGGGCGGCGGTCTGAAGGAAGCGGCACTGCGCGCAGCGGAAGCCGCGACCGCAGCCGGCGCGACCAACGACCTGCTGAAGTTCGTTCAGAAACCGTTCGAAAACGCGGCGATGGCGAAGGTCTCGGCCTCGGCACTCGACGCCCGCGCAATGGGCTACCTGAAGCCGTCCGACACGATCGTCTTCAACGTGTTCGAACTGCTCGACATCGCGAAGAAGGAAGCGCGCGCGCTGTCCGCCGCGGGTTACCGTCCGCCGCTGCGTGTCACGCAAGTGCCGGTGGCAGGCCGCTCGGCGATTGCGACCATCAAGGCATCGCTCGTCAACATGCGCGACGGCCGTTTCATCAGCGAGCACGATTTCCTGATTGCGAGCCGTATCGCGGAAGCGGTGTGCGGCGGTGACGTGGAAGCGGGCAGCCTCGTCGACGAAGAATGGCTGCTCAAACTCGAGCGTCAAGCGTTCGTCGATCTGCTCGGCACGCAAAAGACGCAGGAACGGATCATGGGCATGCTGCAAACCGGCAAGCCGGTGCGCAACTAAGCGACGAGCGGTTCGCATCTATATGCATGGGACGGGAGTAAGCGCTAAAGCGCCAACTCCCGCCGACCGCGATAAGACTGCATGGGGCCAGAGTAAGCGCTAAAGCGCTAACTCTGGTCGACAAAGGAGCTTCAAATGGCAAAGCAATTGCAAGACGCATACATCGTCGCCGCGAGCCGCACGCCGATCGGCAAGGCGCCGCGCGGGATGTTCAAGAACACGCGCCCAGACGAACTGCTGGTGCACGCGATCAAGTCGGCTGTAGCACAAGTGCCCGGCCTCGATACGAAGGTAATCGAAGACGCGATCATCGGCTGTGCGATTCCGGAAGCGGAGCAAGGGTTGAATGTTGCGCGCATGGGCGCACTGCTGGCCGGCTTGCCGAACACGGTGGGCGGTGTCACGGTGAACCGCTTCTGCGCTTCGGGCCTGACCGCGCTGGCCATGGCGGCTGACCGGATTCGCGTCGGCGAATCGGACGCGATGATCGCGGGTGGCTGCGAATCGATGAGCATGGTGCCGATGATGGGCAACAAGCCGTCGATGTCGCCGCATATCTTCGATCGCAACGAAGATATCGGCATCGCCTACGGCATGGGCCTGACCGCGGAGAAGGTCGCTGAGCGCTGGAAGATCAGCCGCGAAGCGCAAGACGCGTTCTCGGTCGAATCGCATCGCCGCGCTATCGCCGCGCAGCAAGCCGGCGAGTTCAACGACGAAATCGCCGCGTACACGATTACCGAGCGTTTCCCCGACCTCGCTACCGGCGAAGTGCGTATCAAGACGCGCGAAGTCGCGCTCGACGAAGGCCCGCGTGCGGAAACGACGCTGGAAGGTCTGGCAAAACTGCGCGCGGTGTTCGCGAACAAGGGTTCGGTGACGGCGGGCAACAGCTCGCAGACATCGGACGGCGCGGGTGCCCTGATCGTCGTCTCGGAAAAGATGCTGAAGGAATTCAACCTGACGCCGCTCGCCCGTTTCGTCAGCTTCGCCGTGCGCGGCGTGCCGCCGGAAATCATGGGTATCGGTCCGAAGGAAGCGATTCCGGCCGCACTGAAGGCCGCCGGCCTGAAGATCGAAGACATGGACTGGATCGAGCTGAACGAAGCGTTCGCCGCGCAATCGCTGGCGGTGATTCAGGACCTCGGTCTCGATCCGTCGAAAATCAACCCGCTCGGCGGCGCGATTGCACTCGGCCACCCGCTCGGTGCGACCGGCGCAATTCGTGCGTCGACGGTTGTGCACGGCCTGCGTCGCCGTAACTTCAAGTACGGCATGGTGACGATGTGCGTCGGTACCGGCATGGGCGCTGCGGGCATCATCGAACGTCTGTAATCGTGTTTGCCATGGTCCCCGAGGTGGTCACCGCAGCGAACACTGCGGTGAGCCCAGCAGTGATCCCCTAGGGACCGCGGAAACGGTTCGCAGGCCACCTGGCTTGCGAACCGTTTTTTCCATTCAGCAGCAACCAGGAGTACGAGGAGATGACAATGGATATTCTGGTCGAGCGCGCCAACGGCGTGCTGACGATTGCCTTCAACCGGCCCGACAAGAAAAATGCGATCACGGCCGCGATGTATCAGACGATGGCCGACGCGTTGGTGGAAGCGCAGGGCGACACATCGATTCGGGCGATTCTGATTCGCGGAAGCGCCGGCATTTTCAGCGCCGGCAACGATCTCGAAGACTTCATGAAGAAGCCGCCGGGCGGCGAAAACTCGCCGGTATTCCAGTTTCTGCGAGCGATCAGTTCGGCGGAAAAGCCGGTGGTGGCGTCCGTAGCGGGGCCGGCAGTCGGCGTCGGCACGACGCTGCTGCTGCACTGCGATCTGGTGTATGCAGCGGATACGGCGAGCTTTTCGCTGCCGTTCACGCAACTCGGGTTGTGTCCGGAAGCGGCCTCGAGTTTGCTGTTGCAGCGCGTGGCCGGTTATCAGGCCGCAGCGGAAAAGCTGCTGCTCGGCGAAGCATTCGACGCCGCTGAAGCGCGACGCATGGGCTTCGTGAATCGCGTGCTGCCCGCGACCGAAGTGGATGCATTTGCGGCCGCGCAAGCAGCGAAGCTGGCGGCGCTGCCGGCCTCGTCGCTGCGAGTGACGAAGAGTCTGATGAAGCGCGGCCAGCATGAGCTGCAAACGCAGATGGCGGAGGAAGCGGTGCACTTCGGCGAGATGCTGCTTGCGCCGGAAGCGCGCGAGGCGTTCAAGGCGTTCTTCGAGAAGCGCAAGCCGGACTTCCGGCAGTTCGACTGAGCTGGCTGCGTTCAGGCGCCTGAAAATACTTCAGGCACCTGAACGTTCAAGATTGCGCCGGCTGCAAGGTGTCGTAGTCGACGTAGCTGGATTCCCGGCAGAAGCTGACGAGCCGTACGCCCGCTTTGCGGGCGATCGCGATCGCCAGCGACGACGGCGCCGAAATGGTCGCGACCATCGGCACGTCGACACGCGCGGCCTTGCGCACCAGCTCGTAGCTGGCGCGACTAGACAGAAACACAAAGCCTTCCCTGGTATCCACGCGGTCGAGCACTAACTGGCCGATCAGCTTGTCGAGTGCGTTGTGACGGCCGACATCCTCGAACGCGTAGCGGATCGCGCCTGCCGCATCGCACCATGCGGCGGCGTGCAAGCCGCCGGTGAGACGCGTCAGCGCCTGGTGCTCCGGCAAGTCGCGAGCGGCACGGGCGATCGCATCCGGCGCGAGCCGTTGCAGAAAGCCGGTGTCCGGCACGCGCTCCGGTTTCAGATCCAGCAGATCGATGCTTTCGATCCCGCATACGCCGCAGCCGGTACGCCCGGCGAGCGCGCGGCGCTTTTCCTTCAGTGCGACGAAAGCCTGCTGCACCACCTTCAATTGCACTTCGGCATGCGGCAATTCGTCATCGTCGTGAAGCTCGACCTCGATGTCCTGAATGTCGCTGCCGCGTTCCACGATGCCTTCCGAAATCGCAAAACCGACCGCGAACGCTTCCAGATCGCGCGGCGTGCACATCATCACCGCGTGCGAAATGCCGTTGAAGACGAGCGCCACCGGCCACTCCTGACCGACATGATCGGTCACGGTTTCGACCGCCGCGCCGCGATGCCGGTGTACCTGGCGCTCCACGGCGCCTGTCTGCCCGGCTGTTTCCTGTTCGTTCAAGCTGCTTCACTCCTGTCATGCTGCGCGCGTTTCTTCGGCGTGCAGTCTTGCCCGGCGGCGCGAAGTAGCACCAGACCATGCCGCTATCGCACGAATAAGGTTCTAAAATACCTCAAGCTGGGCTTGAGCGTTGCCCGTCACCAAAGAGGAATACTGTCATGGGACTCAACGAAGCACCGCTACTGTTCAACTTCGAAGTCGCGTCTTCGGAGAATTTCGCCTACATCCCGATGTCGGTGCGCTTCAATCTCGATCGCTTCGGGTTGCGCATCACGCTGGCGCAGTGGCAATTGCTGCCGCTCGAGGACCGCAAGCTGTTGGCGCGCTTTCCGGTCGAAGAAGACGCGGCAATCGAGCCGAATTTCGACCACGCATTGTTCGAAATGCTGCGCACGCATGCGAATGTCGAGCCGGAGTGGTTCACGCCCGAGGAAGCGCCCGCCTGGCGCCGTACGGATGCCGTGCCGGAGGGCGTCGTGCATCAGGCGGGGCTGGCCGGCCTGCCCACGCCGGGCATTGCCCAGTGGGCCGAACTCGAGCCGTTCAAGCGTTACGTACTCGCCAAACTGTCGCGCAAACCGGAAGGCAACCACGACTTCGTTCCCGCGATGAAGGAATTTGGTACGGCCGGTTAGGCGCGGCCGGTTAGTACGGGCCGCCAGGGAGCGCCCAACGGGCGCTGCCCACCATGTGCCGGTGGCCAGGCAGCTAGGCGCTCCCAGCTAGGCGCCCCCAGCCAAATCCGCAAATTATTTCGCGTTCCCTCTCAAGCTATTCCGAACCCTGCCGTTATCCATGGGTTGGCGCGTAAAAAGACTTGACTCGATGCGACCCGACGCACCGAAAGCGACCCCGCGCTCCCGCCCTCAGAACGATTGACGTTCGGAACCCATGACTCCTTTTTTATCGAAGCGGCTGCTGATCAATCTGGCAGTCGTCGCCGCGGCGGTCGGCGCGAACGCGTTCGTCGCCTATACGCAGATTTGCGGCCAGCGCGACGCCGACGTGCGCATGCTGCGTTCGACAAACGTGCGTCAGAATCTCGACGCCTACCGGACGGCGCTTGACGGCGGACTGGCCGCGCTCGGCCGTTTCGAAGCCTCGGGTGAGGCCGCGCCTGTCAACGAGGCTGCCGCCATGGCGAACTCGCTGGCAGGTCTCGAGCGCGAATTGCGCAAAGCGCTCGCCGACGAACCGGCCATGCTCGACACGCTCGCCAAACTGAGCGCGGACAGTCACGCACTGCAACACGACATCGACGATGCGCTATTGAAGAGCGCCAGCGCCAGCGCCAGGCCGAACGAATCGCGCGCGTGGGCGGCGTCGGCCTATACCCATCTCGGGCTGGGTCTTGATCAGGTGGAAGCCAGTCTGGCGGCGTTGCGCAAGCAGGAGAGCCAGGCCTTGCAGGCGTCGCTGGCGGCTTCCGCGAGCGAAACCCAGCGCGCCATGTTCCTGCTGATCGTAACGATGCTGGCCGGCAGCACGCTTCTGATCTTCACGTTCGGCGCCCGCGAAAGCAGCGCGCGCGAGAAACTGCGCACCGTCCGCGCGCTCAACCGCAACGACGAGCGGTTTCGCAGCCTGTTCGACGACCATCCGGTGCCGATGTACATCTTCGAGCGCGAGACGCTGCGCTTTCTCGCCGTCAACGCGGCGGCGATCCAGCAATACGGCTACACGGAAAGCGAATTTCTCGGCATGACGATTCGCGCGATCCGGCCGAATGCCGAAATCTCGCGTCTCGAATCGCATCTGCAGCGCAGCGACGTGCTGCAACATGGCCGCACGATGGCGGGTGTCTGGCATCACCGGCGCAAGGACGGTTCAACGATCAGCGCCGATATTTCGTATCACGCGCTCAGCTTCATGGGCCGTGCCGCCTTCTTTGTGCTGGCCGACGACGTCACCGATCAGATCAACGCCGAAGCCGAAGCGCAGCGCTCGAACCAGATGCTTGAAACGGTGATGGACAACATCCCGCAGCGCATTTTCTGGAAGGATCAGGAGTCGCGCTATCTCGGCTGCAACATGGCGTTCGCGCGCGATGCGGGGCTCTCTTACCCGGAGCAGGTGGTCGGCAAGAGCGACAGCGATATGCCATGGCGCGCCTTCGCCGGCCTGCTGAACGAGCACGATAAAGAGGTGGTGACCACCGGCGTGCCGAAAATGAATTTCGAGGTCGACCTGGTGATCGATGGCGTGCACCGCACCACGGTCACGAGCAAGCTGCCGTTTACCGACAGCGACGGCCGCGTGATCGGCGTGCTCGGTTCCTACACGGACATTACCGAACGCAAGCGCTCCGATCTGGCTTTGCGTCTGCAAAGCCGCGCGCTCGATGCCAGCGTCAACGCGATTCTGATTACCGCGCCCTCGCCGACGGGCAACCTGATCGAATACGTAAACCCCGCGTTCATGCGTATCACCGGTTACGATCCCGCCGAAGTGATTGGCCACGATTGCCGTGTGCTGCAACGCGACGACCGCGACCAGGAAGGCGTCGCGCTGATTCGCCAGTCGCTTGCCGCGAACCGCGAAGTCAGCGCCGTGGTGCGCAACTATCGCAAGGACGGTGCGTTGTTCTGGAATCAGTTGTTCATCGCACCGGTACCGAACGCGGAGGGCGTGATCACGCATCACATCGGCGTGATCAACGATGTGACGGATCTGATCCGCTATCAGGAACAGCTCGAATACCAGGCCAACTACGACAGTCTCACGCGGCTGCCCAATCGCAACCTGCTGCGCGATCGCCTGCAGCATGCACTGATTGTTGCGCAGCGGCATCACAAGGGCGTCGCGGTCGTGTTCATCGATCTGGACGGGTTCAAGAACGTCAACGACAGTCTCGGCCATAGCGTCGGCGACCGTTTGCTGAGCGTGGTGGCTGAGCGGCTTGCACGTTGCACGCGAACCAGCGACACGGTCGCGCGCCACGGCGGCGACGAGTTCGTGATCGTGATGACCGATACCGTCGACGAGCAGTCGCTGATCGCGTGGATGGAGCGGGTGCGCGCGTCGATTTCCGAGCCGGTGTGGCTCGATGGCACCGAGTTGTATGTCGGCTGCAGCATGGGCGCGAGCCTCTTTCCTCAGGATGGCGAAGACGCGGAAACGCTGATGAAAAAAGCCGACCTCGCGATGTATCGCGCGAAGGACATGGGCCGCAATACGTTCCAGTTCTACCAGCCGGAGATGAATGCGAGCGCGGGCGCGCGCCTGAACCTCGAACGGCGTCTGCGCCGTGCCTTGCGCGACAACGAGTTCCTGCTGCACTACCAGCCGCAGGTGGATATCGTGAGCGGGCAGATCGTCGGCACCGAGGCGCTGGTGCGTTGGCGCGATCCGGAAGTCGGGTTGGTGCTGCCGTCGTTGTTTATTCCGGTCGCCGAGGAGAGTGGGCTGATCGGGCCGCTGTCGGAATGGGTGTTGCGCGAGGCGTGCCGCCAGAACAAGGCGTGGCAGGACGAAGGTTTGCCGCCGGCGCGGGTGTCGGTGAATCTGTCGGCACGAGTGTTCCAGCAGCGCGATATCGCGAAGCTCGTTATGCAGGTGCTGGCCGAGACGGGTCTCGAGCCGCAGTATCTCGAACTCGAACTGACCGAAAGCACCATCATGCGCAATGCCGAAGAGGCGGTGTCGATGCTCAACGAGCTGCACGCTCTGGGCATTGGCCTTGCCATCGACGACTTCGGTACCGGCTATTCGAGCCTGAGCTATCTGAAGCGCTTCCCGGTGGACCGCCTGAAGATCGACCGCTCGTTCGTGTCGGATATCGGCGTGTCGGGCGACGATGAAACGATCACCTCGGCAATCATCGCGCTCGCGCATTCACTGAAATTGCAGGTGATCGCTGAAGGCGTGGAGACGTCCGCGCAACTCGACTTTCTGAAAGAACGTGCGTGCGACGAGATGCAGGGCTTCTACTTCGCTAAGCCGTTGTCGACCGACGCGATTTCGGCGTTGTTACAGGGCGGGGTGGGGCGGGAAGCGGTGACGGTGTAGTTAGCAGGAAGACTAGACGACGCTTGCATAGCGTTGTGGCTCGTCCGGCTCGTCGTTCGCCAGAAGCCGCGCGGCCATGAAGTCGATAAACACCCGCAGCCGGGGCGGCACGCTGCGTCCGGCCGGCCAGACGATGCTGATGTCGATTACCTGCTCGACGTAATCGTCGAGCACGGTGCACAGCAAACCGTCCTTCAGCGCCTGCCGTACCGAAAAATCCGGCATGCAGGCGATCCCCAGACCGCGCATTGCGAAGCACGCGCGCGTCTCAATGTTGTTGCACACCATCGAAATGGGTAGCGCGAGCTCGCGCTCGCCGGCCTCGCGCCGCAACGGCCAGATCTCCAGCTTGCCGTTCGTCGGATAGCGGTAGTGCAGACACACATGGTCGGCCAGATCGGTGGGCGTTTGCGGCGTGCCGCGCCGGGCGAAGTAGGCCGGCGCGCCGACCAGCACCACGCCGAACGAACCAATTTGTCGCGCGGCGAGGCGTGAATCCGCCAGCGCGCCGGTGCGCACGACGACGTCGAACCCTTCGTCGATCACGTCGACCACGCGGTCGCTAAAGTCCAGATCCAGTTCGATCTCCGGATACGCCAGCATGAAATCGGCGAGCACCGGCAGCACCAGCGAACCGACCACGGGCAGGCTCACGCGCAAGCGGCCGCGCGGTGAGCCAGCACTTTGCGACATCTCCAGCTCCGCCGCTTCGATTTCGGCGAGGATGCGCCGGCTGCGTTGAAGGAATTGCATGCCGTCGGTGGTGAGCGTGATGCTGCGCGTGCTGCGATGAAAGAGCCGCACGCCGAGTCGTTCTTCGAGGCGTGCGATGCGCTTGCCGACCGCCGACGCTGACACGCCGAGCAGCCGCCCGGCCGTGACGAAGCTGCGTGTTTCGGCCACCTGCACGAATACCAGAAACCCGCTCAGACTTTCCACCGTCACCTCCGATTCCGGACATGGATGTCCGCAGACTGAGGAACTCTATCCCAGTTTTTCTTCGGATGCCGGGTTCGTATGATGGCGGCACGCCCTTTCATTGGAACCGCCATGTCCGATCTGCACGAGCCGTCTAACTCTTCCCGTTCTTCGCGCCACACCGTGCCGCTCTCTGTGCGCGTCGATGCGGTGATCGACGCCGCACTGGCTTCGCGGCACCTTGTCGGCGGCGTGGTGCTGATCGCCCAGCACGGTGAGCCGGTGTATCGCCGCGCGGCGGGTCTCGCCGATCGCGAGCGCGAGCAGCCGATACGCGAAGATACGCTGTTTCGGCTCGCGTCGATTTCGAAGCCGATCGTGTCGACGGCCGCGATGGTGCTGGTCAGCCAGCAGCGTCTCGGACTCGACGACGCAGTCGAGCGTTACCTGCCCGAGTTCACGCCGCGCGGACCGGATGGCGTGGCCGCATGCCTCACCGTGCGGCACTTGCTGACGCATACAGCAGGCCTTGGCTATCGCTTTCTCGAAACCGACGAACAGGGCCCGTACGCCCGCGCCGGCGTCTCCGATGGCATGGATCGCGCGGGCATCACGCTCGCTGAGAACGTGCGCCGGATCGCCGGCGTGCCGTTGATGTTTGCGCCGGGCACCGCATGGGCTTACTCGTTGTCGATCGACGTGCTGGGCGCGCTGATCGAACGCGTGACGCTGCTGCCGCTGGACGATGCCGTACGCGAACTCGTCACCGCTCCGCTTGCGATGAAGGACACCGCCTTTCACACCCTCGACGAGCATCGTCTCGCGACGCCCTACGTAAGCGACATGCCGCAACCGCACCGCATGCGCGACAAGGAACGCGTGACGCCGTTCGAAGGTGCAATCGGCATCGACTTCGAACCGGCGCGCGCGTTGGACCGTTCCGCGTTCGCCTCGGGCGGCGCGGGCATGGTGGGGTGCGCGGATGACGTGCTGCGTTTGCTCGACACATTGCGCGATGGCGGCGGCGCGTTGCTGCCGCGAGCGTGGGTCGACGAAATGGGCCGCAACCAGACGGACGAGATGGGTCCGCCCGATAAGCCGGGCTACGGCTTCGGCCTGGGCTTTTCCGTGCTGCGCGATCCGCTCGCCGCCGATTCGCCGGAGTCGCCCGGCACCTGGCGCTGGGGCGGCGCGTACGGCCACTCATGGTTCGTCGACCGGAGCCGTGGTCTGAGCGTCGTCGCGCTTACCAACACGCTGTACGAAGGAATGTCGGGGGCGTTCGTCAACGCGCTGCGCGATGCCGTGTACGGCGTGACAGCGCCCACGGGTCAGGAGGCAAGCCGGCCATGAGCGAATTCGACATCGATCAATCCAGCGTCGCGATACCTCCAGCGCCATTGGCGCAATCTGCCGATCGTTTGCCGCTGTCAGGTTTGCTTGCACTCGCCACGGCTGGCTTTATCACGATCCTGACCGAGGCATTGCCAGCCGGCCTGCTGGGCGAAATGAGCGGCGACTTTGGGGTGTCGGCGGCACTGATCGGGCAGCTCGTTACCGTGTATGCCGCGGGGTCATTGCTGGCGGCGATTCCGCTCGCGATCGCGACGCGCGGCTGGCGCCGTCGTTCGCTGCTGCTGGTGGCGATTGCGGGTTTCGTCGTCGTCAATACGGTCACGACGCTGTCGACGAACTACACGCTCACGTTGGTCGCGCGGTTTTTGGCCGGCGTGTCAGCCGGTCTGGTGTGGGCGCTGCTCGCCGGCTACGCGGCGCGGATGGCGCCCGCGCATCTGCAAGGCCGGGCGATTGCCGTGGCGATGACGGGCGTGCCACTCGCGTTGTCGCTCGGTATTCCGCTCGGGACGCTGGTGGGTGCGTCGATTGGTTGGCGTTATACGTTCGGTGCGATGAGCATGCTGACGGTCGTGCTGCTCGGCTGGGTGCGCTGGCAGGTGCCCGATTTCGCCGGTCAGCCAGCCGGGCGGCGCACGACATTGCGCGGTGTGCTCGCTTCGCCTGGCCTCAAGGCGGTGCTCGCCGTGATGTTCGCTTACGTGCTCGCGCACACCATTCTCTACACCTACATCTCGCCGTTCCTTGCGCTCGCGCATTTACAGCTGCGCGTGGATGCGGTGCTGTTCGTGTTCGGTGTGATGGCGCTTGCGAGCATCGCGATCGTCGGCGTGCTGGTGGACCGGCACCTGCGCCTGCTGACGATCGTCAGCGTCGCGATGTTCGGCGTGGCGACCGTGATGCTCGGTCTCGCGAGCGATCTGCCGGCTGGCGTCTATCTCAGCGTGGGCGTGTGGGGGCTCGCGTTCGGCGGCGCCGCCACGCTATTTCAAACCGCGTCGGCGCGTGCCGCGGGCGAGGGAGCCGACGTCGCGCAATCGATGATCGTCACGGTCTGGAATCTCGCGATCACGGGCGGCGGGGCATTGGGCGGCATTGCGATCGACCGGTATGGCGCGTTCGCGTTGCCGTGGGTGCCCGCCGCGCTGTTGATCGGCACGCTGCTGTGTATCGGCGTCAATGCGCTCCGCGACAGAGGGAGGCGTGCGGTGGACAAAACAATCGCCGCGAGCCTCGGATCCTGCGGCAGCCCATGAAGGCGTATCTCAGACGGCGGGCGTGTCGACGAATACCGGCAACCGCTCGGCCGCCTCGGAAAACGCCTGGAGCCGCGGATGTGCGGCCTTGGTGACGATCTCCGGCAAGAACATCTGCGTGAAATTCCACGCGACGGCCACCGTGACGTCCACCGCACCAAAATGGTTCGGTTCGACCGGCAGCGGCGCCGACGCGAGTTCCGCTTCGAGTTCGCGGTAAGCGGCGTGTAATTGCTCGGTCACACGATCGACCCACGGTTCATGCTGTTTATCCGCCGGACGCAGATTGCGTTCGTAGACGATCTGCACGGACTTTTCACAAGCGGCTAGCGCCAGGCCCGTGAGGCGCGCGGCGCGCAGGCAATCATCCGGTTGTGACGGGAAGATCCGTTGATCCGGCGCGGCGAGCGTGGCGACGTACTGCAGGATCACGGTCGAATCCATCACGCTCTGGCCGTTGTCGAGGATCAGCGTCGGCGCCTTGACGACCGGGTTGATCTTCGCGAACGCGTCATACGTGCTGAACACCGAAATTGCCTGGTGTTCGAAGTCGAGCTTCAGCATCTTCAGGCAGATAGCGACCCGGCGCACGTAGGGCGAATCCAGCATGCCGATCAGTTTCATCTCATTCCCGTTAGAAGATCTATATGGCTTGCCCGAGCGAGCGAGTATGTGACTATTCGCTTATCAGACGGTGCTTGCAGGGCAATAAAGCAATAGCCTAACCGTCTCGTCGCATCAAAAAAAGCAACATTAATCGACGATTTACGTCAGAATTTCTTACATGAAGCCCATTCCCCCGCTTACCGCATTGCGCTGCTTCGAAGCCGTCGCCCGGCTCGGCGGTGTCACACCGGCCGCGCGGGAATTGCACGTCACGCATTCGGCGGTCAGTCAGCAGATCAAGGTGCTGGAAGAGTCGATGGGCGTCGCGTTGTTCGTGCGCGAAGCGCGCGGCCTGCGGCTCACCGACGACGGCCGGCTTTACGCGCTCGAAATACGCTCGGCGTTGCGCGACATCACGCAGGCGACGCGCCGCGCGCAGGCGCGCCCGCACGAAAGCGAACTGGTGATCGCGACCGTGCCGTCGTTCGCGCAGCATTGGCTTGTGCCGCGCCTCGCGAGTTTCCGCGAGGCGCATCCGTACTATCGCGTGCGCCTTCTGACGAATCTACAGATCGAGGATTTTCGCCAGAGCACGAGTGACATCGGTATTCGCATGGGGCAGGGGCATTGGCCCGACGTCGCGCAACAGAAGCTATTTGACGACGACATGCTCGTGGTCGCGGCGCCGCATTTCGCGCTTGGGCCAAACGGCCGTTTTCCGCGCACGGCCGAGGACGTGCTTGCGTGTCCGCTGATCTCGAGCCCCGACGCGCCCTGGAGCGACTGGTGCCAGGCGGCGCAGATAGCCGAGCCGGCTGCGGAGGCGTTGGTTTTGACGGCGAACGATTCGAACATCGTGATCGGCGCCGTGCTGCTCGGGCAGGGTGTCGCGCTCGAGCGGCGCAGCCTCGTCGCGCACGCGCTGGCGCGAGGCGAACTGGTGCAGATCACGGACATCCGCGTGCCGTATCGCTATCCGTACTGGCTGGTGTGGCAGCAACGCGAGATCCTGAACGCGAAACAGGCGCATTTCGCACAGTGGATCGACGCGCAGGTCGACGCCTATTTGCGTAGCGGTTCCTGAGATTCTGTGCCGATTGGCGCGCGCAGGCCGCCGCTCGCGGGGGATTACCGGGTTGCGCGTAAATGTCAGTCGTATATATTCGGGATTCCCGTCTCAGACTTCGCCGGGAACCACGAAGCATCGATTCACGTGGCGTTGCGCCCGCCTTTCGCTGCTCGCACTCCGTCAAGGGCGTTTCGCCGTCAAATATCTTCTAATACGACTGGAGAGAACAATGACTTCTTCACCTGCAAAGAAATGGGCTGTGCTGCTGACATCGGTTGTGTTGAGCGCGGCTTCGGTTGCACCGGCGTTCGCGCAAAGCGGCGCAAGTGCTCCGGCGGGCGATGCCGCTAATACCACCACGGCCGCCACGCCGGCGGCCGCATCCAAGGCAGCTGCCAAGGCGCAACGCAAGGCCGCGCGCAAGCAGGCGCGCGCGAAGAAGAACGCCGAGTTGAAGCAGTTGGAGAGCAATGGGTATAACCCGTCGCGCAACGATCCGAACTATCCGACGGATCTCCAGAACGCGCAGAAGAAGGCGGCAGCGGGCGCGGCGGCGAGCCAGTAAGCGGCCGCGGGCCGGATGGAGGTTGCCGGCCCCGTTGTGCTTGCGCCGGGGGCCTCGCAAACGCATCCCGGCGAGCACAAGGTATGAAGATAAACGAGGCGCTCAGGCGCCTCGTTTTCATTCAATGTCCGCCGCTCAATCCAGCACCGGCAGCGCGCGTGGGCGCCGGTCGCTATCGGTTGCGACGTAGGTCAGGGTCGCCTCGGTGACCTTCACGAGGTCTTCGGTCAGGCTCATGCGCTGCGCGTAGACCTCGACCGCCACCGTCACCGAGGTGTTGCCCGTCTTGACGATATCCGCGTAGAAGCTCAACAGATCGCCGACGAACACAGGTTGCTTGAAGACGAACGAATTGACCGCGATGGTTGCCACCCGTCCGTTGGCGCGGCGGCTGGCCGGAATCGAACCGGCGATATCCACCTGCGCCATGATCCAGCCGCCGAACACGTCGCCATGGACGTTCGCGTCCGACGGTTGCGGCACGACGCGCAGCGCGCAAGACTTTTGCGGGAGTTGAAGGAGATCGGTCATCGGGGCACCCTTGAAATTCGTAATGGCTCGGTCGGCTCGACAGGCAGGCGGGGGATTTCACGACAACTGCAGCACACAGCAGTACAACGCAGCGATACGGCCCACGTGCAACCGACGGCCGGATGGCCCATGAAAAGCGGCGCCAGCCAGCTTCTGCGACAATAGAAAGATCAGGAATTGTACGGGAAAGCGCCCAGCCGGGTCGCGCGACATAAAGCAGGGTGCGGGGTTCGCGCGCTGCCGGTCGGCGCGCCGCTGCGAACTCCGTCGCTTCCATACACTCCCCAGCCGATCCCATGCGCCGTACGCCCTCGTCCGAACCTTCCCCGATCTCGACCCAGCCGCGCAACGACTGGCAAACGATCCTGTCCCTGCTGCCCTACCTCGCCACCTATAAATGGCGTGTCGGCTTCGCGCTGAGCTGCCTGATCGGGGCGAAGGTCGCCAATCTCGGCGTGCCGATCGTGATGAAGCGGATCATCGACGGTCTCTCATCGGTGAAGCATCTCACCGCGCTTGGTCGTGCGCACGATTCCCCTGGCATCGTGCTGCTGGGCGGGGTCGGTTTGATGGTGGTCGCCTATGCCGTGGTGCGGCTGTCCACCTCGCTTTTCACCGAACTGCGCGAAATTCTGTTTGCGAAGGTGACCGAAAGTGCGGTGCGGCAGCTCGCGCTAAAAGTGTTCCGCCATTTGCATGCACTGTCGTTGCGGTTTCATCTCGATCGGCAGACGGGCGGCATGTCGCGCGATATCGAACGCGGCACGCGCGGCATCACGCAACTGATTTCGTATTCGCTGTACAGCATCCTGCCGACACTGGTCGAAGTCGGTCTCGTGCTCGGCTTTTTCGTCATCAAATACGAGGCGTATTACGCGATCGTCACGTTCATTGCGCTCGCCGCGTACATCGTGTTCACCGTGAAAGTCACCGAATGGCGCACGCATTTTCGCCGCACGATGAACGACCTCGATTCAAAGGCGAATTCGCGCGCGATCGATTCGCTGCTTAACTACGAGACAGTGAAGTACTTCGGCAACGAAGAGTGGGAGGCGCAACGTTACGACGAAAACCTCAAACGCTATCGCACGGCCGCGATCAAATCGCAGCGTTCTTTGTCCGCGTTGAACTTCGGGCAGCAGGCGATCATCGGCACGGGGCTCGTGTTCATTCTGTGGCGCGCGACCGAAGGCGTGATGGCCGGGCGTCTCACGCTCGGCGATCTGGTGCTGATCAACACCTTCATGTTGCAGCTCTATATTCCGCTGAATTTTCTCGGCGTCGTGTATCGGGAACTGAAGCAAAGCCTTACCGATATGGACCGCATGTTCACGCTGCTTGGCGCGGCCCAGGAAGTGCCCGATGTGCCGGACGCACCCGAGCTGCACGTGAGCGGTGCGCAGGTGCGCTTCGAGCATGTGAACTTCTCTTATGAGCCGGCGCGGCAGATTCTGCACGACGTGAGCTTCACGATTCCGGCGGGCAGTACCACGGCGGTGGTCGGCCATAGCGGTTCGGGCAAATCGACCCTCGCGCGGCTGATGTTCCGTTTCTATGATCTGGATCGCGCGACGGGTGGTGCGATTACCATCGACGGTCAGGATATTCGCGACGTCTCGCAGGATTCGCTGCGTGCTTCGATTGGCATCGTGCCGCAGGATACGGTGCTGTTCAACGATTCGATCTACTACAACATCGCTTATGGCCGTCCGTCGGCCACGCGTGAGGAAGTGATCGCAGCGGCGCGCGCGGCGCATATTCACGACTTTATCGAAGGGCTGCCGAAGGGTTACGAGACGCCAGTCGGCGAGCGCGGCCTGAAATTGTCCGGCGGTGAAAAGCAGCGCGTCGCGATTGCGCGGACCATCCTCAAGAATCCGCCGATCCTGCTGTTCGACGAGGCGACGTCGGCACTCGATTCGCGCTCGGAGCGGGCAATCCAGCATGAGCTCGATCAGATCGCCCGCGAGCGCACGACGCTGATCATTGCCCACCGGCTTTCGACGGTGGTCCACGCGCAGCAGATCATCGTGATGGACAAGGGGCGCATCGTCGAGCGTGGGACGCACGCCGAGTTGCTGCGCGCCAACGGCCTCTTCGCGCAGATGTGGGCGTTGCAGCAGCAACGTGCCGCCGAGGCGTCGGAGTCGACTGAAACGGTAGGGGCGGGAGATGGCGGGCGGTGAGGAAGCGGCGGCGCGTTATCGCACGGTGCCGCTCAACGCCTTGCCGCAATCAGCGTTCGTTCAAACGCTGATCCAACGCCTGCAGTTGCGCGGGCGTGCCGACGTTTTCCCACAAGCCTTCATACAACTCGCCGCTCGCGAGGCCGCTTGCGATCGTCTCGCGGTAGTAAGGCGTCAGCGCGCGCCGCGTGCCGTGCGGCAGATCGCGAAACATGCGCGTGTCGTAGAGGCCGATGTTGCCAAACGTGAAGCGTGGTTGCGCATCGAGCGAGAGCGTTGCGTCGACCAATCCGAAGTCGCCGTTCGGATGAAACGCCGGGTTCGGCACCATGACCAGATGCATGCCGGGCTTGGTTAGCGCCTTCAGCGCTTCGGCGCGCGTATTCAGCGCCGCGTAGTCGAAATCCGCGTAGACATCACCACTGACTGCGACGAACACTTCGCTCTTGCCCTCATCTTCCAGCAGCGGCAGCGCCTGCACGATCCCGCCTGCCGTCTCCAGCGCTTCATGCTCGGCCGAGTAGCGCAATTGCACGCCCCAGCGCGAACCGTCGCCGAGCGCGGCCTCGATCCGCTCGCCGAGCCAGGCATGGTTGATCACGATGGTTTGAAAGCCGGCGCGCGCGAGGCGCTCGATCTGCCAGACGATCAACGGCTTGCCGCCCACTTCGAGCAAGGGTTTCGGGCACGCGTCGGTCAACGGACGCATGCGTTCGCCGCGGCCCGCGGCGAAAATCATCGCTTTCTTCAGGGACATCGTCATCGGTCAGAACGTGTAGCCGACTTCATTCGCGCGGCCTTCGAGATCGTCGAGCAGCTTCGCGAACGGACGCAGCGGCGCATAGCGCTCAGCGACCTTGCGGGCATAGCCGATGAAACGCGGCAGATCCTTCATGTAATGCGGTTTGCTGTCGCGGTAGTTGATCCGGCAGAACAGGCCCAGCACCTTGATGTGCCGTTGCAACCCCATCCACTCGAGTTGGCGGTAGAACTCGCCGAAATCCGGATCGACCGGCAGGCCGGCTTTTTTCGCGCGCTCCCAGTAGTACACGTAGCAATCCAGCTCGAACTCTTCGTCCCAACTGAGGAAGGCGTCGCGCAGCAGTGAGGCGACGTCGTAAGTGATCGGGCCGTATACCGCGTCCTGGAAGTCCAGCACGCCGGGATTCACGGGGTTCGGTGCGGCGGCGACCATCAGATTGCGCGGCATGAAATCGCGCAGCATGAACACTTGCGGTTGCGCCCGGGCGCTCGCGATCAGCAGCGCGAAGGTGCGATCGAGCAGCCCGCGGGTCTTGTCGTCGATCTCACGGCCCAGATGGCGGCCGATGAACCACTCCGGCATCAACTCCATCTCGCGGCGCAGGAAGGCTTCGTCGAACGGCGGCAGCACGCCTTCGCGCGACGTGAGCTGCCAGCGAATCAGTGCATCGAGCGCGTCGTGCATCAGCGTGCGGGCGCGGTGCGGGTTGTCGCCGCTTTGCGCCTCGGTCAGCGCGCCGAGGTACGAATCGGTGCCCAGATCGGAGACGAGCATGAACCCGGCGTCGAAATCGACCTCCAGGACGCGCGGCACATGCACGTTGGCGGCACCGAGCAACTGCGCCACCTGCACAAATTCGCGGCACTTTTCGGGCGGTGGGGCATCGACGGCAATCAGGGTGCCGGTGCTGTCGCCTTCCGCCGCCTTACCGGCGAGCCGGAAATAGCGGCGAAAACTGGCGTCGGACGAAGCCGGGGCAAGTGTGTCGAGTTCGAGCGCATAGCGTGCTGCGTGGGCGTTCAGCCAGGCCTTGAGCAGTTCGAGGCGGCTGTCGGTGGAATCTTGGATCGCGTCTTTGGAAGGGGGCAGGGTCATGAAAACCGGCGGCAAATTCAGAGGGGCAACGTCTTGCCATATAATACCCCACGACTTTTTTGACGCGACTCACGCCAGCTTTCGCGTGTCCGCTCTACCGCCCGCCTCATCGTTCGACAGATTGTAAATATTGATGTGCAGCCGACTGTCACGGTCGGGATGTGCAGGCGGTGGATCGTGACTACAAAAGCTGACGGACGGGCCGATTCGCCAAACGATACATGCCGCCTAGACAGCTTTCCCAAACGACTCCCTCTTGTGCTGTTGTGCCGCGCAAAAGGCGGCTCGTCGCGGCGTTGATCGCCGTTCCGGGCCTGATGCCCGCGCTTGCGCACGCCCAGTTGGTGGGGGAAGCCGCGCAGCCGCAACCTATCGACGCGCCCTGGGGCATGCAGCTCGCCCCGCAGCTTGAAGAACATCCGCTGCCGGCCGGCCAGAAGCCAGCCACCTTCGTACTCGGCGACTCGACCAGCGGTACCACCGACCAGGACCTGGCCGCCAAAGGCTCAGCCGAGGTGCGGCGCAATACCTTCGTGATCAAGGCCGACGCGCTGCACTACGATCAGGACACGGACATGGCCGACGCATACGGCCAGGTTCACCTGAACAACAACGGCGCGACGTTCGCCGGCCCGGAAGCGCATATGCGGGTGGACTCGAGCGAAGGCTACATGTCGGCGCCGAAGTACCACTTCAACGTGACGGGTGGCTCGGGCAGCGCGGAGCGCGTCGACCTGCTCGACAGCGAGCGCTCGGTGTTCACCAAGGGCACGTACACGGCTTGCTCGTGTACGGACAACCCAGCCTGGTACCTCAAGGGCACCGAGTTCGATTTCGACACCGGCGCGGACGAAGGCGTCGCGTACAACAGCGTGCTGTTTTTCCAGGGCGTGCCGGTATTCGCTTCGCCGTGGCTGTCGTTCCCGCTGTCGGGCGACCGGCGCAGCGGCGTCCTGCCGCCTACGTTTTCGCTGAGTTCGTCGAACGGCTTCGAACTGTCGGTACCGTACTACTTCAACATCGCGCCGAATCGCGACCTGACGGTCACGCCGCGTCTGATCTCGAAGCGCGGTGTGCAGTTGCAGTCGACCTTCCGTTATCTGTCGCCTACGTATTCTGGCTCGATCACCGGCGAGTTCCTGCCGGATGACCACCTGACCCATACCAACCGCTACGCGCTGTATATCCAGCACAACCAGAACTTCGGCGACGGGTTCGGCGGATATATCTACTACAACAAGGTCTCGGACAACACGTATCCGGAAGACCTGTCGTCGTCGGTCAGTCAGTTCATGAACGGCACCCAGCTCCTGTATCAACAGGAAGCCGGGTTGACCTATAATAACGGCCCGTGGTCGGTGCTCGCCCGCGAGCAGCACTGGCAGACGCTGACACCTTCGGTGGCGCCGTACGGCCGCGAGCCGCAGTTGAACGTGAAGTACGCGAAGTACAACATCGGCGGCTTCGATTACGGCGCGGAAGCCGACTACTCGAATTTCCGCATCACCACCGCGGATACCACCCAGGGTCAGCGGGTGATGTTCAATCCGTACCTGTCGTATTCGGTGGTGGGGCCAGGTTACTTCGTCACGCCGAAGGTGCAGTGGCACTTTGCGTCGTACAACCTGGGCAATATCGGCAGCGACCTGCCGGCCGGCTCGCCGAAGAATTTCACTGAGTCGATTCCGACACTGAGTTTCGATACCGGCCTGGTGTTCGATCGCTCGGTGCGGATTTTCGGTCAGGATTACATCCAGACGCTCGAGCCACGGCTTTACTACGTCTACACGCCGTACCGCAATCAGTCGCAGGCGCCGCTGTTCGATACGGCCGACTCCGATTTCGGGCTGGCAGAAATCTTCACGCCGAACACCTTCGTCGGTAACGACCGGATTGCGGATGCGAACCGCCTGACCGCGGCGCTCACCACGCGCTTCATCGACCCGGCGACCGGCGACGAACGTGCGCGTTTCGTGATTGCGCAGCAGTACTATTTCCAGGATCAGCGCGTCACGCTGCAACCTACCGAGACCAGCTCGCAGGCCACGCATTCGGACCTGATCGCGGGTGCGTCGCTCAAGCTTGGCGCCGGTTTCGCTTCGGAAACGGCGTTCCAATATAATGCCGACAGCAACGAGTTGACGAAGACGAGCATCGGCTTCGGGTTCAGTCCGGCCAGCGGCAAGGTGATCAACGTCGCGTATCGCTACACCCGTGCGAACACCACGCTGGACTACCAGCCGATCAATCAGGTCCTGATCTCGGGGCAATGGCCGCTGACGCACCGGGTATATGGGGTCGGGCGCTTCAATTACGATCTCGGCGGGCATCGGATCGTCGACGGTCTGATCGGCCTGCAATACGACGCCGACTGCTGGACGCTGGGCGCCGGGATTCAACGCTATGCGAACGGGGTGAACACATCGTCGCAGCAGCAGTCGAGCACTCGGTTTCTCGCGCAGTTGACGTTCAAGGGTTTGTCGAGCGTCGACAACGGGCTGATTTCCGCGTTCCGCTCAAGCGTGGCGGGCTACACGCCGTTGCCGCCGCCGCCGCCGCCGGAAGCGCGTTTCACCAATTACGAATGACGCTAGCCCGATCATTTATAGAATGCGAAAAGACGGGCCAGGCGCGCCCGACATCATTGGAGTATCTGTGGCAATCATGAAAAAGCTTCGCTTGGCAACACTTGCGGCCGGTCTTGCCGCCGTGGCGTCTTTCCTGTCGGTTGCGCCGGTTCAGGCGCAGGCGCTGTCGTCCGGCAATAACGGCCAGACGGTCGATACCATTGCCGCCGTGGTCAACAACGGTGTCATCACGCGGCGCGAGCTCGACGAGCGCATTGGCCTGATCACCCACCGGCTGAACCAGCAGAACGCGCCGGTCCCGCCGATGGACCAGCTGCGCCAGCAGGTGCTGAACCAGATGGTGCTGGAACGCATCCAGCTGCAGAAGGCGAAAGAAGACGGCATCAACATCGACGACGCCACTGTGCAAAAAACGCTCGAGCGGCTCGCGCAGGCGAACAACATGTCGCTCGACATGTATCGCTCGCGTATCGAGGCGCAAGGCGTGCCCTGGACCACCTTCACGAACGACGCGCGCACCGAGCTCACGCTTTCGCGTCTGCGTGAGAAAGAAGTGGACAGCAAGGTCACGGTGTCGGATGCCGAGGTCGCGAACTACATTGCCAGCCAGCGCGGCCCGAACGCAGGCCTGACGAGCGATCTGCACCTTCAGCACATCCTCGTGAAGGCGCCGTTGAACGCGTCTGAAACCGACATCGAAGCCGCGCAGAAAAAGGCTCAGGCCCTGCTGACCGAAGCCAGAGGCGGCGCCAACTTCGAAAAGCTGGCGAAGTCGAATTCGCAAGCGCCGGATGCGTCGAAAGGCGGCGATACGGGCTTCGTGCCGCAGTCCAAGCTGCCGCCTGAGTTCGTCAAGGCCGCCTCGGCGCTGCGCCCGGGTGAGGTCAATCCTGATCTGATCCGCACCAACGACGGCTTCGAAGTCGTGCGCCTCGTCGATCGCCGCGCCGGTCAGGGCACCAGCTCCGATGCACCGAAGCTCGTGCAAACGCACGTTCGCCACATTCTGCTGCGCGTCGGCGACGGCATGTCCGAGCCGCAAGCGCGTCAGAAGCTGCTCGAAATCAAGAATGAGATCGCCGCAGGCGGTGACTTCTCGAAGTTTGCCCACACCTACTCGCAAGACGGTTCGGCGTCGCAAGGCGGCGACCTTGGCTGGATCAGCCCGGGTGAGACGGTGCCGGAATTCGAGCGCGCCATGAACAGCCTGCAGGACGGTCAGATCAGCGACCCGGTGCGCAGCGAATACGGCTACCACCTGATTCAGGTGCTGGGCCGCCGTGAAGCGGAAGGTTCGGTTTCGCAGCAGATGGATCTGGCGCGTCAGGCAATCGGTCAGCGCAAGGCGGAACAGGCCTACGCAGACTGGCTGCGTGAATTGCGCGATACGGCCTACGTTGAAGTGAAACCTGTCCAGGCAAGCCTGCAATAATCATCATGACCACCGCCGCGCAGTCCACCAGCCTTCCGTTGCAGATCGCGATCACGACCGGCGAGCCTGCCGGCGTCGGCCCCGAGTTGACCGCGCAGGCGCTGGCGGGCGCGGCGGCGCATTGGCCTGGTGCACAGTTCACCGTGCTGGGCGATGCAGATTTGCTGGCTGAACGGGCGCGGGCGATGGGCGTCGATTGGGCTGCGCTGGTGGCAGGCGGCAAGCGCGTGCGGGTGCAGCATCGGCCGCTCGGTGCGCCCTCGCTGGCCGGCAAGCTGGACGCCGCCAACGGCCGCTATGTACTCGATCTGCTCGACAGCGCGATCGACGGCGCCGTGGCCGGCACGTTCGACGCGATCGTTACCGCGCCGCTGCAAAAAAGCACCATCAACGATGCCGGTGTGCCGTTCACCGGCCACACGGAATATCTGGCTGAGCGCACGCACACGCCGCGCGTGGTGATGATGCTTGCCGGTACCGGCAAGCGTCCGTTGCGCGTTGCGCTCGCTACCACGCATCTGCCGCTCAAAGACGTCTCCGCCGCGCTGACGATCGAAGGTATCGTCGAGACGCTGCGCATTGTCGATCACGATCTGCGCCATCACTTTGGTTTGCCCGCGCCGCGTATCCTCGTGACGGGTTTGAACCCGCATGCGGGCGAAAACGGTTATCTGGGCCGCGAAGAAATCGAGGTGATTTCTCCGGCACTGAAGCTCGCGAACGAGCAAGGCATCGACGCACCGGGCCCCTATCCGGCGGACACCTTGTTCCAGCCGCGTTATCTGGAACAGGCCGACTGCGTGCTGGCGATGTTCCACGATCAGGGTCTGCCGGTGTTGAAGTACGCGACGTTCGGCGAAGGCATCAACATCACGCTCGGCTTGCCGATCATCCGCACCTCGGTTGATCACGGCACCGCGCTCGATCTGGCCGGCACCGGCCGTGCCGACGCGGGCAGTCTGATCGCCGCGATCGATACAGCGGTTTCGATGGCGCAACACCGCCGGGCGGGCTGATCCAGCAGTCGCGCAGAGCGGGGCGGTACGCGCTTTTTGCCGTTTGCCCCTGCCACTTGCCGCTGCCGTTTGCGCCTTCGTTGCGCGTGTTCCTGGTTTGTTCGCGGGTTGTTCCCGGTTTGTTCCTATTCTTAAGCAGTTTTCTTAAAGCGTTTCTTCGATGTCCACCAGCAGACAGCAACCGGCCCGGCACCAAGGCCATATCGCGCGCAAGCGTTTCGGGCAGAATTTTCTGGTCGATACGGGCGTGATCGATTCGATCGTCGACGTGATCCGGCCGCAGCGCGGCGAGCGCATGGTCGAGATTGGGCCCGGGCTCGGCGCACTCACTGGACCGCTGATCGAACGTCTGGCGACGCCCGAAGCGCCGTTGCACGCCGTCGAACTGGATCGCGATCTGATCGGCCGCCTCAAGACAAAATTCGGCGACCTGCTCGAGTTGCATGCGGGCGATGCACTCGCGTTCGACTTCGGCACACTGGCCGCGCCTGGTGAGAAGGCGTCGCTGCGCATTGTCGGCAATCTGCCGTACAACATTTCGAGCCCGTTACTGTTTCATCTGACCGCGTTCGCGGATCGCGTGATCGATCAGCATTTCATGCTGCAAAACGAAGTGGTCGACCGCATGGTGGCGGAGCCGGGCACCAAGGCGTTCAGCCGCCTTTCGGTGATGCTGCAATACCGCTACGTGATCGACAAGCAACTCGACGTGCCGCCCGAAGCATTCAACCCGCCGCCGAAGGTCGATTCGGCGATCGTGCGGATGATCCCGTACGAACTGCATGAACTGCCGGCGGTGGACGAGCGCGTGCTCGGCGAAGTGGTGACGGCGGCGTTCTCGCAACGGCGCAAGATGTTGCGCAACACCTTGGCAGCGTTTCGTGACACGGTGGATTTCGACGCACTAGGCTTCGATCTGCAGCGCCGCGCCGAAGATGTGCCGGTGGCCGAATATGTGCGTGTGGCGCAGATCGTGGCGGCTTCGCCGTCGCGTGGCGCCGCAGCCGCGGATACTGCGACTGACGACGCCTGAGTGGCGTTGCACGGTCCTGAAGGAAGCGCGCTGCGTCCTGCAGCGCGCGTGAAACACCCCACGTCTTAAGCAGCAACCCGCTTCGCCGGCGTATTGACCAGCGCAATGCCGGCCAACACCAGCACCGCGGCCATCAGGAAGCGCAGGTTGAACGATTCGCCGAGCAACAGCACGCCGAAGGTCACGCCGAACAACGGTGTCAGGAACGAGAACACCGAAAGGCGCGACGCGATGTAACGCGTCAACAGCCAGAACCAGACCAGGTAGCTGACGAACGCCACGATCACCGCCTGATACGCGAGGCTCATCACAGCCAGTGGCGTGACGGTTTCCACGCGTGCCTGGCCCAGCCCCACCGCGAGCGCGAGCAACACCACCGCCGACACCGTCAATTGATAGAACAGGGTTTTGCTGGCGCTCGATTGGGCGAGGCGGGTGGCACGCACCACCACGGTAGTCGCGGCCCATGCTACGCCGGCCAGTACGCCGAGCGCGTCGCCGGCGACGCCCTTGAGGGTCGAGCCCCGCGTCGCATGGCCGTGCAGGAAGCCGTCCGCGAACGCCAGCGCCATACCGGCAAACGCTACCAAGATGCCGAACCACTGAATGCGCCGCATCCGGTCGCCGTCGACAAACCAGTGCAGTCCGAGCGCCGTGAAGCACGGTGCGGTGTACAGAAAGACGGCCATGCGCGAGGCGCTGGTCAGCGTCAGGCCGAGAAAAATGCACACGAATTCGCCCGCGAACAGCACGCCCGCGAGCAAGCCCGCGCCCAACGTG
This sequence comes from Paraburkholderia sediminicola, assembly GCF_046027825.1. GTDB lineage: Bacteria > Pseudomonadota > Gammaproteobacteria > Burkholderiales > Burkholderiaceae > Paraburkholderia > Paraburkholderia sediminicola_D. Next base: position 45,225 of record NZ_JAQQDU010000048.1, read on the forward strand.
CCGTCGTCGCGAAAGAGCGGCGTGCCGCGTGAGCGAGCCCAGCCCCATACCAGGACGGCCGCGATCGCCGAGCGCAGGCCCGCCTGGAATATCGGCGGCACCGACGCGTTGGTGCTCTTGATCGCGACTTGCTGGAGTCCCCAGATCGCGCACAAGCCGATCATCAGGAAGATGGCGAAGCTATCCGGGGGGCGGCGCGCGGGCAGGGCAGTAGTGCTCATGGGTTCTGTGTATTTGCGAACATAGGTCATACGATATCAAACCCGTCCGCGCCGCCATGCGATGACCCCACCGCCTACGCGTGCTTCTTACAAGCTGCAAGCCCGTCGATGACATAACAACACTTACATCAGTCTATTTCCTTGCTGCCCAGGTTTCGCGCTAAGGTTCACCCATACGCATTTCGTCAGCTCATTCAAACAGCCTGCACGGGCCGTCATGCACGGTTCCGATGCGAACCCTGTGCCGCACCTGTCGATTTGCGCGGTCTCAATGGAGCAGCGTGCCGGCACTTTGCATCAGGCGTGGCGGTGTCGAGATATCCGCGAAAAGCGGAAACCTGTACGAGGAGACGGTATGAAGAACGCATGCAAGTGGGCCATGGCAGTCGTGCCCACGGCGTTGGCGTGCCATATGGTATATGCCCAATCGAGCGTGACGCTCTACGGTGTGATCGACGAAAGCGTGCAGTATCTGACCCATGCAAACCAGGCCGGCGATTCGTCGATCAGGCTCGGCAACGGTGGCATGACGGAGAGCCGCTGGGGGATACGGGGCGTCGAGGATCTGGGCGGTGGCTGGTCGACGTTCTTCAAGCTCGAAAATCGTTTCTACATGAACGGCGGCCAAAGCGATCCCACCTTGCCGTTCTTCAATGAAGCACAAGTGGGCGTGCGCTCGGATGCCTACGGCCAGGTGATCTTCGGCCGTCAGTACAACGCGATGATCGAGGGCGTGACGATCGGCGGCTACGGCAGCAATCTCTGGATTCCGTACGATTTCAGCTTTCAGCCGGAAGTGACGATGACGGGCGGTATCTGGACCAGCAATCAGGTGCAGTACCAGGCGAAATATAACGGTTTCCATCTTGCCGCCGGCTACGCATTCGGCGGCAACGCGGGCAATTCATACGGCAGCCAGGTCGGCGTGGCGCTCGCTTACGCGCCGGGTGGTCCGTTCACCTTTGGCGGCGCGTATCAGGAGTCGAAAGATTCGGTCAACGGCGCAGCCGCGAAGGCGTGGACCTTCGGCGGGTCGTACACGTGGAATATGACCCGGTTATCCGTCGGTTACATCGTCGATCAGAATGACGCCGGCTTTTCGAATTTCGCCAACGGGCCGTTCACCGCGCCCGCATTGGCCGCGCTCAAGTACACGGATTTTTCGCGGCGCCGCATGATCATGGGTGGCATCACGCAGCAGGCCGGCACCGCGTGGCACTTCGCCGCAAATGTCTGGCGCACGCTGCAGGACGGCAAGACCGCCGCACAGGACGGATCGGCATGGCAGTATCAACTGGTCGCCGACTACAACCTGTCGAGGCGCACGGACGTCTATCTGGAAGGCGATTACTCGCTATACCGGGGCGACCTGATTGGCGCGCAATTGCAGGGCGTCAACGGTGTCGGACTCGCACAGAAGGGCAGCCAGATCGGCCTGATGGCCGGCGTGCGGCATCAGTTCTGAGCACTTACCAACTCCAGCGCGCGCCCAGATTGCCCTCCACCGTGCTGCGGTGCTCGCCGTTCACATTCGTGGTGTAACTCGCGGTGGCGAACACGCTGCCGCGCGCGCTCAGATGCGCGACCATGCCGATGCCGAACTGGGCGGCCGTGGCGGCGACATCGGTGGGCATTACGGTCGTGCCGGCGAAGGTCGCGCTATCGGTACCATTGAAATAGCGCCACAAATTGGCGCGCAGATACGGTTGCCACTGCGCGCCCGCGCCTTCAAAACTGCCTTGCAGGCGTAGACCGAGCCGGCCCACCGGGCCGTTCGCCGCATGAAACGATACGTTCGAAATACCGTCGTTGAGATCGTCGATCGATGCGTGCTGCCAGATCAGTTGTGCTTGCGGTTCGAGACTGAGATTGGCACGCAGCGGAATCGGCAGGCCGGCTTCCAGCGAGGTCGTCACCGCATGTCCATGCGTGCTCGCACCGATGCCCTGATTCGACGACGGATCGAGCGTCAGCGAGCTGCCCATCGCGACTGCATCGGTGTACCAGCCACCCGGACCGACGTGCGTCCAGTAAAGGCCTGCGCTGTAGGCATTGATCGACAGCCGCCCGGCCGACAGGTCGGGGAAACCGAGCGCGAAACCATTCACGTCGCCTTGGGCGCGGGCAAAGCCGATGAAGAAACCGTAGTGATTGCGCTGGCCGCTTGCGCTGCGATCCGCGTAGATATCCTGACCCACTTGCACGCCGGCCATCGTGCCGCTGAATTCGGGGTTGGCGGCGCCGCCGTTGCTCTGCGAGGTGTGCTCACCCCAGACACGCGACCAGGCGGCGGCTAGCGGGCCGCTTTCGTCCAGCAACGCCTGCTCGCCCTGGCGGTCATGGAAGGTGCCGATCTGTGCGATACCGAGTTCGCGCGTCAGAACCGGGACCTCGGCATAGACGGGCACCTCCATCCGGTAGAGCGGCGTCGCGGCGGCGCCTGCCGGTGGTGCCGCAGGCAGGGGCGGCGTGCCGGGCGCTGCGATCGGCGCGGCTGCGGCGCCTGGCGTTGGAGTTGGAGTTGGACTGGGTGCCGCAGGCAGACTCGAGCGCAAATACCAGTTGTCCGCCGTCCCCGCGCTCACGCCGCCCTTGAACAGGTAGTACGTATAGGCGCCCGCGGACAGCGGTTTTGGCAGCGTGAATGCGCTCGCCGTAGTCGTCGCGCCGTTGCTCGCCTGGACCACGAGGATGCCGTCCGTGAGCGTGGCGCCGCCGGAGCCGCCGACATTGGTGACACCGAGCGACGTATTGCCCGAGCCGACGCCTTGCGCGATCACCAGCTTGTCGCTCGGCGAGCCGTCTGCGCCGAGCACCGTCTGCAGCAGCAAGCGCCCGTTGAGCCCGGTGTAGTTGCCGTTGATCACCAGCGTATTACGCGTCGCCGTCGCGCCGTTGGTCAGATCGATGGTGCCCGCATTGTTGACGTTCACGCTCTGACCGGTGAGCGCCGGCGCGATCGTCGCTGTGCCGCCAAAGCCGCCCGCAAACACCGTGCTGCTCGAATCGACATTCAGCGTGCCCGTCAGCGTGCCGCTATTGCCCAGCGTCAGACCGTTATTGTCGAGCGTGAGCTGGCTGCCGTTCGTCGCGTTGACGAGCGACCAGTTTGTGAAGCGGCTGAGACCGCTCACCTGAGTGTTGTTGAAGTTGAGAACACTCGAGACGTTGCCGCCTGCAAGCAGCGGCACACCGGCGAGATTGGTGTCGGTCAGGCCGGTCAGCGTGGCCGTATCGTGACCCGTGCCGAGCCGGATAAAACCGGTGATCGTGCCGGCACTCCAGTTGAGCGTGTCGTTGCCGGTATCGGTATAGATCGCGCGGCCATTGCCGCCCGTGATGGTGCCGGTGTTATTGATGGTGATGTCGATAGGACCGAATGAGGCAATGACCTCCGTGATGGCGGATTCGAGCGTGCCGGTATTGTTGATGGTGGTATTGGCGTTGGAAATCGAGAACGTGACGTTGTTCGCAGAGATGATGCCGGCGTTGTTGAATGTGCCGCCGCCATTCGCATCGATGCCGTTGCTCAGCTTGCTGACGATGCTCGCGCCGGCTTCGTTGTTGAGCGTGACGCTACCCATAAGATAGGCGCCGAGGCCACCCGAACCGCTTGCGGTGATCGTTCCGGTGTTGGTGATGACGCCCGGTGACGGATCGAACGAGACAATGCCGTGCGCGTTTGCGCCGGAGACGCTGATCGTACCCGCGTTCGTGATCACGTTGTTGCCAGGTCCGCTGACCGCGTTGCCATTGGTGAAGATGCCAGCCGCGTTGGCACCCGTTGTCGTGATCGTGCCGTTGTTGACGAGCGTGTCGTTATTCGTCTGTGCGGCCATGCCAGAGGAGCTGTCCCCTGTAGTCGAAAGCTGGCCGTTGTTGGTGAGCGTACCGCCGCCGAGGCTGGCGAAGTCGTGCATCGCGACGGAATTGCTGCCGCTCGTCTGGATGATGCCCGTCGTGCCGTTGAGCATCGTGACCGCGGCCGCGCTATTGAACATGCCTTCCGACCCGGTGCCGGTCGTCACGATCAACCCGCGGTTGGTCAGGACGTTCTGGCCGGCGCCCGTTCCTTGCGCCGAGATGCCCTCGGAGGTGTCGCCCGTGGTACGGATCGTCCCCAGGTTGGTGACCGTGCTGCGGTCGTACACGAAGATGCCGTTGTTGCCGCTCACGTCCAGTTCGGCGCCCGCTTGCGCGTTCACCGTGACGTTGGTGCTGCCGGCCGCGGCGACGACCGGCGTAGTGGTCGGATTGGGGGCGCTGCTGCTGCAGGTGACGGTCTGGCCGCTGACCGGCGCGGTGTTGTCACAGCCGGCGAACGCAGGCTTGCATGGCAGAAGGAGCACTATTCCAAGTGCGGACGAAAGGGTTTCGAGCAGACGCAAACGAACAGGCACATGCCGCGAGCATGCACGACGCATACGGTGGTCCTCCAGTAGAACAGGCCTGGTCAGTTCCTGCTGGGTTCGCTCTATGTGTTGCGCCGTCTCTTAGCGTGCCGCTGCTGGACGGTGTGCAAAAGAATGTATCGTCGGATGAAATTAGTCAACGGCTCGCATGACGCGGCGCAGGAGCGACGAGCCGAATGACCGCACATGAAGGAAGTCGCCCGAGAGCGGGCGTAAAGGCCACGCGAAAGTCAGGCGAAAGTCGGGCAAAGAGCCGCGCGGGAAGGGCACTCGAAAAGGTCAAACAAAACCAGTCATCAGCCAGGCGAAAACGCGGCCGTGAGTCTCACCTGGACGTGCCTTCCATACGCAGCTTCGAGCGCTGCGGATCGATCAATGCGAAGCCCGCAGCACCCACGATCAGCAGCAACATGCCGGTTATTCCGAAGCCGATTTCATAGCCACGCGCGTCGCCCGCCGCGCCGATCAGCTTGCCCATCGCGACGGGTCCGATCAATCCGGCGGTGGTGACGATCGAGTTGGTGATCGCGAGTAGCGCTCCGCGCCGCACCACCGGCGCGACTTCGGCGACCAGCATCGGGCCGAAGGTGAACGTCTGAATCGCCAACGCGCTAGCGAGCCCCATCAAGGCGATCTTGACGAACGGCGGCGCGCCGAGCAGCAGTGAGCAGTACGCCAACCCGCTGACCACGCATGCCGCGCTGATCAGTTTGCCGCGCGCCACCTTCGACGGCACGCCCCGCTTGAGCATGCGATGCGAAACCATCGCGAGCGCGATGCCGAGCGGGATCTGCGCCGCGACTTGCAGCGCGAACAACCAACCGGCCTGGGTCGCGTCAAAACCGAGGCCGAGCCGGAAATACGTGGGCACCCAGGTGAAACCGATCGCGACCACCGCATAGCCGACAAAGCATTGCAGCATCACGCCGATAACGGTGCGGTCGCTCAGCATGCGCCGAAAGCGCAACGGCGCAGCACGCGGGCCGGCCGCTGCGGCGGCAAACGCGGGTGATGGGTTGTGCTGACGATTGCCCGCCTTGCCCAGACACAGCCACAAAACCGTCCAGCCGACGCCGACCGCGCCGAGCGTGAGAAACGTCGCGTGCCAGTGCCATGCCTGCGAGATATAGGTGAGCAGGGGGCCCGCGATGATGACGCCGGCGGTCGCCCCTTGCAGAACGATGGTGGTGGGCAGATTGCGCTCGTGATCGTCGAACCAGGTGTAGACGACATGCAGCGCGAGCGGCGCGGCCGGCCCTTCGCCCGCACCCAGCAGGACGCGGCATAGTAACAACACGGCAAAGCTGGTCGGCCATGCGAGCGGCAACTGCGCGACCGCCCAGATCAGCGCGAGTGCGGCGAGCAGCCATTTCATATTGACGCGGTCGGCAATCAGGCCGACGGCGATGCCCGAAATCGAAAACAACACAAAAAACGCGCTGCCGACGAGGCCGAACTGGCTGTGCGTCAACTGCATGTCATGCATCATCGGGATCGCGACCAGGCCGATCACGGCCTTGTCGGCGAAATTGATCAGCATGAACAGGAACAGCGTGGCCACAATCACCCAGCGGCGGCCCTGCGCGGATTCGCGTGCATGGGTGGGCTGGGCCGGCGTGGCGTCGGCGTCAAGCGCCGTGCAGCGTTTCGTGCTGCTGAGGATGGTGGGCAAAACGTGTCTCCATTTCTGGCGCAAGGCGCTGGGTTTTCGCCCATTTGAGGTGGTATAAACGAATTGTTCAAGTGCATTCTCGTTATCGGGAGCTTGCAAACTATGCATGAGGTCAATTCCCGCCGCCTTACCCATCTTATCGCGCTCGCCGAGGAAGGCAGCTTTGCGCGCGCGGCCGAGCGGGTTCATCTGAGCCAGCCGGCGTTGAGCCGCAGCATTCAGGCGCTCGAAGAGGAAGTCGGCATGAAACTGTTCGACCGCGCCGCGCGCGGCGTCGCGATGACCGCGGCCGGGCGGCTGCTGGTCGAGCGCGCCCGGCGTGTGCTGTTCGAAACGCGCTGCCTGTTCCGCGACGTCGAACTGCTGAAGGCGCACGAACTCGGCGAGGTACGCATCGGCCTTGGGCCCTACGCGGCGGTCGTGCTGCTGCCGGACCTGCTGGTGGAGTTCGCGCGGCGCTTTCCGAAGATCAAGGTGCGGATCGAACTCGGCGAAGGCGATGCGTTGCTTGCCAAGCTGCACGCCGAACAGATCGACTTTCTGGTCGGTGACCGCCGGGTGCCGCCCGTGACGCCGGATGTCACGCTGCGGCGTCTGCCGCGTCACGAGGGCGGCTGGTTCGCGCGGCCGGATCATCCCTTGTTCGCGCGTGACACGGTGCCGCTCGCGGCGTTGCGCGAGTTTCCGCTGGTCTCGGTGACGCTGCCCGCGTTCATGAAGGACGCGCTGCATCGTCTGCTCAAGTACCGTGCGCACGAGCAGATTCCGTTGCAGATCGAATGCAACGACGTGGCGGTGTTGAAAGACGTCGTGGCGCAGACCGATGCCGTGCTGTTCGCCACGGCGTCCGCCGTGCGGCGCGATCTGGAGATGCAGCGGCTGGCGCGTATCCCGCTCGTCAATCCGCCGCGTCTCGCGCTTGAATTCGCGCTGGTGCATCTGGCCGAGCGCACACTTTCGCCCGCCGCGGATTCCGCGTTTGCACTCGCCGAGCAGGTGATGGAGGACGCCAACCGCGCCGCGCAGGGCTTGCTGCAACCCGACTCATTCACGACACGAGTGGGCCGCTGAACGGCAGATTCGGGAGTCGCATCAACGGCCCCCGTAATTACCCTGGATGCGGTTGACACAGCGATCACAATCACGGACTATCCGGAATCCAGATTCCGGTTTTCCGCGAATTGCCATCTTCTCAACGCAGCGAACTTAAGCCGAACACCGTATGACGACGACTTTACCACGCGGCCGCGAAGCACAGCCCAGCAGCATCGCGGCGCCGCGCCAGACGCGCAGCCAGCAGGGTCTCGTTCGCATGCTGCAAGCCGGGCGCGAGCTGATCGAAACCACCGGCAATCTCGACGATCTGTCGATCAACGATATCGTCGAGCGTGCGGGGACGTCGATCGGCGCGTTTTATCGGCGCTTCGACAATAAGGACAGCTTCTTCGAAGTCCTCCTGGACGCGGCGATGGAAGAGGGGCTCGAGCACGTGCGCGCAACCGTCGAGCGTGATCCGGCCTGGCGTTCGAACGACGCGGGCACGCTTGCCGATGCGGTCATTTCGTTTTATGTCGCGACGTTCCGGCGCAATCGCGGGCTGTATCACGCGTCGTTGCTGCGGGCGTCGCAGCGCAAGACGAGCTGGGACGCCGTGAAATCGACCAATCACGAGGTTCTGGCGATGGTCGTGCCGCGTCTCGTCAATGCGTTGGCACAGTCGCGCGGCATCAAGGCCGATGACAACGCGACCCAGTCGCTCGAATTCGAAGTACGCGCCACGCTGCAATTGATCCTCGGCATGCTGGTCAACAACGTGCTGAATGACCCGGGTCCTTTGTCGCTCTCCAGCCGGCAACTGCGGTCATGGTTGCAAGTTCGTTTGCGACGCTGCCTCGAGTTGCCGGACGACTGATTTTTTATCTAAAAATCGGAATAAGAATTCCGATTCCGTTAACAGAAAACCGATTCAGATACAACGTGATTCCTGCTACGCGCAGCCGAATATTCAAGGAGACACCGCATGAGCTCATGTTGCCCCGAACTAGTCCGTAATCCTGCCTTCGACGCGCCGCATATCGGCGAACCGCTCGATGTCGCGTTCGACGCCGGCGTGAATCTCGCCTTCACGATTGCCGCGCCGACCGTGCCGCCGCGCCTCACAGAACACTCGCGGCGCATGGCGCAGCGTATCTATCGCGTCGCCGAGCGCGTGTATTGCGCGGTCGGCTATGCAATTGCGAACATCATCTTCGTGGTCGGCGACGACGGCATCGTGGTGATCGACGCAACCGAGGCGGTGTCCGCGGCGAAACGCATCTATGAGGATTTTTGTGCGATCGATCCACGGCACGCCGGGCTGCCGGTCAAGGCCGTGGTCTACACGCACAACCACACGGACCATACCGGCGGCGTGCGTGCCTTCGTCGACGAGGCCGCGCTCGAGGCGGGCAGCGTCGAGATCATCGCGCACCGCTCGTTGATGGACACCGTGATCAACAATGCGAACCTCGTCGCACCGATTCTCGCCACGCGCTCGGCCTACAGCTTCGGCACGCTGCTGCCGGCGGGCGCGACCGGCAAGGTCAACGCGGGTATCGGCCCCGTGCTGATCGCCGAACCGGCGAGCTTCTTCGCGCCGACCCGCGTGTTCGACGATAAGCTCGACATCGTTCTGGCGGGTGTGCGTTTCGAGTTCCGCTACGCGCCCTCGGAGGCCGACGACGAAATCGTCATGTGGCTGCCCGACCTCGGCGTGCTGCTGTCGGCGGAAGTGATCCAGGGCGAGTGTCTCGCGAACGTGCATACGCTGCGCGGTACGCGTTACCGCGATCCGGTGCGCTGGTATCAGACCATCGACATGATGCGCGGCTTCAACGCGACCCATATGGTGCCGGCGCATGGCCGGCCGGTATCGGGCGCGCAGTACGTCGCCGAGGTGCTGTGCGTGTATCGCGACGCCATCCAGTTCATCCACGACCAGACCATTCGTCACATGAACTTCGGCCTGAGCCCGGACGAACTCGCTGAGGCCATTCCCGCGCTGCCGCCGCATCTCGCGGAGCATGCGTGGCTCGGCGAGTACTACGGCACGGTCAAGCATTCGGTACGACAGGTTTATAGCGGTCAACTCGGCTGGTTCGATGGCGATCCGGCGTCGCTCGATCCGCTGCCGCGTGCTGAACGGTCAGCACGCATGGTCAAGATGATGGGCGGCGTGGAAGCGGTGCACGCCGCGGCACTGGTGGCGTTGAACGAGTCGGACTGGCGCTGGGCCGCGGAGCTGGCCACGCTGCTGGTGCGCCTCGATAAAACCGACGCCGACGCGCGCAACCTCAAAGCGAGCGCATTGCGCGAATTGGGCTACCGCACGGTGAACACCAACTGGCGCAACTGGTATCTGAGCGCGGCGCGCGAACTCGAACACGCTTACGACGAACTACCGTTTGGGGGCAGCTCGAGCCTCGCCTCGGCGGATGTGTTGCGCGCCCAACCGTTGCGCAATGTGTTCCAGCGCTTCAGCGTGAACGTCGATCCGGAACGTTGCGCCGACGTGCAGATGACGCTTGCATTCCGCGTGACGGATCGCAACGAAACGCATGTGCTCGAACTACGGCGCGGTGTGTTGCAGATTCACGAGCGCATGCCTTCGGCGGTCGACGTTCAACTCGCGCTTGAAACCAGCACCTTGTACGGCATGCTGCGCGACATGGCGACGCAGTTGCCGAAGTGCCTCGAGAGCGGCACAGTAGTGCTCGAGTGTGGCACGGCCGGGCAGTTGCGCAGCTTCTTCGATTGCTTCGACCAGCCCGCGCGGCGTATGCCCGCGCTGACTACGCGATAGAAGCACAGCGGCTCGCATCGGGGCGCCGGCGCTGTGGCACATCGTGCATTGGCGCATCGCGATACGAAACTCAAGGAGGAGACATGGAAAAAATCTGGTTGAAGTCCTATCCGCCGGGCATGCCGGCGGAAGTTGACACTACGCAGTTCAGCTCCCTTGGCGACCTGCTGGAGCAGAGTTTTCAGATGCACGCGGCAGAACGCGCGTTCGTCTGCATGGGCCGCGAGTTGACCTACGGCGAACTCGACAAGAAGTCGCGCGACCTTGCGGCATGGTTTCAATGCCTGGGGCTTGCGCGCGGGGCGCGCATTGCCGTGATGTTGCCGAATGTGTTGCAGTATCCGGTGGTCATGGCGGCCATCCTGCGTGCCGGTTACGTGGTGGTGAACGTCAATCCGCTATACACGCCGCGTGAACTGGAGCATCAGCTGAACGACAGCGGCGCGGAAGCGATCGTGCTGCTCGAACCGTTCGCGAAGACGCTCGAGGCCGTGCAGCCAAATACGTCGATCAGGCATGTCGTGCTGACCTCGATCGGCGAGATGCTCGGGGCGGGTAGTCCTGAGGTTGCGGACAATGTGCCGCCAACTGCGCGTATTGCGCTGAACGATGCCATCGCGCGTGGTTCGGACGCGGGCTTCACGCCTGTCACGCTCACGCAAGACGATGTGGCGGTGCTGCAATACACCGGTGGCACTACCGGCGTCTCGAAGGGCGCCACCTTGCTGCACGGCAATCTCATCGCCAACGTTCTCCAATCGGAGTTGTGGCGCGAACCGGCGTATCGCGGGCGTACCGACATCAAGCAGTACATCACGGTCGTCGCGCTGCCGCTGTATCACATCTTCGGGCTGACCGTCTGCGGCCTGCTGACGATGCGTTGCGGCGGCATGGGCATCCTGATTCCGAATCCGCGCGATCTGCCGGGGCTGATCAAAACCTTGCAAGGCCATGCGATCAACTCGTTCCCCGGTGTGAACACCATGTTCAACGCGCTGCTGAACGAACCCGATTTCAACACGCTCGACTTCTCGACGCTGGTGCAATCGAACGGCGGCGGCATGGCTGTGCAGCAGGCCGTCGCGCAACGCTGGCAGGCGGCGACCGGCGTGCCGATCGTCGAAGGTTATGGGCTCTCGGAAACCTCGCCGTGCGCCACCACCAATTTGCCGATGTCCACCGCGTTCACCGGAACGGTCGGCTTGCCGCTGCCGTCCACGGATATTTCGATTCGCGACGATGCCGGCCAGGAGGTGCCGCTCGGCGAACGCGGCGAAATCTGCATTCGCGGGCCGCAGGTGATGGCCGGCTACTGGAACCGTCCTGACGAAACCGCGAAGGTGATGACGCCGGACGGTTTCTTCAAATCCGGCGACATCGGCGTGATGACGGAAGAGGGCTTCGTGAAAATCGTCGACCGTAAGAAGGACATGATTCTGGTGTCGGGCTTCAACGTCTATCCGAACGAAATCGAGGACGTGGTGGCGAAGCACCCGGGCGTGTTCGAAGTGGTGGCGGTCGGCGTGCCGGACACGGAGGCGGGCGAAGTCGTGAAGCTTTACGTGGTGAAGAAAGATCCGGCGCTCACCGATGCGGATATTTTTGCGTTCTGCAAGGAGCAACTGACGGGTTACAAGCGCCCCAAGATCATCGAGTTCCGCAGCGAGTTGCCGAAGACCAACGTCGGCAAGATTCTGCGGCGCGCATTGCGCGACGAGGTGAAGAGCGCGGGCTGAAAACGGGTGTGCCACGCGCCTCGCCGCGTGTGGCACGCTCTGCAGCGTGGCGTGATTCCGGGTACATTGTCGTTCTCGACATCACGCACTAGGGAGTACACGATGCGCCTGCTTCATACCATGCTCCGGGTCGGCGACCTGGACCGTTCAATTGCCTTCTACACCGACCTGCTCGGTATGAAATTGCTGCGCCGGGATGACTATCCGGACGGTAAGTTCACGCTCGCTTTCGTCGGGTATGAAGACGAACGCGACGGCACCGTGCTTGAACTCACGCACAACTGGGACACGCCGTCGTATGACCTCGGCTCCGGCTTCGGGCACCTCGCCGTCGAAGTCGAAGACGCGTACGCGGCATGCGACAAGATCAAGGCCCAGGGCGGCAAGGTTGTGCGCGAAGCCGGTCCGATGAAACACGGTACCACCGTGATCGCCTTCGTCGAAGATCCGGACGGCTACAAGATCGAGTTCATTCAGAAGAAAAAGTGACGTAAGCGGCGGGCCGAGGACAAGCAATGAATAACAGCAATCCCTACTTCAAAGAACTTGACGACATCCACGTCGAAATCCAGGCATTGTTCGACGGCTCCGCGGATCACGGCGCGCTAGACCGCATCATGGCGCGCTTCGCGCCGCAATTCACGCTGGTCATGCCGACCGGCCTCGCACTGGACTTCGCGGGCCTGCGCGGGATTTTCGCGAAGCTGAATGGCGCGCGCCCCGGCTCGCAGATCACCATCCGCGATATGGAGATCGTGTCCGAGTATCCGTCGGGCGCAGTGGTGAAATATCGTGAGTATCAGCGCGACAGCGCGGGCAATGCGAACGTGCGGCGCTCGACGGCGGTGATGGATCTCGACGCGCACGGCAAGGTGACGTGGCGTCACCTGCAGGAAACCTTCTGTACGGATTGAGCCTTCAGCGTTTCTGAAGGCCGGCGCTTCGAGTTGAAGCGCCGGCTTCAAGGCCTCGCGACCGACGGCCAAAGACCGAAGTCTTGAAGGGCCGGAGAAGGCCCGAAGGCTTTAAAGCGTCGGCAGCAATTCCGGCGGATGCGACTTCAACGTCTGCCGCGCTTCGCGGAATTCCGGAAAAATCGATTCGACTGTCTGCCAGAAGCGCGGACTGTGATTCATCTCGCGCAGATGCGCGAGTTCGTGCGCGACGACGTAATCGATGATCGACAGTGGGAAGTGGATCAGGCGCCAGTTCAGGCGGATTTTGCCGTCGCTTGAGCAACTGCCCCAACGCGTGGCCGCCGAAGAGAGCGCATAGGCGCGATAGTCGACGCCCAGCTTTTCTGCGTAGATCGCGAGCCGCTCGCCGAACAGGCGTTTTGCTTCGCCTTGCAGCCAGCCTTGCACACGATCCTTGATCTGCTGCGGGTCTGCCTGCAACGGCAGCGGCACTTGCAGCGCGGCTTCCTCCGCGTTGAACGCGAGCGTGCCTTGCGGCGAGCCGAGCTTCACGCGCACCGGCTGGCCGAGATACGGCACTTCCGCACCATCTTTCCAGTCAACCTTGGGCAACGCACGCTGTTCGACACGCGTTTGCCATTCGATCAGCTTCGTAAAAATCCAGCGCTGCTTCTCGGTGATCGCGGTTTCGATATCCGCGAGCGTGACCCAGCGTGGTGCAGTGATCATCAGACCGGTGCTGTCGATCGCAAAGCCGATCGAGCGGCGTGCCGAACGCTTGAGCACGTAGTGCAGCGTGCGCGATCCGAGGGTGAGGCTGCGCAACTTGCTGCCGTCCGGTGCGAGCGGCACGGCCGGTTGCTGCCCACCCTGCGAGGCAGTCGTTGGTGCGGACGGTGACGGGGACGACGACGTCGACCCCGGCTCAGCGAAGAGAGGGAGATCGAGCTGCCGGTTATCAAGCGCCGCAGCGGGCTGCGACGTAGGAGACTTCTGCATCGGATTCGGCATCGCGCAAATACGCCTTCGAGGGCGCGGGCGCGTCAGATTGGTGCGGCGGCGGAGCTGCTATCCGCCGCGCGGTACGCGGTAGGATCGATGCGACGCATTTCAGCTTCGATCCACGTTTCGACGCGCGTGTTCACTTCATCGGGCGTGAGCCCCGTCGTGTCGATCGGCTTGCCGATCGACACTGTGACTATACCCGCATATTTGAGAAACGAGTTGCGCGGCCACAGACGTCCGGCGTTGTGTGCGATCGGCACGACGGGTGCGCCCGTGGCAATGGCAAAACGCGCACCGCCTGTTTTGTACTTGCCTTGCTTGCCGGTTGGCGTACGAGTGCCTTCCGGAAACATGATCACCCAGGCGCCTTCGGCCATACGCTGCTTGCCTTGCTTGATGACCGATTCGAACGCGTACTTGCCTTCCTTGCGGTCGATGTGAACCATTTTCAGCATGCCCAACGCCCAGCCGAAGAACGGCACGAACAGCAGTTCGCGCTTGAACACGTAGCACAGCGGCCGTGGCATCAGCGCCGGAAACGCCAGCGTTTCCCATGCCGATTGATGCTTGGACAGCAGCACGGCCGGACCGTCGGGCAGGTTCTCATAGCCCTCAATCTTGTAGCGGATGCCGTTCAGCCAGCGCACCGTGTGGAGCGTGGCGCGGCACCAGCCGGCTGCCATCCAGTAGCGATTGTCGGCGCGCATGAACGGAAACGCGATGAAGCACGCTGTTGCGTACGGCACCGTGAAGAGTACGAAGTAGATCAGCAGCAACAAAGAACGAATGAAGCGCATCGGCGTGGTCAGTGAGGGTTGGAGACGCGCGTGGCGCGCATCACTCGTGAGCGTCGGAAAGGAAGTCGAGAGCGAACGCACGCAGGTCGTCGTGCACGCGCGTACCTTCGGGCAGTCCGCCGGCTTCGAGCGTCTTGCGGCCCTTGCCGGTCAGCACCAGATGCGTCGGATGACCGAGCGACGCGCCCGCTTGCAGATCGCGCATCGCGTCGCCGACCACCGGCGTATTCTCCGGATCGACTTCGAAACGCTCGGCGATCATCTTCAGCATGCCGGGCTTTGGCTTGCGGCATTCGCAGTGATCTTGCGCCGTGTGCGGGCAGAAGAACACCGCGTCGATGCGCCCGCCGACCGCCGCCGCCATGCGATGCATTTTCAGATGCATCGCGTTGAGCGCGTTCATGTCGAAGAGACCGCGGCCGATGCCGGACTGGTTGGTCGCGATCGCGACGCGATAACCCGCCTGGTTCAGCCGCGCGATCGCTTCGAGCGAACCGGGCAGGGCAACCCATTCGTCCGGCGACTTGATGAACGCGTCGGAATCGACGTTGATCACGCCGTCGCGGTCGAGGATCACCACTTTTTTGGTCGGCATGGTGCGGGGCTCAGGCGGCGAGTCGGGAAATGTCGGCGACGCAATTCATCTGCTGATGCAGCGCGCCGAGCAAAGCCAGACGGTTGGCGCGCAACGCCGGATCTTCGGCGTTGACCATCACGTCATTGAAGAACGTGTCGACCGGTTCGCGCAACGCGGCGAGCGCGGTTAGCGCGCCGGTGTAGTCGCGCACGGCGAGTTGCGATTGCACGCGCGGCGCGACCTGTTCGAGCTGCGCATGCAAGGCTTTTTCCGCCGCTTCGGTCAGCAGCGAGACCTGCACGCCACCGTTCGTGGCGCTTTCCGACTTCTTCAGGATGTTCGAAATGCGCTTGTTGGCTGCCGCGAGCGAGGCCGCTTCCGGCAGCGCCGCGAATTCGCGCACTGCATCCAGGCGCGCGACGATGTCGTCGAGGCGCGTCGGGTTCAGTGCCAGCACCGCGTCGATTTCACCCGGCGCGTAGCCGCGTTCGCGCAGCAGACCGCGCAGGCGGTCCATGCTGAATTCGTAGATCGCCTGGGTCGAATCAGCGACGCCCGCCACTGCGGCGAATTGCGCGTAAGCGGTGCGCAGCAGTTCGATCAGATCGACCGGCAGTTGCTTTTCAACCAGAATCCGCAGCACGCCAAGCGCATGACGGCGCAGCGCGAACGGGTCCTTTTCGCCGGTCGGTTGCAGACCGATGCCCCAGATGCCAACCAGCGTTTCGAGTTTGTCGGCGAGCGCGACGACCGTGCCGGTTGCCGTGGTCGGCAACGCATCGCCAGAGAAACGCGGCTGATAGTGTTCCGAGCAGGCCAGCGCGACTTCTTCCGGCTCGCCGTCGTGGCGCGCGTAGTACGTGCCCATCGTGCCTTGCAGCTCGGGGAATTCGCCGACCATGTCGGTGATCAGGTCGGCCTTGGCGAGACGTGCGGCACGCTTCGCAAGCGTGACATCAGCGTCGATCAGCGAGGCGATCGCACCCGCCAGCGCCTCGACGCGCTCGACGCGTTGCAGCGCCGAACCCAGCTTGTTGTGATACACGACGTTGGCGAGCAGCGGCACGCGATCGGCGAGCGGCTTCTTCTTGTCCTGCTCGAAGAAGAACTTCGCATCAGCCAGACGCGGACGCACCACGCGTTCGTTGCCTTCGACGATATCGCCCGGCGTCTTCGTTTCGATGTTCGACACGATCAGGAAGCGCGAGCGCAGCTTGCCGTTCGCATCCGTCAACGCGAAGTATTTCTGGTTCGTCTGCATCGTCAGGATCAGGCATTCCTGCGGCACTTGCAGGAATTCGTCCTCGAAACGGCAGGCGTAGACCACCGGCCATTCGACCAGCGAATTCACTTCATCCAGCAGCGATTCCGGCATCACGACCTGATCGCCGTCGGCTTGCGCCAGCAGATGCGTGCGGATGGTTTCTTTGCGGTCTGCGAAATTCGCGACCACGCGGCCCTTGTGCAACAGCGTATCGGCGTACGAATCCGCGTGCTGGATCTGCACGAGTCCTTCGGACAGGAAGCGGTGGCCGAGCGTGGTGTCGTCGGCGTCGATACCGAACGCCGTGACCGGCACGACCTGTTCGCCGTGCAAGGCGGTCAGGCGATGCACCGGGCGCACGAACTGCACATTGGTGCCGTCCGGGCGCTGATACGTCATGACCTTCGGGATCGGCAGCTTGGCGAGCGTTTCGTCGAGCGCGCTTTGCAGGCCTTCGGCGAGCGTGGCGCCCGGCGCAGCGTAGCGCAGGAAGAAGGCTTCGGCCTTACCGTCCTGCGCGCGCTCCAGGTCGTTCACCGAAAAATCGGGGAAGCCGAGCGCGGCCAGTTTCTTGGCGAGCGGCGCGGTGGGCTGGCCGTCTTTATCGAGCGCAACGGAAACCGGCAGCACTTTTTCGCGCACGTGTCTTGCCGGCGCGACCGAACGTACGTTCTTGATCGTGACGGCGAGGCGTCGCGGCGTCGCATAACGTTCGAACGACAGTTCGCCTTCGATCAGGTCGCGCGCCGCGAGGCGCTGCGCAATGCCTTCGGCGAAGGCGTCGCCGAGACGCGCGAGCGCTTTCGGCGGCAGTTCTTCGGTCAGCAGCTCGACGAGCAGGGTAGCTTGATGGGGTTGAGTCATTTCTTGGTGTTCTCGTCTCGTCAGTCCGGATCGATCTTGCGTTCGATTTTCAGCGGCGGTGCCCACGCGGGCATGGCGGCATCCTGTTCGTCGGTCGTGAGGCCAGGCACGCCGTGCACCGGATTGCCGAGCATCGGGAAACCGAGCTTCTCGCGCGAGTCGTAGTAAGCCTGTGCGACCAGACGCGACAGCGCGCGAATCCGGCCGATGTAGGCCGCACGTTCCGTGACGGAGATCGCCCCGCGGGCGTCGAGCAGGTTGAACGTGTGGCCGGCCTTCAGCACCAGCTCATAAGCGGGTAGCGCGATCTGCGCTTCGATCATGCGCTTGGCTTCCGCTTCGTAGCTGTTGAAGAACGTGAACAGCAGGTCGACGTTCGCATGCTCGAAGTTGTAGGTCGACTGTTCGACTTCATTCTGGTGGTACACGTCGCCGTAAGTCAGGCGACGCAGTTCTGGGCCATTCGGGCCTTGCTCTTCCCACTCGGTCCAGACGAGATCGTAGACGTTCTCGACCTTCTGCAGATACATGGCCAGACGTTCGAGACCGTAGGTGATTTCGCCGAGCACCGGCTTGCAGTCCAGGCCGCCGACTTGCTGGAAGTAGGTGAACTGGGTCACTTCCATGCCGTTCAGCCACACTTCCCAGCCAAGGCCCCACGCGCCGAGCGTCGGGTTTTCCCAGTCGTCTTCGACAAAACGGACATCGTTCTGCTTCAGATCGAAGCCGAGAGCCTCCAGCGAGCCGAGGTACAGGTCGAGGATGTTTTCCGGCGCCGGCTTCAGCACGACCTGGTACTGGTAGTAATGCTGCAGGCGGTTCGGGTTCTCGCCGTAGCGGCCGTCTTTGGGACGGCGCGACGGCTGCACATAGGCTGCCCGCCAAGGTTCCGGACCGATCGCGCGCAGGAAAGTGTGGACGTGGGACGTGCCCGCGCCGACTTCCATGTCGATCGGCTGGAGCAACGCGCAACCCTGCTTATCCCAGTAGGACTGCAGTGTCAGGATGATTTGCTGAAACGTGAGCATGAAGTGCCTTTCGGGCATAGGGCCGCGCCGCAAACGCCGGAGCGCGCGAGCTGGCCGTGGAGCGAAGTGCTAAACCGTAGATTTTAACGGAAAGGGAGGGGGGTGTCCGTTTTGCGGGGTCGGACGA
>NZ_JAQQDU010000049.1:0-62897 GCF_046027825.1 Paraburkholderia sediminicola
CTAGCCGCCGATGTACGACATTTCGACGCGACGGCCGTCCTGCTCGCGCGGCGCGGCTGCACTGCTGCCGCGCAATTGCGAATAACGGTCGTTGCGGCCCTGCCAGATTTCGGCGACGGCGGTCGCGATATCGGCGTCGCTCGCGCCGTTGCGCAGCAACGCGCGTAGATCGTGGCCGGACGACGCGAACAGGCACAGGTACAGCTTGCCCTCGGTCGACAGCCGGGCGCGCGTGCAACTGCCGCAAAATGCGCGTGTCACGCTCGAAATTACACCGATCTCGCCACTGCCGTCCGCGTAACCCCAGCGCTGGGCGGTCTCGGCGGCGCTGTGCGCTTCGAGCGGCATGAGCGGGAAATGCTCGGCGATGCGTGTCACGACATCAGCGGAAGGCAGCACCTCGGTCATGTTCCAGCCGTTCGAGGTGCCCACGTCCATGTACTCGATGAAGCGCAACACCGTGCCCGAGCCTTTGAAGTGGCGCGCCATCGGCACGATTTCGCTGTCGTTGGTGCCGCGCTTGACGACCATGTTGACCTTCACTGGCGCGAGCCCCACTGCGTGCGCCGCGGCGATGCCGTCCAGCACGTCGGCGACCGCGAAGTCGGCGTCGTTCATGCGGCGAAACAGGGTGTCGTCGAGCGCATCGAGACTCACCGTCACACGGGTCAGGCCGGCGTCTTTCAGGCTGCGCGCTTTGCGCTCCAGCAGCGAGCCGTTGGTGGTCAGTGTCAGATCGAGTGGGCGGCCTTCCGGCGTGGTGAGTTGCGCGAGCCGTTCGATCAGGAATTCCAGATTTTTGCGCAGCAGCGGCTCGCCACCCGTAAGACGGATTTTCTCGACACCATGTGCGACGAAGAGCCGCGCCAGCCGTTCAATTTCTTCGAAGCTGAGCAGGGCGCTATGTGGCAAGAACGCGTAATCCTTGTCGAACACCGCGCGCGGCATGCAGTAGACGCAGCGGAAATTGCAGCGATCCGTCACCGAGATGCGCAGATCGCGCAGCGGGCGCGCCAGCGTGTCGTGCAGTGCGCCGCTTGGCGCCTGCACGGGGCCGGAGATGACCGGTACCGCGCTGAAATCGGTAACAGGGATGATGCGTCGGGACATGGGTTACTTCGCTTGATGCTTCGTTCGGGCTGCTTAGGTGCTGCTTAGATGCTGTGACCGGTGCTGCGATTGGTGCCTATTTCTTCATTCTAGCGGAAATGCATCCGGCGGCTGCCGGCCCCCGAACGCTGTCCGGGTATACGGGGAGCGGCATACAGCACGCGATCGGGCGTGCGCGCAACGCTCATAAAACAGAAAGCCCGCCGGTGAGGGCGGGCTTTTTGCGTGGCGGCGGTTCGCTTACTGCGGGTGCTTACCGGTTTCCACCATTTGCATCGGCGCGGTTTCGACCGGCGGCAACGCCTTACGCTCGCGACCCACGCGAACCGGCTTGGCCGCTTGCGCTGCTGCTTCCTGCGCGGCCCGCAGCTTGTCGGCGTCGGTGTTCACCCAGACGAGACCGGCTTGTTCCAGCACCGGCTTCAGGGCTTCCGCCGACACACCGGCGTGACGCGGTGCTTGCGGTGCAGCGGCTGCAACGGGCGCCGGCTCGACTGCTGCCGGTTCAACGACCGCTTCAACTGCCGGTGCGACCGTCGCAACGACCGGTTGCGCTTCGAAGATATCGGCTTGCCGTGGCGACTGGGCAGCCGGTGCTTCGACCACTGCTGCCGGAGCCACGGTTTCTACCGGGGCAGGAGCAGCTTGCGCTTCAACGACCGGAGCCACTACCGGCGCTTCGGCCCGCGCTTCAACCGGGGCTTCAACCGCAGTTTCAAGCGCAGTTTCAACATGCGCGACCGGTTCGACGAACGAAACCGTCTCGCTGGCGGCCGGCGCAGCTTGCACTGCTTCGACCGGCGCGGCAACGGCTTGCGCCACCGGCGCTTCCACTGCCTGCTCGACCGCAACGGGTGCTACCGGCGCTTCTGCGACCGCCACAACCGTTTCTTCCGTCTTCGCAACTGTCTCGACGGCCACAGCCGGCGTTTCAGTTGCAGTGTGCAGTTCGCGGACCACAACGGTTTCCGTCGCGACAGCAGCGACTGCCACTTCCACCGGCTTCACGTCGTTCAGTTCGTTGACTTCGGCCTTGTGCTCGACCGGCTGATGCGCGGTGCGCACCGGCGCTTCGTCGGTCACGTTGGCGGTGTCGCTTTCGCCTTCCGCGACGTCCGCAGCCAGGTTGCCGTTGACGTCTTCTTCACGCTCACGACGGCCACCACGACGGCCGCGACGGCGACGACGGCGCTCTTCACCTTCACGCGCTACCGCTTCCTGATCGATCGGCGCACCGTTTTCGCCCAGGGCGGTCTGGTTTTGCGCCAGTTCTTCCGCTGTTTGCGACTCGTTTTGCGTCAGTGCCTCTGCTGCTTCCGGCTGCTGCTTGCGGCGTTCGCCACGTTCAGCGCGCTCGCCACGCTCACGGCGTTCGCCGCGTTCCTGGCGCTCGCCACGTTCGGCGCGCGGAGCGCCGTCGACGGTTTCCGCACGATCGCCGCCACGCGTGTCGCGGTCACGGTTTTCACGACCCTCGCGACCTTCACGCGGCTCACGAGCCTCGCGCGGTTCGCGGCCTTCACGGGCCTCACGCGGTTCACGCTGCTCACGGTTAGCACGCGGTTCGCGCGGCTCACGACCTTCGCGTGCCTCACGGCCTTCACGCGGTTCACGTTCCTCGCGACGCTGCGACGGCTGCTGACCTTGAGCCTGACGGCCGCCGGTCGTGCCTTCACCACGGCCTGCGGCATCGCGGCCACCTGCGCCGCCACGGCGATTGCGGTTGCGATCGCCGCCGCGTTCGCCGGTGCGCTCACCGCGCTCCGTGCGTTCGCCGCGTTGCGGACGCGTCTGCTTGTCGGTCGTAACCGGTGCGGCAGGCGCCGGTGCAGCCGGCTGCATGCCGAACAGATTTTTCAACCAGCCGATAAAGCCGCCGCCAGCCGGCGTAACAGCCACCGGAGCCGGGGTTGCCGCCGGACGGACCGGCGCGCTCGGGGCCGGCTTCTCAGGCGTGATGCCCTTGACCGCCGCTTCCTGCTTCGGCTTCACTTCTTCAGCGCGCTTGCTGTAACCGGTTTCCGATTCCAGTTCGCGGGCTGCTTCTTCGGCCATCTTCCACGAGGCGCGCGGCTCGTCGAGGCGTGCATCGTCGTGACGCAGACGTTCGAGCTTGTAATGCGGCGTGTCGAGGTGCTTGTTCGGGATCAGAACGACATTGACCTTGAAACGCGACTCGATCTTGTTGATTTCCGCGCGCTTCTCGTTCAACAGGAAGGCGGTCACTTCGACCGGCACCTGGCAATGGATCGCCGCGGTGTTCTCCTTCATCGCTTCTTCCTGAATGATCCGAAGCACTTGCAGCGCGGACGATTCGGTATCGCGGATGTGGCCCGTGCCGTTACAGCGCGGGCACGTCACATGGCTGCCTTCCGACAGAGCCGGACGCAGACGTTGACGCGACAGTTCCATCAGGCCGAAGCGCGAGATCTTGCCCATCTGGACGCGCGCACGGTCGTGCTTCAAAGCGTCTTTCAGGCGTTGCTCGACTTCACGCTGGCTCTTGGCCGATTCCATGTCGATAAAGTCGATCACGATCAGGCCGCCCAGGTCGCGCAGGCGCAACTGGCGGGCCACTTCGTCGGCGGCTTCGAGGTTGGTGCGTGCTGCCGTTTCCTCGATGTCGGCGCCCTTGGTGGCGCGCGCCGAGTTCACGTCGATCGCGACCAGCGCTTCCGTGTGGTCGATCACGATGGCGCCGCCCGAAGGCAGGGGCACCGTGCGCGAGTACGCGGTTTCGATCTGGTGTTCGATCTGGAAGCGCGAGAAGAGCGGCACGTCGTCGTGATACCGCTTCACCTTGCTGACATTATCTGGCATCACGATATCCATGAAGGCGCGGGCCTGGTCATGGATTTCAGTGGTGTCGATCAGGATTTCGCCGATATCCGGCTGGAAATAGTCACGAATCGCGCGAATCACGAGGCTCGATTCGAGATAGATCAGCATCGGCTGGCCGCTCGAACCGCTTTGCGACGCGGCCTCGATGGCGCGCCACAGTTGCATCAGGTAGTTCAGGTCCCACTGCAGCTCTTCGGCGCTGCGGCCAATACCGGCCGTGCGCGCGATGATGCTCATGCCTTCCGGCAATTGCAGTTGCGCCATGGTTTCGCGCAGTTCCTGACGGTCGTCGCCTTCGATCCGGCGCGAGACACCGCCGCCGCGCGGGTTGTTCGGCATCAGAACCAGATACCGGCCGGCGAGCGAGATGAAGGTGGTGAGGGCCGCGCCCTTGTTGCCGCGCTCTTCCTTTTCGACCTGAACGATCAGTTCCTGGCCTTCTCGGAGGGCGTCCTGAATGCGCGCGGAGCGCATATCGACGCCATCACGGAAATACTGGCGGGCGACTTCCTTGAACGGCAAGAAGCCGTGGCGGTCTTCGCCGTAGTTGACGAAACAGGCTTCGAGCGAGGGCTCGATGCGGGTGATGATGCCCTTGTAAATATTGCCTTTGCGCTGTTCGCGACCGGCGGTTTCGATGTCGATATCGATGAGTTTTTGCCCATCGACGATGGCAACGCGCAGTTCTTCCTGCTGCGTCGCGTTGAACAACATTCGTTTCATTGAACGGCTCCAGGCGGCTTAGCTAGCCCTCAGCTGCGCGGTTGTCAGTCGCGAGAGCCAGGAGGGCAGCGGCATGCCGCGCCTTATTGTGTTTTCACAAGCACGCTGGAGCGGGAAAAATGGCGGGAGAATTGCCTGAGAGGGCCCGGCCCCATTAACAAATGGGCACGGTGCCGCAGGGCACATGCGAACACGGCTTCAAATAATGACCCGACACGCCGCGGGTTCTGCCAGCAGACCTTCATAAGCCTTTCGTCCACTCGCGCCGGTGCGCCGGGTGGGCGCGTGACCGGAGGGTCGAAGGCTGCGGTCATGCCGCAGCGGGAAGTTCGCGCAGTCGGCGCGTCTTTTCTCGCTGGGGGTGTCTCGCCTCATTTTGACGTCGCCATGTCTTGTACTTTCTACAAGACGCCTCGGGCGCACGCCGTATTTTCGCAACTCGCAGCTTCAACCAGCAGGGCGTCAGACCGCCCGATACCGAAGCTGAAAGTTAAATTCTTTTTTACCAAAATTCCGTTACCGTCGAGGCTGACCTTGACCGAACGCGCCTGTGGGCGCCGTCCCTGCCGGGCACTGACCTCGTGCGTGCAACATGTTGCATCTCATTTTCAGGGTGAGCAACCAGACCCCGGCGCAAGTAAAATAACGGTTTATCGCTTGCGCCTGCGCAATCCGCCCGAATTCCGGACACTGCGCCGGCCGCCGCAGACTGCTGGGCAAATTATATTCATAATGAAAGAGTTAGGCAAAATATCCCAGAAATCGGTCGCAAGCGACCAGGTCTCGATGATCGAGATCGACGACAGTGCGGCCGGACAGCGCATTGATAACTTCCTGTTGCGCGTCTGTAAAGGCGTGCCGAAAAGCCATATTTACCGCATCCTGCGTAGCGGGGAGGTGCGTGTCAACAAGGGTCGGATCGACGCGCAGTACCGCCTCGAGCTGGGCGATCTGGTACGTGTGCCCCCCATTCGCGTTGCTCAACCGAACGAGGCCATCGCCCAGGCGCCGGTGCCGAGCGCTGATTTCAAAATTATTTTTGAAGACGAGCACATGCTCGTGATCGACAAGCCGGCCGGCGTGGCGGTCCATGGTGGCAGCGGTGTCGCGTTCGGCGTGATCGAACAGATGCGCGAAGCGCGGCCGCAGGCGAAATTCCTCGAATTGGTGCATCGGCTGGATCGCGAGACGTCCGGCATCCTGATGCTCGCCAAGAAACGCACCGCGCTGGTCAATCTGCACGAGCAGATTCGCGAGAACAAGATGGATAAGCGCTACTATGCGTGCGTCCACGGCGAATGGGCGAGCGACTGGGGCCGCCGCCGCGCGGTCAAGGAGCCGCTGCACAAGTATTTGACCGCTGATGGCGAACGGCGCGTGCGCGTCCAGGCCGACGGGCTCGCGTCGCACACGGTCTTCAATCTGATCGACCGCTGGCCGGAGTACGCGCTGCTCGAGGCGGAACTGAAGACCGGGCGCACGCATCAGATCCGCGTTCATTTGCAGCATCTGGAGCTGCCGATCGTCGGCGATGCCAAATACGGCGACTTCGCGCTGAACAAGGCGCTGGCCCGCGCCAACGCCAAGCCTGGCCTGAAGCGCATGTTCCTGCACGCCTACCGTCTTAAGCTGACGCACCCGGCGACTGGCGCGCCCGTGCAGTTCGAGGCGCCGTTACCGGCCGAATGCCGCAGTTTCGTTGCGCAACTCAATGAATTACGTGAATCACGAAGTGGGTCAAACCCGGAGACGACACCGCATGGCTAGAGAGCAATTTGATCTGATCGTCTTCGACTGGGACGGGACGCTGATGGATTCGACCGCGCACATCACGCGCAGCATCCAGGCGGCATGCCGCGATCTCGGTCTGCCGGTTCCCGCCGATGAGGCCGCCAGTTACGTGATCGGCCTCGGCCTGCGCGACGCGCTGCAAATCGCCGCACCCACGCTCGATCCGGCCGATTACCCGCGCCTGGCTGAGCGCTATCGCTTCCATTATTTAGTGAAGGACCAGACCACCGAGCTGTTCGTCGGTGTGCGCGAGATGTTGCAGGCGTTGCGCGACGAGGGTTATCTGCTGGCGGTGGCGACGGGCAAGAGCCGTGTCGGATTGAACCGCGCGCTCGACCAGTCACGCCTGACGAGCCTGTTCGACGGCACCCGCTGTGCGGACGAAACCTTTTCGAAGCCGCATCCGGCCATGCTGCATGAACTGACGCGTGAACTGGGGCAGGATCCGGCGCGTACGGTGATGGTCGGCGATACGACGCACGATCTGCAGATGGCGATCAATGCCGGCGTCGCGGCCATCGGTGTCACATACGGCGCGCATCCTGCTGGTTCGTTGACGGCTTTGTCGCCGAAATTCGTCGCTTCCAGCGTGAGCGCACTGTCAGAATGGCTGCGAGAGAACGCATGAGCACGGGTATGGCCGAAGCGGCGGCGGAAGCGGTTCGCATTTGCGCGTCCGAAGAGCTGGTCGACGGCGGAGCCGGTGTGCGGCGCGCGGCAAGGTTTGGCGGCGGCGACGTCGTGGTATTTTTTGTTCGCTATGATGGCCGTGCATACGGCTATCTGAATCGCTGCGCTCACGTGCCAATGGAGCTCGATTGGGCCGAGGGGCAGTTCTTCGAATCGTCCGGTTTATACTTGATGTGCGCCACACATGGCGCGATTTACGCGCCTGATACAGGCAAATGCGTCGGCGGCCCGTGCCGCGGCGGCCGGTTGCGTCCCGTCCAGGTCGACGAGCGGGATACACCTGACGGCCGCGCCGTGTTCTGGCTGCCGGACGGCGAACTTCGCCCGGCCACGCCCTGATTTTTCCCTTCTTCGATCTTTCCACTGCACCGCATGTCCGACAATTTGACGCCCGAACCGAAGGAACCGTCCTTGACAGGCCGCCCCCGCACGCCTGCCGATGAGCCGGGCTGGGAGCGCGCCGCGCTCGAGCGCATCGCGCTTGCGGCCATCACAGAACAGCGCGCGGCACGCCGCTGGAAGATCTTCTTCCGGTTTGTGTTCCTGATCGTCCTGCTGCTGGCGATATGGGGCGCGCTTGATTTCACTGGCGACAAGGTTGCGACCACGGGCCGGCACACGGCCATGGTGACGCTTGACGGTGAAATCTCCGCCGATACGAACGCGAACGCGGAAGATATCAACACCGCGCTGGAAAGTGCGTTCGACGACGCAGGCACGGCAGGCGTGATCCTGCGCTGTAACAGCCCGGGCGGCAGCCCGGTGCAGGCGGGCATCATCTACAACGAGATTCGCCGGCTGCGCGCCAAGTATCCGTCGATTCCGTTGTATGTCGTGGTCGGCGACATGTGTGCCTCGGGCGGCTATTACGCGGCCGCGGCGGCCGACAAGATTTACGTGGACAAGGCGAGCATCGTCGGTTCGATCGGCGTGTTGATGGATAGCTTCGGCTTTACCGGGCTGATGGACAAGCTGGGGATCCAGCGCCGCCTGCACACGTCGGGTGAGAATAAGGGTTTTTTCGACCCGTTCTCGCCGGAAACGCCGAAGATGGACGAACATGCGCAAGACATGCTCGATCAGATCCACGCGCAGTTCATCGACGCCGTGCGTGAGGGCCGCGGCAAGCGCCTGCACGAGACGCCGGATATGTTCTCGGGCCTGTTCTGGACCGGTCAGAAGAGTGTCGAGTTGGGGCTTGCAGACGGTTTCGGCGACGCGGATTACGTTGCGCGCGACCTCTTCAAGGCGCCGGATATCGTCGACTACACGGTCAAGGAGAGCATTACGGACCGCGTGGCGCGCAAGTTCGGGGCGGCGGTCGGCAGCGGCGCCGTTCACGCAATGGCGCTCGGCGGGAAGATGAGCCTGCGGTGATGGGTTGATTGAGCGTAAAAAAGCCCCGTGCGATCAAAAGTCGATCGCACGGGGTTTTTTTGTTTCTTCTGTACTAAACGGCAAACAGCACGCCGATCGGCGAATCGACCGGCTTAAGAAGCGGCCGCGATCAGACCGCGAGGATCAGGAAAATTGCCGGCCGCTTGTGCAGATCGCTAGCCGGTTTTTTCTTCCAGTCGGCCACGGTGCGGCTGGCGATGGTTTCCGTCTCCAGCGTCAGATCGACGGCGACGCACACCAGGGTGGACGGCGCGCAGGTTGCCAGCAACGTGTCGAGCAGCGCGCGATTCCGATAGGGCGTCTCGATAAAGATCTGCGTTTGTTTGGCTTTGCGCGACTGCTGCTCCAGGTCGCGCAGGCGCTTGGCCCGTTCGACGGCGTCGACCGGCAGATAGCCGTGAAACGCAAAACTCTGGCCGTTCAGGCCGGATGCCATCAACGCCAGCAGAATCGAACTCGGTCCGACAAACGGCACCACCTTTACGCCGCGCTCATGCGCGCGGCGCACCAGCAGGGCGCCCGGATCGGCGACCGCCGGACAGCCGGCTTCGGAAACCAGCCCCGCGTCAGTGCCCGCCAGTAAAGGCGCGAGCAGTTTGTCGATCTCACCGGCCGGGGTGTTGACGTTCAGTTCGCGAATCTCGATTTCCTGGATCGGCCTTTCGGTGCCGACCTTCTTCAGGAAAGCGCGGGTGGTTTTCGCGTTTTCGCCGATGTAATAGCTGAGCGATGCCGCGCGGGCGCGCACCGGCGCGGGCAGGACGGCGTCGAGCGCGTCGGCATCGCCTTCGCCGAGGGTGTTCGGGATCAGATACAAAGTGCCGCTCATAGCGTCCTCAGGAGTGGGTAGCCGGCGGCGAGCAGCATGCGCGACAGCGCGATCAGCGGCAGGCCGACCAGTGCGGTCGGGTCGTCGGAATGGATCGCCTCGAGCAAGGCGATGCCGAGGCCCTCGGATTTGGCGCTGCCCGCGACGTCGTACGGTGTTTCGGCGCGCAGATAGGCGTCCAGTTCCGCGTCCGGCAAATCCCGGAACTGCACGCGGGTAATGACATCGGCCGATTGCGCCGCCCCCGAGCGGCTGTCGAACAGGCACAGTGCACTATGAAACAGTACTTCGCGGCCGCGCATGGCCTGCAACTGGGCGAGCGCCTTCTCATGCGTGCCGGGCTTGCCGATCTGCAGGCCGTCGTAGGTGGCAACCTGATCGGAGCCGATGACGAGTGCGGCTTCGCCCGCGCCCAGCTTGTCTGTCACGGCACGCGCTTTGGCCTCGGCGAGTCGCAGGGCGGTCACTTCGGGCGTTTCGCCGGCGAGCGGCGTTTCGTCGATCGCGGGCACGATCACATCGAACGGAACGCGCAGGCGCTCGAGCAGCTCGCGTCGATAAGGCGAACTCGACGCCAGAATCAGGCGTGGCAGGCGATTGGGGGAGTCTGGCATGGTCAACCAACGGCTAGAGAGACGGGTCGTACGGGGCTGCGCGGAGTTCGCGCGTGTACGGGCTTAAGTGTTTGACTCGAAAAGACAAAACGGATATGATTTCGGGCTTTTCATCGGTATGCTATTGCGTAGACGGCCTTGCCGTGTTGGCAATATGCAGCCCGCACGAGGTCCGCGGGCTACTTTGCAAACCGATTTACCCCCGGCGAAATCCTTGCCGACGCAGGAGCGCACATGACTCAACATCCTGGCAACCCTGCTGGTCTATCCGACCCGCACGATATCGATCTGTTCGAATTTGCGCGGAGTGGGCGTCAGGCCGCGGGTGTCGTGCGCGTCTCGCAACTGCCGCGCATGTTAAACGAAGTCCCGGCAGAAGCGCCAGATCGCGATACCGCGTTCACCTGGCAAGCCGAAGGGGCGACGCAGCCGGAATTGCAGGACGACGGCACCGAGGGTCCGCAGCCTTATCTGAGGCTCGCGATTCACGGCGCTGCATGGCTCGAATGTCAGCGGTGTATGACACCGTATTTGCAGCCGTTCAATGTCGATGCAACTTACCGGATCGTCAGCACTGAGGCGGAAGCCGAAGAGTTTCCGCTCGACGAGGATGAAGTCGAAGTGATCGTGGGCTCGCGCCAGTTCGATCTCATCGACTTGATCGAAGAAGAGTTGCTGCTTTCCTTGCCGCTCGTGCCCAAGCACGAGGAGTGTCCCGAAGTGCACGAGAGCCTCGTCTCTGGTGTGGCCGGAGCAGAAGGCGAGGGCGACGAGGCTGCGCCGGACGAAGCTGCTGAGGGCGGTGAGCCCGAGCGGCCCAATCCGTTTGCGGCGCTCGAAGGTCTCAAGCGCGGTGAGCCGGGCGACAAGAAGCATTGAACAGTTGCATGGGAGCGCGATTCGGGCGCATTGGCCATTCGGTCAATGGCGGACACCGGGCCGGGCTGTGTTAGAATTCGGAAAATTTTTAGGAGTTAGTCATGGCAGTTCAACAAAATAAGAAGTCGCCGTCGAAGCGCGGTATGCACCGTTCGCACGATTTCCTGTCGGCAGCGCCGCTGGCCGTCGAGCCGAGCACGGGCGAAGTGCATCTGCGTCACCACATTAGCCCGAACGGCTACTATCGCGGCAAGAAAGTCGTCAAGACGAAGAACGACTAATCGTTTCACTGCGTTGCGCCCCTTGGCGTTTCGCGTGGCGATCGGCTCGCTTGACATTTTCCCGGCTCGGCAAAAAGGCGGCATTAAATTGCCGCTTTTTTGTGTCGATCGCAGTTGGCGCTGTAGCGCTTACTCTGGTCCCATGCAGGGCGTCTGAAATTCGTCGCACTCCATGACAGTAAAGCTCACGATAGATTGCATGGGAGGCGACCACGGCCCGTCCGTGACCGTTCCCGCTGCCGTCAACTTCGTTCGTTCGCATCCCGATGCTGAGCTGCTGCTCGTCGGCATTGAAAGTGCGATTCGTGCGCAGTTAAAGAAGTTGAAGGCTCAGGACCTGCCGGCGCTGACCGTCGTACCTGCTTCCGAGATCGTCGCCATGGACGATCCGGTCGAAGTCGCGCTGCGCAAGAAAAAAGACTCCTCCATGCGCGTGGCGCTGAACCGCGTCAAGGAAGGCGAGGCGCAAGCCTGCGTTTCCGCCGGCAACACCGGCGCGCTGATGGCGGTCTCGCGCTATGTGCTGAAAACGCTGTCGGGCATCGAACGCCCGGCCATTGCGTTTGCAATGCCCAATCCCACTGGCTACACGACAATGCTCGACCTGGGCGCCAACGTCGACTGCGAACCGCAGCATCTGCTGCAGTTCGCGGAGATGGGGCACGCGCTCGTGTCCGCGCTCGAAGGCAAGGAGCGGCCCACTATCGGCCTGCTCAACATTGGCGAAGAAGTCATCAAGGGCAACGAGACCATCAAACGCGCCGGCGAACTGCTGCGCGCGAGTACACTTAACTTTCACGGTAACGTTGAAGGCAACGACATCTTCAAGGGCACGGTTGACGTAATCGTCTGTGACGGTTTTGTCGGCAATGTCGCGCTGAAAACGTCGGAAGGCCTCGCGCAGATGCTCTCCAACATCATCAAGGAAGAGTTCGGCCGCTCGTGGCTCACCAAGGTGATGGCGGTGCTCGCATTGCCTGTATTGATGCGTTTCAAGAAACGGGTCGATCACCGGCAATACAACGGCGCCGCGTTGCTGGGCCTGCGTGGGCTGGTGATCAAAAGCCACGGCTCGGCAGATGCCTACGCGTTTGAGTGGGCTATCAAACGCGGGTATGATGCCGTCAAAAACGGCGTGCTGGAACGTCTTGCGCGAGCAATGGAAGAGAACGCAGGTTCTCTCGAGCAGGCGGCGCGCGACGCGAGCGGTGCGGGTCACGCAAGCCCGATCGCAGGCCAGCCGGCCGAGCCCTACGCTGCGCAATCCTCGAAGGCATAATGGCTCAATCGACAATTTATTCCCGCGTGATCGGCACCGGCAGCTACCTGCCGCCCGGACGCGTCACCAATCAGGATCTGGCTGAACGTCTCGCCAGCCAGGGCGTCGAGACGAGCGACGAATGGATCGTTGCCCGCACGGGCATCCATGCGCGCCACTTCGCCGAACCCGATGTCACTACCAGCGATCTGGCGCTGATCGCCTCGCAGCGCGCGATCGAAGCGGCGGATATCGATCCGCAATCCATCGATTTGATCATCGTTGCAACCTCCACGCCTGACTTTGTGTTTCCGAGTACGGCGTGCCTGTTGCAGAACAAGCTCGGCATCAAGAACCACGGCGCGGCATTCGACGTGCAGGCCGTCTGTTCGGGCTTCGCTTATGCGGTAGCGATGGCGGACAGCCTGATTCGCGGCGGTCAGCATCGCACAGCGCTCGTGATCGGCGCGGAAACCTTCTCTCGCATTCTCGATTTCAAGGACCGCACCACCTGTGTGCTGTTCGGCGACGGCGCGGGCGCGGTGATCCTGCAGGCGTCCGAGGAACCGGGTGTATTGGCGAGCGCATTGCACGCCGACGGCAGCCATTCGAACATTCTCTGCACGCCGGGCAATGTGAACGGTGGTGTGATCGAGGGCAGCGCGTTCCTGCACATGGACGGGCAGGCTGTGTTCAAGCTCGCGGTCAATGTGCTTGAAAAGGTTGCAGTCGAAGCACTCGCAAAAGCGAATCTGTCGGCCGATCAGATCGACTGGCTGATTCCGCATCAGGCCAATATCCGCATCATGCAAAGCACCTGCCGTAAGCTCGGCTTGCCGCAGGAACGCATGGTCGTCACGGTGGGCGAGCACGGCAATACGTCGGCTGCGTCCATTCCGCTCGCATTCGACGTCGCGGTGCGCGACGGCCGCATCAAGCGCGGCCAGAACGTGCTGATCGAAGGCGTTGGCGGCGGCTTTACGTGGGGCGCGTCGGTTATCCGCTACTGATAGCGGCGACGTTATGGCGAGCGCTCTTCGCGGCGCTCGGCTACGCTTGAGCGCGCTCGCCATCAATCGGGTGCGCCACCCACATCTGACAACATCGATTTTGGGGACGATATGAAATTTGCGTTCGTTTTTCCTGGGCAAGGTTCGCAGGCGGTCGGCATGCTCAACGCATTCGCCGATCACGCGGTCGTGCGTGAGACGGTTCAGGAAGCGTCCGATGCACTCAATCAGGATCTCGGCAAGCTGATCGCCGAAGGCCCAGTTGAAGATCTGAACCTCACCACCAATACCCAGCCGGTCATGCTGACCGCCGCGTATGCGATTTACCGCGCGTGGCAGCAGGCGGGCGGCCCGAAACCGGCCATCGTTGCCGGCCACAGCCTCGGCGAATACACCGCGCTGGTCGCGGCGCGCGCGATCGCGTTTCGCGATGCTGTGCCGCTCGTGCGTTTTCGCGCACAAGCGATGCAAACGGCCGTGCCGGTCGGCGTTGGCGGCATGGCAGCCATTCTCGGCCTCGATGACGACACGGTGCGCGCGGTTTGTGCCGAAGCGTCGGTCGCAGGTGTCGTCGAAGCGGTGAATTTCAACGCGCCGGCACAAGTCGTGATCGCTGGTCACAAGGCTGCAGTCGAAAAGGCTTGCGAAGTCGCGAAGGCGAAGGGCGCCAAGCGTGCGTTGCCGCTGCCGGTATCGGCACCGTTTCACTCGTCGCTGCTCAAGCCGGCGTCGGATCAATTGCGCGAGTATCTGGCTAGCGTCGACGTGCAGGTGCCGTCGATTCCGGTGATCAACAACGTCGACGTCGCGGTGGTCAACGAGCCGGCAAAGATCAAGGACGCGCTGGTGCGTCAGGCAGCAGGTCCGGTGCGTTGGGTCGAAAGCGTCCAGGCGATGGCGGCGCAAGGCGTCACGCACGTAATCGAATGCGGGCCTGGCAAGGTCCTCGCGGGCTTGACGAAGCGCATCGACGGCAATCTGATTGGCGCCTCGGTGTTCGATCCGGCTTCGCTCGAAGAAACGCTCAAGCTGGTGGCGGCGGGCTGAACGCCGCTTCATAGGGCCGCAAGCAGGGCGCATGCAGGCCGCAAGCGCGACATCAAGAATCAATCAGCCCTCCGAAAGGGCATCCGGACTGACAGATGGAAAAGACTCTCGACAAGCAAATCGCAATCGTGACGGGCGCGTCGCGCGGCATCGGCCGTGCAATCGCGATGGAACTGGCGCGCCAGGGCGCGACGGTGATCGGCACGGCGACCAGCGAAAGCGGCGCGGCGGCAATCAGCGAAGCCTTTAACGCGGCTGGCGTGAACGGTCGCGGCGCGGTGCTCAACGTGAACGACGCCGCCGCAGCCGAAGCGCTGATCGACGGCACCGTGAAGGAATTTGGCGCGCTGCACGTGCTGGTGAATAACGCCGGTATCACGCAAGACCAGCTTGCGATGCGTATGAAGGACGACGACTGGGACGCGGTGATCGACACCAATCTCAAGTCGGTTTTCCGTCTGTCGCGCGCGGTGCTGCGTCCGATGATGAAGGCGAAGGGCGGCCGTATCATCAACATCACGTCGGTGGTCGGCTCGGCCGGCAATCCGGGGCAGATCAACTACGCAGCCGCGAAAGCTGGCGTAGCAGGCATGACGCGCGCACTGGCACGCGAGATCGGCAGCCGTGGTATCACTGTCAATTGCGTCGCGCCGGGCTTTATCGACACCGACATGACCAAGACCCTGCCGGAAGAGCAGCAAGCCGCGCTGAAGACGCAGATTCCGCTCGGCCGGCTGGGCAGCCCGGACGATATCGCGCACGCCGTGGCGTTCCTCGCGTCGCCGCAAGCGGGTTATATCACCGGCACGACACTGCATGTGAACGGCGGAATGTACATGTCGTAACCAAATTCGGTTACTATCCGCGCCTTGATGCGTTTGCAAAAGCGTAAGGCGCATGCCTTGACAGGAACCCGATGCGCCGCTTTTTTGCCGGGTCAAACCTGATAAAATGCGCGCACCTGTATTTTTGAACTTCTTTTCCCTTGGAGGGGTAATGGACAATATCGAACAGCGCGTCAAGAAGATCGTCGCAGAACAACTGGGCGTTGCAGAAGCTGAGATCAAGAACGAAGCTTCGTTCGTGAACGACCTCGGCGCCGACTCGCTCGACACCGTTGAACTCGTGATGGCCCTCGAAGACGAATTCGGCATGGAAATTCCGGATGAAGAAGCCGAGAAGATCACCACCGTTCAGCAAGCGATCGACTACGCTCGCGCGAACGTCAAGGCCTAAAGTCATTCGCGCCTGCGTTTCTGCGTTGGCGACGTATGACGCCCTGCCGTGTCGGTTTCCGACGCCAGCAGGGCTGGCGCATTTTGTTGCGCCGGTTGCCATGCAGGAGCAAGCGATGTTGACAGCGCATTTTTCCGCGCGATTGCCGAGATAAACAGCCACAGGGCACACAGGGCAAGTTCCTGTGGCCGCTGTGGCTTTTGCTTTTGTCATCTATGAAAAAGGGGTTACCGTGAGCCGCCGTCGTGTTGTTGTTACAGGCCTGGGGCTGATTTCGCCTGTTGGCAATAATGTTGCCGACGGCTGGGCCAATCTGGTCGCCGGCAAGTCGGGTATTGCCAATATCACGAAGTTCGATGCGTCGAACTTTTCGACTCGCTTCGCCGGCGAGGTGAAGGGCTTCAATATCGAGGACTACATCCCCGGTAAGGAAGCGCGCCATATGGATACGTTCATCCATTACGGCGTCGCAGCCGGCATCCAGGCGATGCAGGACAGCGGCCTCGAAGTCACCGACGAGAATTCCGAGCGCATCGGCGTGGTGGTCGGTTCGGGCATCGGCGGCCTGCCGATGATTGAAAACACGCAGACCGAATTGCTGAATCGCGGCCCGCGCCGTATTTCGCCGTTCTTCGTGCCCGCCTCGATCATCAACATGATCTCGGGCCACCTGTCGATCAAGTTCGGCATCAAGGGTCCGAATCTGGCGATCGTGACCGCATGTACCACCGGTCTGCACTGTATCGGCGAGGCTTCGCGCCTGATCGAATACGGCGACGCCGACGTGATGATCGCCGGCGGCGCGGAATCCACCGTGTCGCCGCTGGGTGTCGGCGGCTTTGCGGCGGCGCGTGCGCTGTCGCAACGCAATGACGATCCGGCAACGGCGAGCCGTCCGTGGGACAAGGATCGCGACGGTTTCGTGCTGGGCGAGGGTGCCGGCGTGATGGTGCTCGAAGAGTACGAACACGCGAAGGCACGTGGCGCGAAGATTTACGCCGAAGTCAGCGGCTATGGGATGAGCGGCGACGCCTATCACATGACCGCACCGCTGGAAGACGGCGACGGCGCGCGCCGCTGCATGCTGGCCGCCATGAAGAACGCGGGCATCAACGCCGATCAGGTGAATTACCTGAACGCGCACGGCACGTCCACGCCGCTCGGCGACCTGGCTGAAACCACCGGCATCAAGCGCGCTTTCGGCGACCACGCCAAAGACATGGTCGTGAATTCGACCAAGTCAATGACGGGTCACCTGTTGGGCGGCGCCGGCGGTCTCGAGTCCGTGTTCACCGTGCTGGCCGTGCATCATCAGGTGTCGCCGCCGACGATCAACATCTTCAACCAGGATCCGGCCTGCGATCTCGATTACTGCGCCAACACCGCGCGGGAGATGAAGATCGACGTCGCGCTGAAGAACTCGTTCGGGTTCGGCGGCACGAACGGCACGCTGGTCTTCAAGCGCGCCTGATCGCCTGATCGTTTGGTGACACGCCAGTCGAAAAAGCCGGCTTGGCCGGCGGTTTCTCCCGGATCGGCAACGCCCGACGGAGCGCCGCAACGGATTACGTTGCGGCGCTCCGTCGCCATGCGCGCCGCTTTGGGGGCATTCGTCCTGATTGCGACTTTGGCCACTTATACTTGCCTCGCCTCGCATCTGGGCGACTGGCAGGCGGTTCCGTTGACGCTTGCCGTGGGGGCGTTGCTGATGCTCTGCGCGGCAAAGCATGAGCGTGCGCAGCCCGTTGCGCTGAAAACCGGCCCGGACGGACTGGCTGCCTGGAGCCGGGACGGCAGTTTGCTGGCGCAGGGCCGCATTGCCGGCTGTTCGCAATGGAGCGGTCGCTTGCTTGTTCTGGCGCTGGCGCCGGACCATGGGCGCTCCCGCACGCTACTTCTTGCCGCTGACGCACTTCCTGCGTCCGTCTTCCGGGAGCTGGCCGTGCTGGGCCGGCGTGGCGCCGGAGCCTGACTGTAACGACTGTAACCGCTGTTACCGGAGTAACGTGCCGAGATGATGGGGACGCTACAATGGTCCCCCGCCATGCGCCCTATAGTTAACGGATTTATCAGGTGAGCGAAAAAGAAATTGATCAGGTGCTGGTCGAGCGCGTCCAGAAGGGCGACAAGGCCGCGTTCGAGCTTCTGGTCTCCAAATACCACCGTAAGATTCTCCGGCTGATCTCCCGCCTCGTGCGGGACCCGGCCGAAGTGGAAGACGTCGCTCAGGACGCCTTTATCAAGGCGTACCGGGCGTTGCCCCAGTTTCGCGGGGATTCGGCCTTTTATACGTGGTTGTACCGGATTGCAGTCAATACGGCAAAGAACTACCTTGCGACCCAAGGGCGGCGCGCACCGACTTCGACCGAAGCAGATGCTGAAGAAGCTGAAACTTTCTCGGACGCCGACCAACTAAGGGATATCAACACGCCTGAGTCGATGTTGATGAGCAAGCAGATCGCTGAGACGGTC
The DNA here is from genome assembly GCF_046027825.1 of Paraburkholderia sediminicola. Lineage (GTDB taxonomy): Bacteria > Pseudomonadota > Gammaproteobacteria > Burkholderiales > Burkholderiaceae > Paraburkholderia > Paraburkholderia sediminicola_D. The sequence goes on from NZ_JAQQDU010000049.1 coordinate 18,180, forward strand.
AATGCTGCGATGGCGGTTTTACCGGAAGAGTTGCGCACCGCCATTACTCTTCGTGAAATTGAAGGTTTGAGTTACGAGGAAATCGCTGAGATGATGGGTTGCCCAATTGGCACAGTCAGATCACGAATTTTCCGCGCTCGCGAAGCCATTGCGGCAAAATTGCGTCCGTTGCTTGACACACCTGAAGGCAAGCGCTGGTAAACACCAGTCTGCCGGGCGGGGCGCGGGTGCAATATCTGGATTAGTGGTGTCACTACGGGGTATTTGTAAGATGGGGAGCATCATGGGGTCGGTCTCGATGCAATCGCAAGCCAGCTCGCGCGGCGAGCGTCTGTCCGCTTTTGTCGACGGCGAGTTGTTCGGCGAAGAGCATCTGAACACGTTTGTTTCCGAACTGGACGGCCAGGATCGTGCCGCCTGGTCGTGCTATCACCTGATCGGCGACGCGCTGCGTTCTGACGATCTGGCGGTCAGCCCGGCGGCGAGCAACGCGTTCCTGAGCGGTTTTGCCGCACGTTTCGACAACGAGCCGCACGTGCTCGCGCCTGCTGCCATGCCGGTTGCGCGCCGTTTGCTGGCGTTGCGCCGCCGCGTTGTGCCGGCCTTTGCCGTCGCTGCTGCCGCTGCCACGCTGACGTGGATCGTCGTGCCGCAACTGCAAGGCGTGCCGGGCGGCGCGGGCATGGCGCAAGTCGCGTCGCTCCAGTCGCATGGCGATTCGCTGCAACGCGTGGCCATGGCGTCGGTGCCTGTTGCGACGGTCCAGCCGGTCGCGCAAGACGCCAACATCATTCGTGACGCAAGTCTCGATCAGTATCTGGAAGCTCACCAGCAATTCGCGCAACAACCGGTCATGCCGGGCTCGATGCCGCTGATTCGCGCTGCCGCAGTTTCTACGCAAGGCCAATAGTTTGATGCAGACTCCGCGGTTGAATAAAACGACTATCTGGGGGCGGCTGCCGGCATTTCTGTTCTGCGCAGCCGTATTGCTGTCCGCTACACCGCGGGTCTTTGCACAAACCGACGATCCGCTCGTCGCCCGTCGCACGGCCGCGGAGCTGCTCGATCGAATTCATCAGGCCGCCCAGCAGCAGAACTACGAGGGCGCGTTCGTCTATCAGCGCGGCAATTTCGTTCAGACGTCGCGGATCGCGCACTACGCGACCCGCACTGACGGCGAATTCGAGCAACTCGAAAGCCTCGACGGCAAGCCGCGCAAAATGCTTCGCCATAACGAAGATCTCTACACGTTCGTGCCGGAGCGGCATCTGTGCGTGGTCGAGAAGCGCCAGAACAAAGATTCGTTCCCAGCGCTGCTGGCCGTAAGCGGCGAGCAGGTGCTGTCGGTGTACGACCCGAAGCTGCTCGGCGACGACCGCGTCGCGGGTATCGACAGCCAGGTCATCGAGCTCGACCCGAAAGACGCATACCGCTTTGCTTACAAGCTGTGGGCCGACAAGAAGACGGGCCTGCTGCTGCGCGCGCAGACACTTGATCCGAATGGTCAGGTGCTCGAACAGCTGTCGTTTTCGCAGATTCGCATCGGCGTGCCGGTCGACAAGACCGCCATCGTCAACGGTATTCGTAATACGGCAGGGTGGACGGTCGTGCGTCCGCCGGTCGAGCCGGTCGATATGGCAGCGCAAGGCTGGCAGATCACGCCGACGGTGCCGGGCTTCCACATGATTCGCGAGCTGCGCCGCCCCATGGCTGCGCGCGAGGCCGGCCAGCCGACCATTCCGGTCGATCAGGCCGTATTCTCCGACGGCCTCGCGGCCATTTCCGTGTTTGTCGAGCCGGTCGAGAACAACACGCGCAAGGAAGGCGCGGGCAGCAGCGGGGCCACACACGTACTGGTCAAGCGGCGCGGCGACTTCTGGATTACTCTGCTTGGTGAAGTGCCCCAGACCACATTGCAGCAATTTGCGTCTGCCATAGAATATAAAGCTCCGAAGTAATCTTCCGAATCACTCGAATCCCTCGGCTTGCTACGATATGACGACTTTCTCGGTGCGCAAATTCCTCGCGGCCGCGGTGGTAGCGGCGTGTTTGCCGCTTATGCCGCACATGGCGTCGGCGGCTCCCGCAGCAGCCAATCTGCCCGACTTCACTGACCTCGTCGACAAGGTCGGCCCGGCAGTCGTCAACATTCGCACGACGACGCGCGTGTCGAACAGCGGTGCCCGCGGCGGATTGCCGCCAGGCATGGACGACGGCGACATGTCGGAGTTCTTCCGCCGTTTCTTCGGCATCCCGTTGCCGCAGTCGCCTCAGTCTCCAGGTACGCCGCGCGGTGGCGATAACGGTGGGAGCGGTAGCGGCGGCAGCCAGGACTCGCCGGATAACGGCGGTGATGCAGAACAGAACAGCGGCGTCGGCTCAGGCTTCATTCTGTCGGCGGACGGCTACGTCATGACCAACGCGCACGTCGTGGACGACGCGGACACCATTTACGTCACCCTCACCGACAAGCGCGAGTTCAAGGCGAAGTTGATCGGCGTGGACGATCGGACCGATGTTGCAGTCGTGAAGATCAGCGCCGCCAATTTGCCGACTATCACAATCGGCGACTCGAACAAGGTGCGGGTGGGCGAGTGGGTGGTCGCGATCGGTTCGCCGTTCGGTCTCGAGAACACAGTGACGGCCGGTATCGTCAGCGCCAAGGGGCGCGATACGGGCGATTATCTGCCGTTCATCCAGACCGACGTGGCGGTCAATCCGGGCAATTCCGGCGGTCCGCTGATCAACATGCAGGGCGAAGTGATCGGCATCAACTCGCAGATCTACAGCCGTACCGGCGGCTTCATGGGCATCTCGTTCGCGATTCCGATCGACGAGGCGATGCGCGTGGCCGACCAGCTGAAAACCTCGGGTAAGGTCGTGCGCGGCCGGATCGCGGTGGCGATCGGTGAAGTGACGAAGGACGTGGCCGATTCACTCGGTCTGCCCAAGGCGCAGGGCGCACTGGTCAGCAGTGTCGAACCGGGTGGTCCGGCAGATAAAGCCGGCGTGCAGCCGGGCGACATCATCCTGAAGTTCAACGGCCATTCGGTCGATACGGCAACGGATTTGCCGCGCATGGTCGGCGATACGAAGCCGGGCACCAAGTCGACTATTACGATCTGGCGCAAGGGTCAGACGCGTGATCTGCCCGTCACGATTGCCGAGATGCAGCCGGACAAGACCACCAAGGCAGATGATAAAAAGCCGCCGGTGCCAAAGCAGCGCGCCACGAACGTGTTGGGTCTCGCCGTGAGCGATATCCCTGCCGACCAGATGAAGGCGCTGAAGCTGCACAATGGCGTACAGATCGACGCGGTGGACGGCCCGGCCGTGCGCGTCGGGCTGCAAAAGGGTGACATCGTCCTGCGTGTGGGCGACACGGATATCACGAGCGCGAAGCAGTTCGACGACCTGACTTCGCACCTCGATCCGCAGAAGATGGTCGCGTTGCTGGTCCGTCGCGGCGAGAACACCCAGTTCGTGCCGATTCGCCCGCGTAGCGCGCAGAAATGACGAAGGTGGCGCCACTCACGCTCTACGGGCGCGCGTGGTGCCACTTATGCGACGACATGCGCATCGCGCTCGAGCCTTTGCTGGCCGAGTTCGGTGCGCAAGTCGTCGTGATCGACGTTGACACCGATCCCGTGCTGGAAGCCCGTTATAACGAATGGGTGCCGGTTCTGGTCTGCGACGGTGTCGAACTGTGTCACTATCACCTGGATGCGGCACGGGTTCGTGCCGCGCTCGCCGCACGCGTAGTGGCGGCGCATTCGGGATCCACGCATTTGGGATCCAGTTAAAGGGCCAAACCGGGCGCGAACGTGCGTCGTTCATCCCCTGTTTCACGCCTCTCCTGAGCCGTCTTTTCCGCCCGAGCCTCGCAAGATGCGCCGGGCGATAGCCTTTTCGGCTAAAATAGATAGGTTTTTCACCTACTTACAAGGCGTGCTCCGCTATTGTCCGAGCGCGCCTTTTTCGCTTGATCGGTACTGAATGGATCATATTCGTAACTTCTCGATCATTGCGCACATCGACCATGGCAAGTCGACGCTCGCGGATCGCATCATCCAGATCTGCGGTGGCTTGTCCGACCGCGAGATGGAATCCCAGGTGCTTGACTCGATGGATCTCGAGCGCGAGCGCGGCATTACCATCAAGGCACAAACCGCCGCATTGACGTACAAGGCCCGTGACGGGCAGATTTACAACCTGAACATGATCGACACGCCGGGCCACGTCGACTTCTCGTACGAAGTCAGCCGCTCGCTGTCCGCATGTGAAGGCGCGTTGCTGGTCGTCGACGCAAGCCAGGGCGTGGAAGCGCAAACCGTCGCCAACTGTTACACGGCGATCGAGCTTGGCGTCGACGTCATTCCAGTGCTCAACAAGATCGATCTGCCGGCCGCGAATCCCGAGAACGCAATCGCAGAAATCGAAGACGTGATCGGCATCGACGCCACCGACGCGACGCATTGCAGCGCGAAGACCGGCCTCGGCGTGGAAGACGTGCTCGAAGCGCTGATCGCCAAAGTGCCGCCGCCCAAGGGCGATACGGAAGCACCGCTGCAGGCGTTGATCATCGACTCGTGGTTCGACAACTACGTCGGCGTCGTGATGCTGGTGCGTATCGTCAACGGCACGCTGCGTCCGAAAGACAAGATCCGCATGATGGCGACCGGTGCGCAGTATCCGGTCGAGCACATCGGCGTGTTCACGCCGAAGTCGAAGAATCTCGAGTCGTTGTCCGCGGGGCAGGTGGGCTTCATCATCGCCGGCATCAAGGAGTTGGCCGCGGCGAAAGTGGGCGATACCGTCACGCTCGTGAATCGTCCGGCCGCCGAGCCGCTGCCGGGCTTCAAGGAAGTGAAGCCGCAGGTGTTCGCCGGTCTCTATCCGGTCGAAGCGAACCAGTACGACGCGCTGCGCGACTCGCTGGAAAAGCTGAAGCTGAACGACGCCTCGCTGATGTACGAGCCGGAAGTCTCGCAGGCGCTTGGCTTCGGTTTCCGTTGCGGTTTCCTCGGCTTGCTGCACATGGAGATCGTGCAGGAGCGGCTCGAGCGCGAATTCGACATGGACCTGATCACCACGGCGCCGACCGTGGTGTACGAAGTTCTGCAGCGCGACGGCACGATCCTCATGGTCGAAAATCCGGCCAAGATGCCGGAGCCGTCGAAGATCGAAGAAGTGCGTGAGCCGATCGTCACCGTGAATCTGTACATGCCGCAAGACTACGTCGGCGCGGTGATCACGCTGTGTACGCAAAAGCGCGGCGCGCAGATCAACATGCAGTATCACGGCCGTCAGGTGCAGTTGACCTACGAAATCCCGATGGGCGAAGTCGTGCTCGATTTCTTCGATCGTCTGAAGTCGATCTCACGCGGCTACGCGTCGATGGATTACGAGTTCAAGGAATACCGCGCGGCAGACGTCGTGAAGGTCGACATGCTGATCAACGGCGACAAGGTCGACGCGTTGTCGGTGATCGTGCACCGTTCGCAAAGCCAGTATCGCGGCCGCGAAGTGGCGGCGAAGATGCGCGAGCTGATTCCGCGGCAAATGTACGACGTCGCGATTCAGGCCACCATCGGTGCGAATATTATCGCGCGCGAAAACATTAAAGCGTTGCGTAAGAACGTGCTGGCAAAATGCTACGGCGGCGATATTTCCCGTAAGAAGAAACTGCTCGAGAAACAAAAGGCAGGCAAGAAGCGAATGAAGCAGGTGGGATCGGTCGAGATTCCCCAAGAGGCTTTCCTCGCGATCCTGCGTGTCGAAGACAAATAAGACGAACAACGGAACCCTATGAATTTTGCGCTGATTCTTTTTGTGCTCGTCATTTTGACGGGCGTCGCATGGGTCGCAGACAAACTGGTTTTCATGCCGCAACGGCGGCGCGCGGCGGAAGCCGTGGTCGCTGAGTTTGACCGCCAGCAGGCACGCGTCGGTGAGCGTTTCGCCGACGAAAATGCGGCGCAAACGCGCGCCCGTCTGCGTGACGACAAGTTGCGTCAACCGTGGTGGCTCGAGTATTCGGCGAGCTTTTTCCCGGTGATTCTGGTGGTGTTCGTGGTGCGCTCGTTCGTGGTTGAGCCGTTCAAGATTCCGTCGGGCTCGATGGTGCCGACGTTGCTGGTGGGCGACTTCATCCTCGTCAACAAATTCGACTACGGTATCCGTCTGCCGATCACCAACACGAAACTCACCGAGGGCCGTCCGCTCGAGCGTGGTGACGTGGTGGTGTTCCGCTACCCGAAAGACGAATCGGTCGACTACATCAAGCGCGTGATCGGCCTGCCGGGCGACACAGTCGCTTATCAGGACAAGCAACTGACGATCAACGGCAAGCCGGTGCCGGAAACAGCGCTGCCTGACTACCTCGACGAAGAGCGCCTCGGCTACGCCAAGCAATTCGAAGAAGATCTCGACGGCCGCAAGAACGCGATTCTGAACAACCCGGCCGTGCCGCCGTTCATCGTCGGCGCGGAAGATTATCCGTATCGCGATAACTGCACGTACAACGCACGCGGCGTGATCTGCAAAGTGCCGCCTGGCAATTACTTCATGATGGGCGACAACCGCGATAACAGCGCGGATAGCCGCTACTGGGGTTTTGCGCCGGATAAGAATATCGTCGGTCGCGCGTTTTTCATCTGGATGAACTTCAGCAATCTGAAACGCATCGGCCCGTTCCACTGAGCACGCATGCCTTGATTGCACGACACGCCGCGCAGGTGACCCACACTTAGGTCACCTCAGTCGCGCGGCGTGTTATCACGCTACTTTAAGAATCTGCGGTAACGTCGCTTCACCACGCTTTTTCCGCTGGCCGTCCCGCGTTTTCGCCGGGGCAGGCACCCGCGTTATACTCTGCCCATGCCCCTATCTCCGTTGGAAAGCCGTCTGCGCTACGAATTTCGCAATGCGGAATTGTTGCGCCAGGCTTTAACGCACCGCAGTCATAGTTCCACGCACAACGAACGGCTCGAGTTTCTCGGCGACTCCGTTCTGAACTGCGCGGTGGCTGCGCTTTTGTTCCAACGTTTCGGCAAACTGGACGAAGGCGACCTGTCGCGCGTCCGCGCCAATCTGGTTAAACAGCAGTCGCTTTATGAAATTGCTCAGGCCCTGAATATCTCCGAAGGGCTGCGTCTCGGTGAGGGCGAACTGCGCAGCGGCGGCTTCCGCCGCCCGTCGATCCTTGCTGACACGCTCGAAGCCGTGCTGGGCGCGGTGTTCCTCGACGGCGGGTTCGATGCCGCCCAAACGGTGATCAAGCGCCTGTACGTGCCGATTCTCGATCACATCGACCCGCGCACGCTCGGCAAAGACGCCAAGACGCTGCTGCAGGAATATCTGCAAGGTCACAAGATCGCGTTGCCCACGTACACGGTCGTCGCGACCCATGGTGCGGCGCACAATCAGCAGTTTGAAGTCGAATGCACGGTGCCAAAGCTGGAAGTCAAAGTGTCGGGCTCCGGCGCAAGCCGTCGGGCTGCCGAGCAGGCCGCAGCCAAGAAAGCGCTCGACGAGGTGATGGCGGCCGCGCCCGCCGTGGTCGCCAAGCCCAAGCGTTCAAAGGGCGCCCGTGCGGCGAAGAATGCCGAGCCGGAGATCGTGCCCGGTGTAACCGGCGTACAGGCCGCGCTCGACCTGCGCAGCCCGGATCGCAAGGGCGAACGCGGTGAGCGCGGGACCGGGCGGGGTGAATCCCGCACAGCGCCGGTGGCGGAGTCCGCAGCCGAACGGCCGACCCTGACTGCGACGTCCGCGCCGCTGGCTGTGATTCGCGCCGCACACGTGGAATACAGCGGACAGGACAAGTCAGAGCGCGCTGAGAAAGCCGACAAAACAGCCGACAAGGCAGCCGAAGCCAAACCGGAAGCCAGCGCCGTCCGCAGCGCCGACAAACATCGCAGCCGCGAAACCACACCCAGCGCAGCCGTGCCCACGCCTGGCGTGCCGGCACCTGTCGAACACGAACCCGGCGTAGCCGATGCGGTGCAAACCCGTGTCGCCGATGCGGGCCATTGATTGCCATCGGCGCGCCATTCCTCGCGCGTCGATCTGAACCTGCCGTAGCCCGAATATGAACGCTCCCACTCCCACTGGTTTTCGCTGCGGCATGGTCGCGATCGTCGGCCGCCCGAATGTCGGCAAGTCCACGCTGATGAACGCGCTGGTCGGCCAGAAAGTCAGTATCACGTCGCGCAAGGCGCAGACCACGCGCCATCGCATTACCGGCATTCATACGTTTGAAGACGCGCAGTACATCTTCGTCGACACACCGGGTTTCCAGACCAAGCACAGCGGCGCGCTGAACCGTTCGCTCAACCGCGCGGTCACGTCCACGCTGAGTTCGGTCGACGCGATCCTGTTCGTGATCGAAGCCGGTCGCTTCGGCCCGGACGACCAGAAGGTGCTCGACCTGATTCCGCCGTCGGTGCCCACCCTGCTGATCGCGAACAAGCTCGATCGCGTGACGGATAAGGACTCGCTGTATCCGTTCATGCAGCAGGTGAGTGCGCTGCGTCAGTTCAACGAGATCGTGCCGCTGTCGGCGAAGAATCCGGACGACATCAAGCGTTTGCTGGCGACGGTCAAGCCGTTCCTGCCGGAAGGCGCGCCGATCTACGGCGAAGACGACCTGACCGATCGTAGCGAGCGTTTTCTGGCCGCCGAAATCCTGCGCGAAAAAGTGTTCCGCTGGACTGGCGACGAACTGCCGTACACGAGCACCGTGCTGATCGACAAATTCGAAACCGAAGGGCGTCTGCGGCGCATTTTCGCGACCATCATGGTGGAGCGCGATACGCAAAAGGCGATGATCATCGGCCAGAAGGGTGCCAAGCTGAAGCAGATCAGCACTGAAGCGCGCCTCGACATGGAAAAGCTGTTCGACGGTCCGGTGTATCTGGAAACCTTCATCAAGGTGAAGAGCGGCTGGGCTGACAACGAAGCCGGACTCCGCGCGTATGGGTACGAATGACGCGTGGATGACGCTGAATTCCGACGCTGACCCGGACGACTCGGCGCCGGCAGCGCCGGTACGCGAGCCGTCCAAACCCGCTCGTAGTACCAAAAAAGCCTCATCGAGTGCCACGGGCGCTCAGGCTGCTCAAGGCGCCGAAGGCGAGCCGCGCAAAGCGCTGACGCGCCGCACGCCTCGACCCTCTGCGTCCGATTACCGGATCGCGGAGCAACCCGCTTTCGTCCTGCACAGCTACCCGTACCGCGAGACCAGTCTGATCATCGACGTGCTGTCGCGCGATCACGGCCGTCTCGCGCTCGTCGCGAAGGGCGCGAAACGTCCTCATTCCGCCTTGCGCGGCGTGCTGCAAACCTTCCAGCCGCTCGCGCTGTCATGGTCGGGCAAATCCGAAGTGCGCACGCTGACCGGGGCCGAATGGGTCGGCGGCATGTTGCCTTTAGCGGGCGACGCGTTGCTCTGCGGCTTCTATGTCAACGAATTGCTGGTCAAATTCTGCGCACGCGAAGACCCGCATCCGCAACTGTTCCATCACTACGTCGTCACGATGACGCGCCTCGCGCATGACGAACCGCCCGTGCAGGTGCTACGCTCGTTCGAACGTGTGCTGCTGCGGGAAACTGGTTACGCGATGGCGCTCGATCGCACCGTCGCGCGCAAAGCGGTGCAAGCCGAAGGCCGCTATGTGTTCGACCCGGAGCGCGGCGTACGCGAAGCGTCCGACGATCTGCCAGCGCAATGGCCGGTGATCGCCGGACAGACCTTGCTGGATATGGAAAAGGACGATTACCATCGAGTGCAGACCGTGGCGCAAAGCAAAACGCTGATGCGCTTTCTGCTCAACACTTACCTTGGCGGCACGCCACTCGCGACGCGCCAGATCCTGATCGACTTGCAGAACTTATGAGCTTCTTTCTTACGTCGCCGAATGTGATTGACCTGGGCGTGAACATCGATCACGTCGCCACGCTGCGCAATGCGCGCGGCACGTCTTACCCCGATCCGATCCGCGCCGCGTTGATGGCCGAAGAGGCCGGCGCCGATGTGATCACGCTGCATCTGCGTGAAGACCGCCGCCATATCGTCGACGCCGACGTGCGTAAGCTGCGGCCGCTATTGAAAACGCGCATGAATCTGGAATGCGCGGTCACTCAGGAAATGCTCGACATCGCGTGTGAGGTACAACCGCACGACACTTGCCTTGTGCCGGAAAAGCGCCAGGAACTGACAACTGAAGGCGGCCTCGACGTCGCCGGCCAGTTCGAAGCCGTGCGCGCCGCATGCAAGCAACTCGCCGAAGCGAACTCGCGCGTGTCGCTCTTCATCGATCCGGACGAAACGCAAATCCGCGCCGCGCACGAAGCGGGCGCACCGGTGATCGAACTGCACACGGGCCGCTATGCTGAAGCGCACGATCCCGCCGAGCAGCAGCGCGAATATGAACGCGTGGTGCGTGCCGTCGAGTTCGGCGCGACGCTCGGCATCAAGGTCAATGCGGGTCACGGCCTGCACTACACCAACGTTCAGCAGATCGCCGCGATCGAAGGCATCGTCGAACTGAATATCGGCCACGCGATCGTCGCGCATGCGATCTTCGCCGGCTGGGACAACGCAGTGCGCGAGATGAAGGCGATCATGGTCGCCGCCCGTCTCGGCGCAAGCGCTTAAAGCCGCGGCGGCGCCCATGACGATCTACGGCATTGGCACGGACATCGTTCAGGTTAGCCGCGTGGCTGCGGTGATGACACGCACCAACGGCCGCTTCGCCGAGAAGGTGCTCGGCCCGGACGAGCTGCGCGTTTATCACGCGCGTCACGCGCGTTCGGCGGCGCGTGGTCTTGCCTTTCTCGCCACCCGGTTCTCGGCCAAAGAGGCCTTCTCTAAAGCGATCGGCCTTGGCATGCGCTGGCCGATGACCTGGCGCGCGCTGCAAACGCTCAACAAGCCGAGCGGCGAGCCGATGGTGGTGGCGTCGGGCGAGCTGGCCGAATGGCTCGACGCGCGCGGCATCACGGCGCGTGTGACGATCAGCGACGAACGCGACTACGCGGTGTCGTTTGTGATCGCGGAAACCGGGGAAGTGGCACGTGGGCCGGACGCCCCCCATGCACCCGCCAGCGACGAATAAAAATTTTCTGAACGCGGCGCACGTCGGCCGTGTCTCTCTTTGCTCCAGGTTTTTTTCCAGCGGAATTCGATGAAACTCACTCCAGGACCGGTGATGCTCGACGTGGTCGGCAAAACGCTGAACCACGACGACAAACGCCGCCTTGCCCATCCGATGACCGGCGGCGTGATCCTGTTCGCGCGCCATTACGAGAGCCGCGAGCAACTGATCGCGCTGACCGATGCGATCCGCGCGATCCGCGACGATCTGCTGATTGCCGTCGACCACGAAGGCGGCCGCGTGCAGCGTTTTCGCACCGACGGCTTCACGGTGCTGCCGGCAATGGGCAAGCTCGGTGCGCTGTGGGACAGCGACGTGTTGCACGCCACCAAGGTGACGACCGCGGTCGGCTATATCCTCGCGGCCGAATTGCGCGCGTGCGGCATCGATATGAGTTTTACGCCGGTGCTCGATCTGAATTACGGCCAGTCGCAGGTGATCGGCGATCGCTCGTTCCACCGCGATCCGCGCGTGGTGGCGTTGCTGGCAAAGAACCTCAATCACGGCCTCGCGTTGGCCGGCATGAGCAATTGCGGCAAGCATTTTCCTGGACACGGCTTCGCGCACGCGGATTCCCACGTTGCGATGCCGGTCGACGACCGTTCGCTCGACGAGATCCTGCGCGACGACATGGCGCCGTACGACTGGCTCGGTGTGGCGCTCGGGGCCGTACTGCCTGCTCATGTGGTTTATCCCCAGGTCGACTCGAAGCCGGCGGGTTTTTCGCGTGTCTGGTTGCAGGACATCCTGCGGAGAAAATTGCGCTTCGAAGGCGCGGTCTTCAGCGACGATCTCTCGATGGAAGCCGCACGCCAGGGCGGCACGCTGACAGAAGGCGCGACTGCTGCGCTGGAGGCCGGTTGCGACATGGTGCTGATCTGCAATCAGCCGGACGAAGCGGAGAAGGTGCTGGACGCGCTGCGCTTCACGCCCTCGAAGGAGTCGCAGCAGCGGCTTAAGCGCATGCGGCCGCGCGGCAAGGCGTTGAAGTGGAGCAAGCTGGTCGCCGAGCCGCAGTATCTGCAAGCGCAGGCCCTGGTGCGCAGCGCATTTGCATGAGCCACGCGACGTGAGCGGATAAGCCGCTAACCCATTTGCATCGAAAAAAAACGGCGCCTGTCTCAGGCGCCGTTTTTTATTCAAGCTTGGCCGACCAATGAAGCTGGCCTCACCGGGTCAGTTCAACCGCATCCGTTGCAGCTTGTTGTACAGCGTCTTCGGACTGATCCCCAGCAGCGACGCCGCGCGATGACGCGTGCCCCCGACTGCATCCAGTGTCGCGCGGATCAGCATTTCCTCGACATCCGCGAGTGGCGTGCCCACGGCGATCTGCACGCGGCTGCCGTTCAGATCGCGTCCGTTCGCCGAGCCTGCTTCATCGGCACGCAACGATTCCAGCACGTCGCCCGACGCGTGATACGCCCGGCGCACGCGATCCTGCAACTCGCGCACATTGCCTGGCCACTCGTACGAGAGGCACTCGCGCAGGAAGTTCGGCCCGACCTGTTTGGCCGCTTCCGACGTGCCGCGCGCGCTAGCTTCGCGATTCAGTTCGTCGACGACGGCTTGCGCGATCAAGGCCGGATCGTCGCCGCGCTCGCGCAGCGGCGGCAGTGTGACAGCGGCTGCTTCGAGACGCAGCGCGAGGTCGCCGTGCAGGCTGCCGTCGTCGACTGCCGCGCGCGGCAATTTGCGCGTCGACGCGATCAGCCGGAAATCGGTCACTACCTGATTGGTGCCGCCGACTCGCATGAAGGTCTGCGAATCGAGCGCGCGCAGCAGCGCTTCCTGCTGGGCGCGCGGCAACTCGGCGATTTCTTCGATGAACAGCGTGCCGCCACTGGCTTGCTCGAACAGGCCCGGCTCGCGCTGCTCGGCACCACTGAACGCACCGCGTTCGTGACCGAACAGCAGGCTGTCGAGCGAACGATGCGCCGCGACGCTGCCCGCCGTCCGGCAATCGAACGTGACGAACGGCCCTTTGCGGCGCCGGCTCATCTCGTGCAGCGTGCGCGCGGCGACCCGCTTGCCGGTGCCGGCTTCGCCGGAAATCAGCACGGCGGCTTCGGTCGGCGCGAGATGTTCGATCGTGTCGTACACATGCTGGATCGCACCGCTGCGGCCCAGTAGCGAGCCGAAACGGCCGAGCTGGCGCAGTTGAGCGCGCAGCGTCTGGACTTCTTCGGTCAGTTCGTACGGACGCGGAATCCGGGCAAGCAGACTACGCAAACGCGGGATATTGACCGGCTTGAGCAAGTAGTCCCAGATACCATGCCGCAGGCCTTCGATCGCGCTCTCGACCGTCGCATTGCCGGTCATCACGATCACGGGCAAGGCGCCGCCGGGCGGATGCGCGGGCAGGTGCTGCAGCAGATCGAGCCCACTGCCATCCGGCAGATTCAGATCGACCAGCACGACATCGGGGATAAAGCGCGTCAGCGCCGCCCGGGCCTCGGCGATGGTGGTCGCGGTGTCGACGGAGAAGCCGTCGGCGGCGAGGATGGCGGACAGGCCTGACAGGCTGTTGGGATCGTCTTCAACAATCAGGGCATGTGGCATGGCGAGCGCTATTTTTTAGATTGACGGAATGCCCGGTGCGCCGCGCCGATACGCTGGCACGCGACCCGGGCGCGATGGCTGGCCGGTACTGCCGGACGAATGCGGTCCCGCGCGGGCAGCATCTGCCGTGGCTGCGGAATAGCCGCAGGCCAACTGGCATGAACGCCGCGCAAATCGTGCAACACGACTTGCGCGCGGAGCGGGGCGATTCGACTCACGTTGTTCTGGTCCTTTTTCTTTTCAATGGATGCCGCCTTAATGCTGGGGCACCTGTATTTCCTTCATTCGACCGGTCAGAAATCCTGGTCGCGATCCAAGAAGCGTCCTACCTCATTTGCGCTTGCCTCTCAGGTCTTGCCGCATCTCCGGAGTTGAAGAAAAAATCTTGGCAATCTGTCTCAAAAAAAAGCACGGACTGTGCCAAAGCTAATTACTTAAGCCCATCAATGGTTTGTTCGACGCAAGGCAGGAAGCTCAGTGCAACGGGCAGGCATTTTTGAGAAGTCTGCCGGTAAAGTTTTCCACAACCATACACGGCGGCGCAGAAAAGAAAAAGCGCCCAAAGTGGACGCTTTTTTTTGCCATTTTTTTATCGCTGCGCCGGACGTGCTCCAGCGCAGGATTCAGGCTGCAGGTGCTTAGGCGCGGCTGCGGTACTCGTGCGTACGCGTGTCGATTTCGATCTTGTCGCCGATGCTGCAGAAAAGCGGCACTTGCAGTTCGAAACCGGTGGTCAGCTTGGCGTTCTTCAACACCTTGCCCGACGACGTATCGCCCTTGACTGCCGGTTCCGTGTAGATGATTTCACGGACCAGCGTGGTCGGCAGTTCGACCGAGATGGCTTTCTCGTTGTAGAACACGACTTCGCAAGCCATGCCGTCTTCGAGGTAATGGAGGGCGTCGCCCATCATTTCGCCTTCGACTTCGAACTGGTTGTAGTCGGCGTCCATGAACACGTACATCGGGTCAGCGAAGTACGAGTACGTGACTTCCTTGCGTTCCAGCACGACGACGTCGAACTTGTCGTCTGCCTTGTACACGCTTTCCATGCCTGCGCCGGTCAGCAGGTTCTTGAACTTCATCTTCACGACGGCGGAGTTACGGCCCGACTTGTTGTATTCGGCCTTTTGCACGACCATTGCGTCGCTGCCGATCATCACGACGTTGCCGGTGCGGAGTTCCTGTGCGGTCTTCATAAAACTGTCCTGTACGAAATAAGTAGCTTCAACTTTTGCTCAACGGCATACGGCGCAAGCGGCTTCGCTGCTCCTCGCACCACGGCGGGGCGCCGCTTGGGAGCGGCAGCCTGCCGGAAGCGGGGCATGGAGCGTGGCCGGCTTGCCGCGGTGACCCGCGGCGGGGCTGCAAACCTGCAACCCCTGCAATCCGTTACCTGCTTTTTACCCTGTGCGGGCGTGATCGCGAGTGGCGCCGAACGACAGGGTGCGCCCCTTTTTTGACGTTGCGCCACTCACGATCAAACTGAGGGCGGTTCATGCATCTTTCGATGCCGGGTTCGCCAGCGGTTTGTTATGCGTGGCGGCTAAGGTTCACCGCTGCGATCGGGCCGCGCTTGCGTCGTCGGCCGTTGGATAACCGCTTATTTTAACTGAGTTTTTGCGAACAAGGCCAGATTTCCAGCGAGGTCGCCCACCTGGGCCAGTTCGCGGGCCCATTCGGTCGCGCGCAGCTTCAGCGCCGCACGGTGGCGCTGGAATTCAGCCCAGTCCGGCCGGCCCGCGCTGTTCCATGCGTGCCAGAAGCGCGCGAGGGCGTCCCGCGCATCGGTGGGCAAGGTGCGGGCGTAGTGGGCGAGTGCGGCGTCGAGCTTGGGCAGATGGGCCTCGTCGGCTTGGGGGTAAATGTGCCAGACAAAGGGTCTGGCGGCCCATTGGGCGCGTACGAACGAATCTTCGCCGCGTACGAAATTGATGTCGCTCGCCCACAGCAGCGTGTCGTAGCCGGGTTGCTCCGTGAATGCGAGCGCGTGGACGCTCAGGTTGCCGCGCTCGGCACGCGAACCGGCGGCGAACGAAGGCAGGCCGAAAAAGCGCGCGACCGCGCCCGAAATGCGGCCTTCCGGTACCAGCAGAACGACCGGTTCGGCGCTGTCGCGCCATTGTTCGAGCAGACTGTCGACGGCGGGGTTTTCGTAAGCGAACAATGAAACGACCGTCGCCGTGGCCGGTGGCGGCGCGCGACCGGTGGTCTTCAGCCACCACGCTTCGCGCGCCGGTTGCGACGCCTCGAAGGCCGTGCGCGCGGCGTCGAGGTCCGGTTCTTTCAGCACGCCGCCGGTGCCGGGGCCGAGTCCCGGGAAAAAGAAGGTCTTGGTCAGCGGATAGCGCGGATGCGGCGATGGCCGCAGATGGAAATCCGCGACCCAGTCTTCGGCGCTCAGATATTCGAGGTTGAACCACACGGGCACGCGTTCGCGCCGCGCCATCGCGGCCACGTAGATCGGCGGCAACTCGCAGGCGAATGCCTCGATCACGACGTCTGCCACCTCGAGCGTATCGCCCGCATGGGCCGGCTCGTGCCAGTGTTCGATGGCGATGCCGCCGACCGCCTGGCGCGCGCGATCCAGCGCCAGCGACGGGCACAGTTTCTGGAACGCATGCAGGTCGTCGACGAACACACGCACCTGCCAGCCGTGCTCGCTCGCCAGTTGGCGCGCGAGACGCCAGCACACGCCGATGTCGCCGAAATTGTCGATCACCGCGCAAAAGATATCGCAGGCGATCGTCGTGGGCGCGGCAACGGATCGTTCGGAAGCGGGCGTAGCGGAGGACATGGTGGCGTGGATCGCAGAGTGGAACGGGTGGTGTGCCTGGGTTTTGCCGGACCTTGCTGGCGGGCGGCGCAATCAGCTTCAGCCGCTGGCTTGCTCCGACGCATCGCCCCATTCAATGCAGCAGGGTTCGAACACCCGCAGAATGCTCTAAACTGGCGATTCTAAAGCACTCATCCTCGGTTTCGCGCCTAAGTGAGCACTCAGCGCGCAGCACGCAGGCAGAGGCTTCGCGACACTGTCCCAGCCAACCGATTCTGCATGACCGAACCCGAAGCAACCGACGTTTTCGAGCCGAAAAAAGTGCTCGCCCAATTGCCGCATCTGCCCGGCGTCTATCGCTATTACGATACGCAGGGCGCGGTGCTTTACGTGGGCAAGGCACGCGATCTCAAGAAGCGTGTCTCGAGCTATTTCACGAAGACGCAACTGTCGCCGCGGATCGCGATGATGGTGACGCGCATTGCGCGCATCGAGACGACCGTCACGCGCTCCGAGGCTGAGGCGCTGCTGCTCGAAAACAATCTGATCAAGGCGCTGGCGCCGCGTTACAACATTCTGTTTCGCGACGACAAGTCGTATCCGTATCTCAAGCTGACCGGCCACAAGTTTCCGCGCATGGCGTATTACCGCGGCTCGGTGGATCGCAAGAATCAGTACTTCGGCCCGTTCCCGAGTGCGTGGGCGGTGCGCGAGAGCATCCAGATCCTGCAGCGCGTCTTTCAGTTGCGCACCTGCGAAGACTCGGTGTT
Organism: Paraburkholderia sediminicola; assembly: GCF_046027825.1. Lineage (GTDB taxonomy): Bacteria > Pseudomonadota > Gammaproteobacteria > Burkholderiales > Burkholderiaceae > Paraburkholderia > Paraburkholderia sediminicola_D. The sequence goes on from NZ_JAQQDU010000049.1 coordinate 35,441, forward strand.
CAACAACCGCACGCGGCCGTGTCTGCTGCATCAGATTGGCCGCTGCACGGCGCCGTGCGTCGCGGCGATCAGTGAAGAAGATTACGCGCGCGACGTCGCCAACGCGTCGCGCTTTCTGCTCGGCCGGCAGGGCGAGGTCATGAATGAGCTTGAACAGAAAATGCACGCGTTCGCGAGCGAGCTGAAGTTCGAGCAGGCCGCGGCGGTGCGCAATCAGATGAGTTCACTGTCGACGGTGCTGCATCAGCAGGCGATCGAAGTCGGTGGCGATAGCGATGTGGATATTCTCGCGGTCGTCGCGCTCGGTGGGCGCGTGTGCGTGAATCTCGCGATGGTGCGCGGCGGACGGCATCTGGGCGACAAGGCCTATTTCCCGGCGCATGTGGAAAGCGCCCTGACGGTCGGCGAGGGCGGGCTTGAAGAGGGGGGCGACGATGAGCTGTTGGTCGATGGCGCGACCGGCGCCGGCTCCGCATCTGACGAGGCCGCGAGCGGCGCGAACGCATCGTCCGATGCAGCTGACGCGCTCGCAATCGCTGAGGAGATGGCGTCCGAAGAGAGCGATGACGAGGAAGACGCTGCGGTCGACGCTGAGGCGGATGAGGCCGCCGAGTCTGAAATCGAACCTTCAGCGCCACGCAAAGGCCGTGCAACTGCCGGCGGCATCGAATCCGAAGTGCTCGAGGCGTTCATTGCACAGCACTACATCGGCAATCGCGTCCCGCCGGTGCTCGTGGTCAGCCATGCGCCGACCACGCGCGAGCTGGTCGACGTGCTGATCGAACAGGCCGGCCATAAGGTGACCGTGCTGCGCCAGCCGCAAGGGCAACGGCGCGCATGGCTTGCGATGGCCGAGCAGAACGCGCGGCTCGCGCTCGCGCGTCTGCTCTCGGAACAGGGCTCGCAGCAGGCCCGCACGCGCGCGCTTACCGACACGCTCGGCATGGAGTGCGACGACCTCGCGCATTTGCGTATCGAGTGCTTTGACATCAGCCACACGATGGGTGAGGCGACGCAGGCGTCGTGCGTGGTGTATCACCATCACAAGATGCAGTCGTCCGAATATCGCCGCTACAACATCGCGGGCATCACACCGGGCGACGACTACGCGGCGATGCGCCAGGTGCTCACGCGTCGTTACGAGAAGATGGTCGCGCAAGCCGCTGCGAACGCCGCCGACGAAGCGGCCGAATTGCAAACCGACGCCGCCGCGGATCCGTCGCTCGCACCGGATGCCGCGGAGCCGGCGGCGGCCGGTGGCATCCTGCCGACCATCGTATTGATCGACGGTGGCAAGGGTCAGGTTGAAATCGCGCGGCAGGTGTTCACCGAACTGGGTCTCGATACCGGCATGCTGGTCGGCGTGGCGAAGGGCGAGGGACGCAAGGTCGGTCTCGAAACCCTGATTTTCGCCGACGGCCGCGCGCCGCTCGAACTCGGCAAGGAAAGCGCGGCGCTGATGCTGGTCGCGCAGATTCGCGACGAGGCGCACCGCTTCGCCATCACCGGCATGCGCGCGAAGCGCGGCAAGACACGCCAGACCTCGCGGCTCGAAGAGCTCGAAGGGGTGGGGGCAAAGCGGCGGCAGCGGTTGCTGGCGCGCTTCGGCGGGCTTCGTGGGGTGGTCGCGGCGAGCGTCGAGGATCTGGCGAGCGTCGAAGGGATTTCGCAGGCACTCGCCGAGCAGATCTACCGCCAATTGCACTGATCGCGGTACCCCACGCTGCCTGAGGAGCGGCAGGTGGACGGCAGATAAGCGGCAGATAACTAGTCGATAAACGGCGCGGAAGCGGCCCACAAGCGGCTGCAGGCGGCCGATCAGCGGTACTCCGGGGTGGCGCGCGCGGAGCCCGTGCGCCGCTTTGCTTGTGGCAGGTCTTGTGACACGGCACAATTGCATCTCCCTTGTCAGACGCTGCGCCTGCCCATGCCGTTTAATTTCCCGATTTTCCTGACTTGGCTGCGGATCGTTCTGATTCCGCTCGTCGTCGGCGTGTTTTATTTGCCCGACATGATGATGAGCCTGGCCCACCGCAATCTGGCGGCCGCGACAATCTTCATTCTGGCGGCGCTCACCGACTGGTTCGACGGCTATCTGGCCCGCAAATGGAACCAGACTTCGGCGTTCGGCGCGTTTCTCGACCCGGTTGCCGACAAGCTGATGGTGACGGCTGCGTTGCTGGTGCTGGTGCAATTGGCACGGATCGATTCGGCGATTGCGTTGGTGATCGTCGGACGCGAGATCGCGATCTCGGCGCTGCGTGAGTGGATGGCGCAGATCGGTGCGTCGAAGAGCGTCGCGGTGAATTCCCTCGGCAAGTTCAAGACCGTGTGCCAGATGGTGGCGATTCCGATGCTGCTGTTTTACGGGCCGTTGCAGTTCGGCGGCGGCGTCTCGGTCGATACGCGTGTGTGGGGCCTGTGGTTGATCTATCTGGCCGCGTTCCTGACGATCTGGTCGATGCTCTACTACATGAAACTCGCGTGGCCGCAGATTCGTGAACGGGGTGGCGTTGCCTAACTGGAGAACGATCGGGGCGCGTTGCCACAGTGGCGTTTGCGGGTCGAGCGTCTCTGCGAACGCCTCCGCGCATGTCTCCGAAGCGTGAGTGAAATCTTTTCAGTTAAAGACATTCGCAAAAGGGGTTGACACGTTCCAGTCGTTTCTCCATAATCTCGTTTCTCCGATGCACGCAGTTCGAAACGTCGGAGGCAGTAAGAGAGTAGTTGCAGTAACAAGGCAGCAGTTAGCAGCAAATTGCGGGAGTAGCTCAGTTGGTAGAGCGCAACCTTGCCAAGGTTGAGGTCGCGAGTTCGAGCCTCGTCTCCCGCTCCAGTTTTTTAAGCAACGCGTTGTTTGGCGAAGTAAAAGTGCAAGGCGTTGTGAAGTAGGGCAATGCGGGAGTAGCTCAGTTGGTAGAGCGCAACCTTGCCAAGGTTGAGGTCGCGAGTTCGAGCCTCGTCTCCCGCTCCATACATAAGGGGAAGCAACGCTTCCCTTTTTGTTTGGTGGGTTGGTCCTTACGGCTTCCCACCAGGCAAATCTGAGAATCTGCAGCTAGGTTCCAGTCCGCTTGCGGCGCGATAGCAAAGCGGTTATGCAGCGGCCTGCAAAGCCGTTTAGGCCGGTTCGACTCCGGCTCGCGCCTCCAGTAGTTGATGTAAAGAAAAGCCCCGACTTGTCGGGGCTTTTCTTTGTGCGCCGAGCATGCGCAACAGGTTGGGGGTGGAAGTCCCCTTCTATGAGCAGGAAGTTGTCAAGGCCTTTCGCGAACTACCTGTTTTGTGGACGCCATGAACTGATGTCCAGGAGTTATCCACGGCCGGTCAGCGGGTCGCCTCTCACGACCACGACGCCCGGCCGGCGGTGGATAACTCGGGCTCGTTATGACGCGGGTTCCTCCTTGCGTTGATTGCGGCTCGCCAGCATACAGGGCGCATTTCAGCCGCGTATTCCCGGGGCGGATTTCCACCGCGCCGTCAACCATTGCCGCAATCCAGTCTGCGTTTCTGGTCTGAAGCCGGTCATCGCGCGCGTCAGACCTGACGTCCGACCACCTTCTATCCGCCGGCGCCAGGCCAGCCTCATCCTGCATGCGCATTACGCCGGAGTCTTTTCCGGGAACATGCCCCATCTGTAAAACCGGTTACTTCGGTAACCCGGGGACTTGACGGGCATGTTCACTTCAAACCGTCCATCCATCAGTTTCGCGTCGTGCATGACGGCGTTGCTGTGATACCTTGCTGGCTCAGACTGACTTCAGCTCTGCGCCTTCGGGGATGACGCCGTCCTTCAGATACCGCCACAGCGCAATCGCGAGACGTCGCGCTACCGCGACGATCGCAATGCGTCGCGCGCGGCGGTTCGGTCCGGTGCCCTGGGTGCGCTGGTTGAACCACTGCGTCAGCGCGCTGCCGGGCTGGTAGCGCAGCCAGGTCCACGCCATCTCGACCAGCAGCGCGCGCACCCGCCGGTTGCCCTGCCTGCTGATGCCCTGATCGGTATGGCTCTCGCCGCTGTCGTCGGGCTGCGGCACCAGCCCGACGCACGCCCCCACCTGGCGCCGGTTGCTGAACTCCCTCCAGAACAACTCCAGCGCGAGGCGCGACGCACCCACTTCGCCGATGCCCTTCAGGCGCGCCAGGTCCTCGCTGCGCTTGCGCGCGGCGGCCGGCACGCTCGCCTTGCGCGTCTTCTCCAGCGCGGCGAGTTGCTGCTCCGCCAGTGCCAGCCGTTCGCACTCGCGCAGCAGCCGTTCACGCAGCTCGGGCGGCAGTGGCGTGCCGTCGTGGCACTTCACCTCGCTACGGGCGAGCCGGCCGGCAAAGGCCTTGTGGTCGACCTCATCCCAGCAGCCGAGCGTGGCCAGCAGTTTGCGCATACGGTCGCGATGCTGCAGGACTTCCTTCTGCAGTTCCCCGCGATCGCGCATCAGCTGGCGCGACGCCTCGTCCTGCGGCGACGGCACGTGATCCCCGCGTTCAGCGTGGCGAGCAGGCAGCTGTGCCGGCTCGTTCGTCACCGCCTCAAAAAACAATCGCTGACTTTATCGATTGAACCGCCGCGCTGTTCAGAAAGTAGTAGTTGTCTTGCGGCGTTCCGCCGCCAAGCGGCGCGACCTGCAATGTCGTGCCGTCCTTGATCACATAGCCTGCGTAGATTCCGCCGTTGTTCTGGTAGTAGACCCGGTAATCGGTGGTCGCCCCGCCGAGTGCCGTATTGGCGACCCATGCGCGCACGCCGGCCAACGTGACGATCTGGCCGTCGCCGATCTGATAGGTCTTGCCGTCTGTCGTGCTCGCGTAGGGAAAGAAATTTTCAAGCGTCGAAATCGTGGCTGAGCACGGTGTTGGATTGGTTCCGGTCGTGACGGGCGCAACGCAGTCGTACGTGAATGCCTCGTCGCCGACTGCTTGCCTCACGACCTTGATGTAGGCCGCACCCGTTTGCCAACTGGCCTGCTGGTTGTACAGCGATTGCCCGTTGAGCGTATTCGTGAGGATACCAACGGCGCTATTGGCAAAGAGTTCGGCGGGTGAGGCGGAAATCAGGCCCGTCAGTGGCACGACGCTGTAGTTGGTGCCAAGTGACGTGCGGATCACTGTTTTACCGTCCGAGGCCAGATAGGCTTCTTGCACATTCTGCCCCGAGTAGCTGACCTGGGCCTGCGGCGGAACCGCTTCGCTATAAACGGCGCCGTTGACGAGCAAGCGTGACACCGCAATTGTCGGTACTTGCAATGCCGATGATACGGACGTGTACGTGACAGTCAGCGGCTGCGCGCCGTTTGCGAGGCTCTGCGGAATGCTCGAGTCGTCGGTATAGAAGACACTGCTCGGATTGACCGTCAGTGCGCCAGTCGACGATGTGCTAATTGACAGGCTCGCGCTCAGATAATGCATGCCGCCGTTTGCCGCGAGCGCGACACTTTCGTAGCTCTTTTGCGCGGCGCTCAGATTCGCCGTGTTTGCTGTCGATCCCGAACTGCCTGACGAGCCGCCACCACACGCAGACAAAATAAATGCGGCGCTCGTGGCCAGCATGAAATGTCTATTTACCAATCGCTTTTTATTTACTTTCATATTTTATTTTTTGTCTTTCAATTTTATTCTAATGACTTATTAAGAGCCCCGAATGAAGCATTGATCGCTAGCAGTTCGATGCCGATCATGTAAAGTATCCCATGCTGTTTCGCGTATTCAGAAACATTGTTAGACATGCGATGCAATGGGCATGTTGTTTCCCGGTAGCGAAAGCACAGGGGTAGGGCAAACCCGCTGTTAATACAATATTCGACCAATGAAAAAAACCATAACCGCTGTTGTGCTGTGTGCCATTGGGTTGCCACTGCGGGCGATCGCGCAATCGGCACCGCCGCCTGCCATTAAAGGTGGGGATTCATGGACCTATGTCGACACCTTTGAGAAGGCGCCGTCAATATGGCGCCAGACGCACGATGAAGTGACGGTCTTGCGCGCAACGCCTTCTCACATCTACTACACATCGAAGCAATCGGGTTCGACCCAGGCGCCGAGTGAAGTGATCGCGGGAGCCGACTGGAGCCGCGAACGCAATGTGAATGGCGCGGACGTGGTCGTCAATCGGCCGTTCGTTTTCCCGCTATCGCCGGGCAAAACCTGGACCGTGGAATATACGGAACAGCATCCGAACAAGGCCTTCGCTTCGCAAAAGTGGAGCAGCCAATATCGGGTGAGTGATATTGAAACCGTTGAGGTACCGGCGGGAAAATTTCAGGCGATTAAAGTCGAAGCCGAAGGCGACTGGGTTGCGCAGATCGAGCCGACGCAGACCGTCACGCAAGCCGTGCAGATGCAGCAGGGCGACACCGCCATGATCACTCACGCACAGAAAACAGGCCCCGTCCAGGTGACCGGACGCACTTATAAAGCGTTCTGGTATGTGCCCGAAATTGGCCGCTGGGTGAAGTCAGTGGAAGAATATTACGGCAGTAATGGCGTGCGAAACGAGCGTTATACAGCCGAACTGGAGTCGTACAAAAGAAGCACGGAATGATTGGCATGCGCGCGATTAAACTGTCAGCTTTTGCTGCGTGAGAAAGAAGCCCCGAAAACACCGGGGCTTTTTTTCTATTCATTGTTGACTGCGAAACTGACCAGGAATGCGTATTCCAAACCTCGAACGCCGCTCCTTCTACCTACGCCTGATCTACGCGCTATGCCTCTGCGGCGCCACCTTGACACATCTGCAAGTGGCCCTGGTTCACGGACTCTGGTGGGACTACGGCGGCGCGGCGCCGCTCACGCGAATCTACTGGACGTCTCTGCTCTTCATCGATCCGCTAACCGCTCTGCTACTGCTGTTGCGTCCGCGAGCAGGGCTGATCCTCTGCGTCGCCGTCATCGTGACCGACGTGGTGCACAATTCATGGTTCGCGCTGCACCATCCGATCCGCATGGACCTGTACCTTTCGCAGATCGTCTTTCTGCTGTTCGTCGCGTTCACGGTGCGGACCGCCTGGCGAGGGGCCACAAGCCGGGCCGCCGCGGTGCGCGCCGTCGATTGAATCGCCCGATTGCCTCTTTGCGCAATTGCCTGTCCACACGAGGCTGCATGTACCTACAACTCACCGGCACCCACGTCCGTCTGCTCGGCTCGATGCATCTGTTTCCGGCGACGAGCCGCAGAACGCCGCCATGGATCGCCGAAGCGTACAACTGGGCCGAAGCGCTGGTCTTCGAATCCGATCCACCGACGATCCTGCCGTTTCTGAAGGCCGCTTCGCAGAGCGGTGCTGATCAACTGCAACCCTTGCTATCCGCCGATGCCTGGAATCAGCTACACGCTGTGTGGCCCGCCGAGGGGCCGTTAGCGCCGCTAGTCGATCTGCGTCCGTGGGCCGTGCTGGTCGTTGCGCCGACGCTGTTCCAGCAAGTCGTCGAAGGCGTAGAGCCGCGCATGCTGCGCTCGGCGCTCACGCAGGGCAAACCGTACGAGTATCTCGAGACCGCGGAGGAAGTGGCGGCGTCGCTTGAATCGATTCCGCTCGAAGCCGTCGGCACCGCGCTTGGCATGCTGATGTCCGATCTCGACGAACCGCAGCGCACACTCGAGCGAATGCATACGGCCTGGCTGCATGGCGATTTGCAGGCCGTGTACCAGATCGCGGTCGAGTCACCGATGTTCAACCTGCCCGGCATCCGCCACGCGATCCTGGATGCACGCAATCGCGCATGGGCGGCGCGCTTGAAGGAGCGACTCATGCGGCCGGAGCGGACCTTGGTGGTGGTGGGTGCATTGCATTTGTGCGGGCCCGGTAACCTGATCGAATGTCTCGGGCAACCCGTCGAGCCGGTTTGGGTAAGCAGCTAGCGGGTTTGCGAGCGGCATAGCCTAAGACCGCCACGCGCGGCATAATTCCGCATTGCCGCCGTCTATCGAGGCGCGCCTCTTTTGAAGATCTTCCATGACCGAACCGCAGCAAACTGCCGCCACGCGACTGGCGCAACTCGAATGGCGCTGGAAAGCATTCGACGACCTCACGACCGCCGAAGTCTATGCAATGCTGGCGGCGCGCAGCGCGGTGTTCGTCGTCGAGCAGAACTGCGTGTATGGCGATATCGACGGGCTCGATTCAGAGGCCTGGCATCTGTTTGCTTATGGCGACGGCTCCGGCGAAAAGAGACCGCCGCTCGCGGGCTATCTGCGCGTGCTGCTGCCCGACGCCGAAGACACCGATATCCGCATCGGTCGGGTACTGACAACAGCGGAATTCCGCGGCATCGGCCTCGGCAACGCGATGCTCGAACGCTCGCTCACGCATATCCGGGAGCAGTGGCCCGGCACGCCGATCCGTTTGCATGCGCAGGCGCATCTGCAAGGCTTCTACGGCGCATTCGGCTTTACGCCGGTGTCGGAGATTCACGAAGAGGACGGCATCCCGCACGTGTGGATGCGTTCGGTCTAAGCCAGGCTGCAACCGGGCTCGGCGCGTGCGCGCCGACCGGCTTCAAATGTTACGACTTCAACCGATTCGACGTTATCACCGGTGGCCGCTCGCAGGCGTAGGGGCTGATGCGGCTGGCGCCAAGCCTTGCTTCGCCTCTGCGCGCCGTTCGCCGCGCAGACGTCCGCGCGCCGACAGCCGCATCCAGTGACGCAACGCCACCAGCGCGCCGATCACGCTCATCATCGAGCCCGGAATCCACAGCAACAGCCCGCCGATCTGCTGATCGCGTATCGGGCTCAGCCACGTGAAGGCGCGGCCGCAAATCGAATAGATCGGATACAGCTCGCGCGGCGTAAAGAAGATAAACGCGCCGAGCATGATTTGCGGCGGAATCGCGGCGATCACCACCAGTACGCGTTTGCCGGGTGATAAACGCGCCGGCGGCGCTGGCCGCGGATCGAGTACGAGCCACCAGAACAGCAGGCCGTCGATCACCATGCTCCAGTTCATCACGCGATAGAGCCGCCAGTCGAGCATCGCCACGAAATGAATCGGCGACATCAACCAGAAGTAGATCAGCCCGACGAACAACGTGACCGCAACCACCGGATGCATCACCACGTCGAGCAGCTTGCGCACCACGGGGGTCTCCAGCGCGGGCCGCACGAAGCGTTGCCGCCAGCTGAACGGAATACCCGCGCGCAACGCGGCGCCTGGATAGGAGAGCGCGATAAAGAACGGCCCGAGGTGATGCAACACGAGATGCTGCGCGCGATGCATGAAGAACTCATGCTCGAAGAAATAATCGAGCCGCGTATGCAGCGCGACATACAACGCGACCAGCCCGAACCAGAAGGAAATGCGCCGGGGGATCGACACCTTCGCCTTGTGCGCGCCGCGTACGAAAAGGATCGCCGGCACCAGCAAGGCGATGACGACGGTCGGCGAAAACTCCCAGGGATCGAGCCAGTAGAGCAGGTTCATTGCAGGGCGTTACTTGGTCTGGGCGGGCGACTTGACGGCGAACGGTGTATCGAGCGTTTCACCGTCGGAGAACTTCAGCGTCAGATGCACGGTGTCGCCCGGCGCGATCTTGTGCTTCGCGTCTTCGAGCATCACGTGATAGCCGCCCGGCGCGACCGCGACCTGGCCATGCGCGGGCACCGTCAGCTTGTCGACCATCACCATCTTCTGCGTCGAACCGTTCGACACGGTTTGATGCAGCATCGCGTCGCCATAGTCGTTGCTGGAAATATCGACGAGGTCGACCGGCTTGTCGCTCGTGTTAACCAGCGTCACGTAGCCGGCGGCGGGCAGGTTATTCGGCAGCCAGCGCACCCAGGCGTCTTTGACGGTGATTGCGTTAGCGCCAGCGGCAAGCGCAGCCGTTGCGAAACCGAATGAGAGGGCGAGGGTGCAGCTTAGTGCGGCCAACGTTTTGATCTTGATCGACATGAATGAACTCGGGAAAGGTCAGGAACGGTCATCAATGATGCGGCGCAGGTCTTGTGCGATCGCATCGGGAGTATCGTGATCGGTGGCGAGCAGGCGCGCGTGGCCTTGCTGGTCGAACACATAGACGGCCGAGCTATGGGTGACTTCGTAGTTGCCGTTGGGGTCGCGCTTTTCCATCTGATAGGCAACCCGGTAACGCTTGGCGAGCGACTCGATCTGCCAGTCGGTGCCGGTCAGGCCTTCGGCGTGTTGCGAGTCGAAGGCGCCGACGTAGTCGTGCAAGGCTTGCGGCGTGTCGCGCGCCGGGTCGACGGTGATGAACAGGATGCGCACTTTTTGCGCGTCCGGGCCGAGTTTGGCCAGCACTTGCATCAGGCGGCCCATCGTTTCGGGGCAAACGTCCGGGCAATGCGTGTAGCCAAAGTAGACGAGCGAGGTGCGGCCCTTAAACGAATCGCCGGTCACGGCACGGCCGTCGTCGCCTGTCAGTTTGAAATCGAGATCCGGCAAGTGACCGGTCACGTTGGTTAACTGGAACGGTTCGGTGGGATGCGTGCAGGCGGTGAGCGTGGTCAGCGCGCTCACCATGACGGTCAGCGCGACCAGGCGTCTGGACCACGGCTGGCGTGATGACGCGAGTTTCGGCTGCGAGTGTCGGGACGAGATGTTTGGGAACAAAGCAGGGTTCAATGACTCGATTGACGAGCGGCGCGTGACGCAGTCCGTGAGCGGACGCGGCGTGATCGCACGAAGCGCGCGGCCCCTCATAGTGTGCAAATATGGCCGTAACTGCGATGGTCTGCGTGGCTGCGACTGTATCGCAAAATGTCTGATGACGTCGCACAGCGCCCGCAGGCGCACGGTTTGCGAGGCAATTTGACGCAGGTGGCTGAAAGCTGGCTGAAGCCTGATCGTTCTCTTTTTGAACGCATTGGTCCGTGGCATCGGTCGCGCTGCCCGGCCAGGCTTGTGTCCTGGCTTACTTTCTCGAAAAATTGACGGATGCGCGGTAAGATGCGCACACTTTTCCGGCCGCAGAGGGCTGAAAGGCAAAATTAACCGATGCAAGCACTTCCGGCGGTTCTGTCTCCCAGCGAGACGGCATTTTTCTTCGACTTCGACGGCACGCTCGTCGAACTCGCGCCCACGCCGGACGGCGTGCTGGTGCAACCGCGCGTCATGGCGTTGCTGGCCGAGTTGCGCAGTCTCACGAACGGTGCGGTCGCGATCGTGTCGGGCCGTGGCATCGACAGCATCGACAGTTTTCTCGGCATGCCCGATCTGCCGATCGCCGGTCTGCACGGCGCCGAACGGCGCGACGCAAACGGCGACACGCAGCGTATCGGCTTTCACGACGAGCGCCTGTTGCGCATGGAGCAGGTGCTCGCGCAGGTCGTCAACGAACATCCCGGCATGCTGCTCGAAATCAAAGGCGCGGCGGTGGCGCTGCACTACCGCAACGCGCCCGACCGCGAGCCGGTGGCGCGCGAGGCGACCGAGCGGCTGGTGGCCGACTACCCCGGTTCGTATGTGTTGCAGCCGGGCAAGATGGTCTACGAAATCAAACCGAAGGACGTCGACAAGGGTCGCGCGATGCGCGCGTTCCTGGAGGAGCCGCCGTTCGTCGGCCGCAATCCGGTGTTTGCCGGCGACGATCTGACCGACGAGAAAGGCTTTGCCGTCGTCAATGAACGCGGCGGCGTGTCGATCAAGGTGGGCGCGGGCGACACGATGGCGCATACGCGCGTCGAGTCGGTAACGGCGCTGCTCGACTGGCTGGAATCGATTGTCGCGGCCGCGCGCGGAGCGTGATGATGACGCAGCATCGCTCAACGACCATGACTCACTGCATCGGGAATCGCGCTTCATGAGCCGACTGATCATCGTATCGAACCGGGTCGCACCTATTTCGGAAGGCGGTCCGGCCGCGGGCGGTCTGGCGGTCGGCGTGTACGACGCGCTGAAGGAAACCGGCGGCATGTGGTTCGGCTGGAGCGGCGACGTGCTCAGCTCGGGCCAGCCGCAGATCAAGGTCGAGGAGCGCGGGCCGGTGACCTTCGCGACCATCGCGCTGATGCGCCGCGACTACGACCAGTACTACCGCGGTTTTTCGAACGCCACGCTGTGGCCCGCGTTCCACTATCGCGCCGATCTGCTGCAGTACGACCGGCACGACTTCGAAGGCTATTGCCGCGTCAATGCGTGGCTTGCCCAGCAACTCGTGCCGCTTCTGCGCGAAGACGACGTGATCTGGGTCCACGACTATCACCTGATTCCGTTCGCCCAGGCGTTGCGCGCGGCCGGCGTGAAAAATCGCATCGGCTTCTTTCTGCATATTCCGTTTCCGGCTTCGCAGGTGCTGCTGGCGGTGCCGCCGCATCGCGAGCTGGTCGAAGCGCTCTGTTCGTTCGACCTGCTCGGTTTCCAGACCGCGCCGGACTTGCGGGCGTTCTGCGACTACATCGTCAATGAGGCGAACGGCACGGTCGACGTGTCGGCCCGCGGGCCGCTTGCTGTCCATGCGTTCGGGCGGACCTTGCGTGCGGGGGCTTATCCGATCGGCGTCTATCCGGACGAAATCGCCGAGCTCGCGAAAGCGGGCGAGCGCGGCAAGCCGGTGCGCACGATGAAGACGGCGCTGCACTCGCGCAAGCTGATCATGAGCGTGGACCGCCTCGATTATTCGAAGGGACTGGTCGAGCGCTTCCGCGCGTTCGAGCGCCTGCTGGAACACGCCACCGCGCAACGCAACAAAGTGTCGTTCCTGCAGATCGCACCGCCGACGCGCGCCGACATGCATGCCTATCAGGACATCCGTCTGCAGCTCGAAGGGGAGTCGGGGCGTATCAATGGACGCTTTGCCGAGCTGGACTGGACGCCGATCCTGTATATCCACAAGCAGTACGAGCGCTCGGTGCTAGCCGCGCTGTTTCGCACGGCGCATGTCGGCTACGTCACACCGTTGCGTGACGGCATGAACCTCGTCGCGAAGGAGTATGTGTCCGCGCAGGATCCGGAGAATCCGGGCGTGCTCGTGCTGTCACGCTTTGCCGGTGCCGCGCAGGAACTGGATGGCGCGTTGATCGTGAATCCGGTCGATATCGACGGCATGGCCGAGGCGCTGGCCAAGGCGCTGGAGATGCCGCTTGCGGAGCGTCAGGCGCGTTATCGCGACATGATGGTGCAACTGCGCGAGAACAACGTGTCGGTGTGGCGCGACAACTTCATGCGTGATCTTCAGAGCGCGGATGGCGCGAAGAGCACCCGAACGGTGAAGGTGCGTGCTGGATCGGGCAAGAAAGCGGCGCGCGAAACCCTGGCCGGATAGGCGGCTAGTCAGGCCGGCTTCAACGGCCCAGGAAAACAGAAAAGCCGCTTTCGAGCGGCTTTTCTGTTCGGTGCTGCGGTTGGTACTGCGTTCGTTGCTGGAGTAGCAGAGGGCGGCGCGTGGCTTAGACCACGTGCTGCTCATCCATCTTCTTGCCGCCGACATGCAGCGTGGTGCCCTTGCCGTACTGCTTCGAGAGCAGATCGCGATACAGGCCCGGCCGCAGGCGCAACTCTTCCGGGCTGCCGTCGTCAATGACCTTGCCGGCGCTCATTACGATGATCCGGTCGAAGTTGTTCAGCGTCGACAACCGGTGCGCGATCGCGATCACCGTGCGGCCCACCATCAGCCGGTCGAGCGCCTTCTGGATCGCTTCTTCCGATGCGCTGTCGAGTGCCGAGGTGGCTTCGTCGAGCAGCAGGATCGGCGCATTCTTCAGGATCGCCCGCGCGATCGCGATGCGCTGGCGCTGCCCGCCGGACAGCTTGACCCCGCGATCCCCGACGATGGTGTCGTACCCTTCCGGCATGGCTTCGATGAAGTCGCTGCAGCGGGCTTCGCGCGCGGCGGCGAGCACTTCTTCCCGGCTCGCTTCAGGGCGGCCATAAGCGATGTTCTCGTACACCGAACGATGGAACAGCGAGATATCCTGGGGCACCAGCGCAATCGTATGGCGCAGGCTGTCCTGGGTGATCGTGGCGATGTCCTGACCGTCGATCTTGATTGCACCGCCCTGCGTCTCATAGAAACGTTGCAGCAGCGCCAGCACGGTGGATTTGCCCGCGCCCGACTTGCCGATCAGGCCGACCCGCTGGCCCGGCTCGATATGCAGGTCGAAGTGATCGAGAATCGGCCGGCGGCGCGGGTAGGCAAACGTCACACTTTCGAAATCGACCCGGCCGCCTTGCGGCACGAGTTCGGTGGCGCCATCGCGATCCGGCATGCCGTGCGGCTCGAGCAGGGTGCGAACGGCTTCTGCGAGCCGTGCGACGTGCTGCGTGACGTCGACCAGCGCCACGGCCAGATCGCGCGTGCCGTGCAGAATCGTGAAGCCGAGTGAGCTGACCAGCACGATGTCACCGGAGGTCGCACGGCCTTGATCCCACAGCCACAGCGCCCAGCCCAGCAAACCCGCCGACAGCAGCGCGGTAATGACAGCATGCAGCAGGCGCAGCTTTTCCAGATACAGCAGACTCTGCTGGCGTGCGTCCATTTCCGCTTTGACGGTCGCGCCGAAACGCTGCTGCTCGCGAAGCGTCATGCCGAAGGCGCGCACGAGGCCCATGTTGCTGATCACGTCGACCAGTTCACCATCCACGGACGCCGCTTTGGTCGCGAAATGGTGATGCCGCGCCGAGCCACGCCCGGCCAGTTTGTAAAGCACCACCGACAGAATGGCTGAGCACAGCATCAAGCCGCCCGCCATCAGCGGATTCACCGCGGTGATCATCACGATCGCGCCGAGCACCGCGATACACGGCGGCAGCACGTTCCAGGCGGTGGTGTTTTCGGCGGTGTAGACCGCGTTCGAGGTGGCCGTGATGCGGCTCGCCAGCATGCCTGGCTGTTTCTCCGAGTAGTAAGTCGGCGAGTGGCCGCTCAGGTACTGGAACAGGTCGCGCCGCAAGTCGCCGGTCACGGCCACGAACGTATGCGCGGCGACCCAGCCGCCGACCCGCCACAGCAGGTTGTCGGCGGCGATCAGGCCGACCAGGATGGCAAACGCGCCCCACAACGGACCGGGGTGATGCCGGCCTTCGCCGAGCACGTCGATCAGGTGCTTGATCGCATATTGCGAAGCGAGCGCACAGCCCACGGCCGCAAACACGCTGCACAGGACGATCGCATGCGCGAGCGGATGGCGGCGGATAAAGCGGAAAAGAAACGCAAGCGGCCGATGCGCATAGCTCGCAAGCTTTGCGTTCTGGGCATTACGCTGGGCGATGGTTAAATGTTCCAATTGATCGTGAGGTCGATGTGTTTCGGGTTGTGCATGCAAGGCATGGGCCACAGCAAATGCGTTCGCCGCGAGGCCGATGCTTCGCATTGTAAACATGCAAAAGCGATTGCGCCCTGTGTATCCGGGCGATGGCGCGACTGATTTCGCGATAGACGATCGCGACCTGGTGTTCACTCGACCCGCCGATGGGACTGTGGTTCACGCAGGCTGCGCGAAATTTCGGGATATAATTACAAACTGCATTCAACTGCGGTGCGGCATTTCTTCAATGCCTGCCGGTAAAGTTGACGCAGGAACTTACAGCTGCCGTCGTCGGGTCAGCGTTGCAAGCCAGTTGCTACTGTAGAACTGTCTTATAAAACAAGGGTTTGTAAAGTGTTTCGCCTTTGTAACAACGTAAAGACTTTGAAATGTTGTGGTGCAGCGAGATCCCCGGCACTGATAATGCGTGCTCTGTTGGTCCACCGAAATATCTGACAGATTGTCAACGTAGGTGCCCCGTGTGCGTTTACCGGCACATGCGCAGACACTGACTAGCTGATCTGGGCCCACTACCCAAGCGATCCATCGCAGGATTTCTCGAAAGAATCAGGCCCGCGCCGGCACATCCGGCCAGACTGCCCTGGCGAGCAAGCGAGTCGCTTTTACCAAACGCAGTACTTTTGCCTGATTTTTTACGAGGAGTTCTTCATTATGCGAATCGCTCAAATCGCTCCCTTGCACGAGGCGGTTCCGCCCAAGCTTTACGGTGGTACGGAACGCGTGGTGTCCTACCTGACTGAAGCGTTGGTTGAACAGGGCCATGACGTCACGCTTTTCGCGAGCGGCGATTCGCAAACCTCGGCGAAACTCGAAGCTTTCTGGCCGCAGGCGCTGCGCCTCGACCCGACCATCCGCGACGTGATGGCCCCGCACATGCTGCTGCTCGAAGAAGTGCGCCGCCGCGCTGACGAATTCGACGTGCTGCATTTCCACATCGATTACTACCCGTTCTCGCTGTTCGCCCGCCAGCCGGTGCCGTTCCTGACCACGCTGCACGGCCGTCTCGATCTGCCGGAACTGCAACCGATCTTCAATACGTTCAGCGACGTGCCGGTGGTGTCGATCTCGGACAACCAGCGCATCCCGCTGCAACAGGCGAACTGGCTGCAAACCGTTTATCACGGCCTGCCGGAAAACGTGCTCACGCCGATCAAGGACGTCGAGCCGGGCTACCTCGCATTCCTCGGCCGCGTCTCGCCGGAGAAGGGTCTCGACCGCGCGATCCGCATCGCCGGGCAGGCAGGCATGAAGCTCAAGGTCGCCGCCAAGATCGACAAGGCCGACCGTGCCTATTACGAAGAAGTGATCAAGCCGCTGATGGCGCTCCCGCACGTCGAATACATTGGCGAAATCGGCGAAGCCGAAAAGCGTGAGTTTCTCGGCAACGCGCATGCACTGGTGTTCCCGATCGACTGGCCGGAGCCCTTCGGCCTGGTGATGATCGAAGCCATGGCTTGCGGGACGCCGGTGATCGCGTTCAACCGTGGTTCGGTGCCGGAAGTGATCGAAAACGGCGTGTCGGGTTTCGTCGTCGAAGACGAAATCAGCGCGGTCGCCGCTGTGAAGCGCTTGCACACGCTGCCGCGCGCCAAGGTGCGGGCGGCATTCGAATCGCGCTTCTCGTCGAAGGTGATGGCGAAGAACTACGTCGCCACCTACGAAGAACTGCTGCGTCAGAAGCATCGTACGGTGCTGCGCGAAGTCAACGCCGGCTAAGCACGGTCAGTCAAAGCAGTCAGGCCGGTTTGCCGGCGCGCCTTTGGCTCGGCGGCCACGGCGATCAGGTGGTCCGGCTGCACCCCAACAACGCCCCGCGCGCATCTCGCCCACGGGGCGTTGTTGCATGCGCGCCGCGTTTTGGCCCCGTGAGCGGCAGAAAGTACGTTTTGAGACCGGCAAGGATGAGCCTGTCTCGGTAATATCCCTATAATGACCCTGCCGCAAATTTGGCTGCGGCGCCGCCGACGACAGGAGGATGCCTTGGCGAGAACGAAAGAGACGCGTGCGAACGCGGCGCCCGGCGCCGGAACGATTTTCGCGTTGCGCGCCATCGGTCTCGTGCTCCTCGCTCGCTGGCTGTTTTCGATGGCGCAGATGGACCTGGGCGCGTCGCTGTCGGCGATGGTGTCCTCGCCCTGGGCGTGCATCAACCTGGTGTTCCTGTTCCTGCTGATCTTCCTGCCGGGCGCGCGCGCCGTGGCCGAGCGTCCCTTACATCCGCTGCCGCAATGGCTGCGGCAGGCGCTGCGCCTGTTTGCTTTCCTCGGATTCCTGTTTGCGGTCTGGTCGGTCGGCGCATTTGCGGCGAGCGCGGGTTGGCGGCGCGCCGCGCAGGCGGTGGCGGCCACCAACGGCTGGCTATTGGCTGCGCCGGCGTTGTACGCGGCGGTCGTGTGGATTTGCCGGCCGCGCGCGCTGTGGCGAACCAATATCGCCGCGCGGCGCTTTGCGATCGGCCGCTACGCGGTCGCACTCGATCCGGCCACACGCACCGTGGTCGTCTGGGCCGAGCGTCGCAAGGTGGGCCAGTACGACGCCCGCGAATTGTCAGTACGATGGGCGGATCACGGCGTGAGCGCGACGCCAACACCTGCCCCCGTGGTGGCGTTCGGTGTTGCCGGCGAGTCAGGTGGGCCTGCGGCGCCGCTAGGCACGGTGGGCGCGCCTGCGTTGGCTCGCGGTGGCTTCCACCGGCGTCCGAAAATCGAATTGCTATGGGATTCGCCGGCTGCGGCAGGCCACAATCGGCAAACCGTGTTCCGCACCGCGCTGACTACCGAGGGCGATCGGGTCGCCGCGCGTGCGCTCGACACATCGTTGCGGCAAGTCTGAATCGGGTGCTATGTGCCGTTGACCACATCGCATTGCCGAAGCAGGCGTCGTGAAGTGAGCTGTAGTCGATAATAAGAAGTGTAAAAAGTGCCGCCCGGCGTTTTGTTTCAGTGGGCGAGTGAGACATACATCGATCGTATTGCGCCGTTTGCAGGAGTCGCTATGCTGGTTCGCTGGTTGCTTGCCACCCTTCATCTGCTCGCTTTTGGCTTTGCCCTCGCGTCGATTCTTCGGCGTACCTGGTCGCTACGGCGAGCCAGTGTGCCTGCAGCGCTGCGATCCGTATTCCGCTCCGATACGCGGTGGGGCCTTTCGGCCTTGGTGCTGGTCGTCACCGGTCTGATGCGCGCCTTTGGCGGGTTCGAAAAGGGCGCCGACTATTACCTTCACGAGCCGCTCTTTCACGTCAAGATGACGCTGCTCGTGCTGATACTCATCCTCGAAGTCCCGACGATGCTCGGCCTGATACGCTGGCGCGCCTCGATCAGAAGCGGCACCCCGCCTGATTTGCGAAAAGCCCGTACGTATGCGCGTTTCAGCGTGATCCAGACCGTGCTGCTGGTGTTGATGGTGTTCGCGGCTACCGGCATGGCGCGAGGCATCGGGTTGCCTGCGGGCGTGGTTTAGTCGCGCGTTGAGGTGCCGGCTGGTTCAGCCGGCACCTTCCGCATGACGTCCCGCACGCTCGCAGCCATTTACTTCTCGACCACCAGGCCTGAGTCATCGAGCCGACTCGCCTTCGCGCTGTCGGTCTTGTGCGTGATCTCCGAGTCGCTCAAGCCCTTGATCAACTCCAGCGCCTGACGTTCGAACAACCGCCTGTACAGACCGTTCTCGAGTCTGATCAACGCCTCGTGACTGCCTTCCTCGATGACCTTGCCCTTGTCCAGCACCAGCAGCCTGTCCAGCGCTCGCACGGTAGACAGGCGGTGCGCCACCACCAGCGTCGTGCGGCCCACCATCAGCCGTTCCATGGCGTGCTGGATCAGCACTTCGCTTTCGCTGTCGAGGCTCGAGGTCGCTTCGTCCAGAATCAGGATCGGTGCGTCCGCGAGAAACGCCCGCGCGATCGCCACGCGCTGACGTTCGCCGCCGGAGAGCTTGATGCCGCGCTCGCCTACCAGCGTGTCGTAGCCTTGAGGCAGTGTCGCGATAAAGTCGTGCGCACTGGCGAGCCTCGCGGCGCGTTCAATCTCGGCGCGGCTCGCACCGGGCCGGGCATAGGCAATGTTCTCCGCCAGCGAGCGGTGAAACAGCACCGGCTCCTGCTGAACGATCGCGATCTGGCTGCGTAACGACGCCTGCCGCACACGGGCGATGTCCTGACCGTCGATCGTGATCCGGCCTTCCGAAATGTCGTACAGACGCTGGATCAGCTTGATGAAGGTCGTCTTCCCGGAACCCGAATGCCCGACCAGCCCGACGCGTTCTCCCGGCGCGATGCGCACGGAGAAGTTGTCATAGAGCGGCGTGGCTTTCGCACCGTAGTGGAAGGTGACGTGCTCGAAGCGAATTTCGCCTTTGCCGATCGTGATCGGACCCGCGCCGGGCCGATCTTCGATGCCCAGGGGCTGGCTCTCCAGCGACACCAGTTCTTCCATGTCGTTGACCGAACGCTGCAGGTTGCGGATGTGCATACCCACGTCGCGCAGATAGCCTTGCAGCATGAAGAACATCGTCAGCGCGAACGTGATGTCGCCGACGCTCGCTTCGCCGCGCATCCACAACAGCAACGCAGCACCGAGAATGGCAGCCTGGATTGCCACCAGCATGCCGCCCTGCAAGCCGCCGTTGATCGTGCCGCGTATCCATGTGCGGCGCGTGCGATGACGCCACTTGACGATCACACGGTCGAGCAGGGCTTCTTCGCGCGCTTCGGCGCCGAACGCTTTCACCACGCCGTTGCAACTGACTGCGTCGGCGAGGGCGCCGCCCATACGAGTGTCCCATGCGTTAGCGAGGCGTGCGGCGGGCGCAACGAAGCCGAGCGACATGGCCACGGTCACCGCGATATACAGCACCGAACCGAAACCGACGACCGCGCCCATCATCGGCCAGCGCCAGCCGAGCAGCACGGTTGCGCCGACCAGCATGACCATCGACGGGAACAGTGCGATCAGCAGCGTGTCGTTGAGCAGATCGAGCGCCCACATGCCACGCGTGATCTTGCGCACCGTGGATCCGGCGAAGCTGTTGGCGTGCCAGTCCGTCGAAAAGCGTTGCACGCGATGAAACGCGTTCGCAGCGATCTCGCTCATCATCTTGAGCGTGAGCCTGATGATGTTGAAGAACACACCCTGACGAAGCAGCGTGGCGCCGAGTCCCAGCGCGCCTAGCACGCAGAAGGCCGTGATCGCAGCGTGCCACGCGACAGTGTCGCCGGCGGAGCCGGCAGCGATTGCATCGACGAGCCGTCCGGCGAACATCGGCGTGAGTACGTCGGCCAACGCCGAGAGCAGCACCAGCGCGCTAATCGCAAAGATGCGCCAAGGCTGTTTGGCCCAGTGAAGGAAGGTGAAGCCGAGGACATCCTTGAAGGCTTGCCCGCGAAAGTCGAGTTTTTTTCTAGTCATTTGCCACGACCCGGTGGCGCGCGAGCGCACCGAGGTTCCAGTCAGAAGCGAAAGGAAGAGACAGTCAAGCGAGCCGCGCTGTGTTGACAACAACGCCGGCAATGAGACTACGGACCGTCTGGTATTTACGCGGACGCCTGTTCAGGCAGAACCGCGTGAGCGACGACGCGACGGATTTAAGGTCGCGAGAATGGCCGTGAGGCCATTCCAGGGACGACGATATGCACTGCGAACATGTGACGCCTCCCTGTAGTCGAATGAGGTGGAGAAAGTAGACGGGGCAAGTGCCCGAAAACTGACTATATCAGCAGTATTTGGCGACCGCAATCGTACGAAAGTTCGGTGTTGACTTCGAAGCAGAGCCGGCGCTCGAGCGTTTGGTGGTGCGTGTGCGGATGCGTATTGGCGCGCGTACGCGTGGGTGATGTGAGTGATCAATCCGCCGCACGCACGCAAAAAACGGAAACAAAAACAAAAAAGCCCTCGACTTACGTTCGAGGGCTTTCTCTTGCGGTTCTTCGGAGACCCGCGAATCTGGTGGGTGGTACAGGGATTGAACCTGTGACCCCTGCCGTGTGAACCGCAATCTAGCCCAGACACCAGTAGCCATTGTAGCGTCACACTTTGATTCTGTGAGGCTTTTTCCTCCCTCATTTCTTCTCAATTCTCTTCAGCGCTGCATTCGCGTCCGCCATTCTTCCGCCATCCCACTAGCTGTAGCTGAATGCAATCCAAACCGGCCATGGTTGCAATCGACGCGATTTGCTGCGTGAAATAACCGCAACTGACGGGGCGCGCGTGTTCGGATTATCTGCAACCGTGCTTGCATTCAGCCAGGCATGCGTAAGCGATAGATTTAACCCACGTTGTGAGTCAGCTCCGTTACCGGGTAACGTTCCGGCATGAACCGGTTACCGGGTAACGGAGGCAATGAATGGCACAGACAGCAGCACAGCGGCAGGCAGCATATCGGGCACGGCGCCCAATAGCAGGCAGGGAAGGCAACGGAGATCGCCGGCTGGACGTGTGGGTGAGCAGCGAGGTCTATCTTGCGCTTGAACGACTGGCGCACCGCGATGGGATCACGAAACGCCAGATGCTCGAGCGGCTCGTCTCGCGCAAGGATGACGCGGTCCTGCGCACGCTCGATCCAGATAAGCCCGAATGGGATCAGTACTTCAGGGCTCGGTCGTAGCATTCGCTCGTTACCGGGTAACGACGGACTTGCCGGTGGGTATTCCGGCTCAACGTGACCGCTGATTCCGGACGAACGTGACCGGGCATTCCGGTTCATCGTGACCGGCCAGCGGAATCGCGACGTGCGCACAGTGACCGGAGCGGGTCGTCGTTCAGCCCTGCGTCGCCGCACCTTGCCGTCTGGCGAAGTTGAACGGCAGCAGGTCGCTGACATCGGCATGCGCCTCCCGCTGTGGCAACTCGGTGAGCACATTGAGCAGATACGCATAGGGCTCGATGTTGCAGGCGCGGCACGTGAGCATCAGGCTGTAGATCATGGCACTTGCCTTTGCGCCGGCGACTGTGTCTGCAAAGAGCCCGGCCTTTCTCCCTGTGCAGAAGGGTCGGATGTCGCGCTCGATCACGTTGTTGTCCACGGGGGCGCGCCCATCGGTGACGTAGCGGCTCAGGTAATCCCATTGATTGCGCGTATAACTGATCGCCTTTCCCAGCAGGCTCTCGGGTAGGACCTGTGGGGCCTGTTCGTCGAGCCACGCCCTGAAGGACGTCAGCAGCGGCACGCTATGCTGCTGGCGCAGGCGGTACGTGTAGTCGGGGCGTGTTTCGCCTTGCGGCGCATCAGCTTTCGCCAGCGTCTCGACCTGGTAGAGCGCCTTGAAGTACTCCAGTGCCTGTGCAGCGCGCCCGCCCGGCTTCTTCATGCCCTTGAGGGCGTCGACGAAGGCCCTCCGCGCGTGGGCCAGGCAGCCGAAGTGCGTCGCGCCTTCAAGCGTACGCCAGGCGGCATACCCGTCGGTCATCAGCAGTCCTTCGTAGCCGGCGAGGAACGCCTGGGGATGTTCCTGCCCGCGCCCCGGCCGGTAGTCGAACAGCACGACAGGCTCCGGGCAGTCTTCGCCGCTGCGGTACACCCACATATACGACGTGCTCTGCGCGGCACGGCCGGGCTCCTTGAGCACCTGCACCGTTGTCTCGTCGCCGTGGATCAGCGCCTGCGAGAGCAGCGTCCTGCGCAGTGCCTCGTAGAGCCGGCTGTAGTGCAACTCGGCGGGCCGGATGATCCAGTTCGCCAGCGTGCCGCGCCCGACTTCAATGTCCGCGCGGGCCAGCGCATGGGCCATCCGGTACAGCGGCGTGCCGTCGACGTACTTGCCTGCCGTAACGGTGGCGATCATCGCTGCGCTGGCATTGCTGCCTGGCAACGGTTGCGCTGGCATCGGTGCAGTGATCACCGGGGTGCGTTCGGCATGGCGCTCGCAGTGACGGCACGCGTACTTGAAACGCACGTGCTGCAGGACCGACGCCTTCACCTCGATATGCAACTGTTCGCTGATCTCTTCGCCCATGCCGTGCAGTGCGTGCGCGCAGCACGGACAGACCTTCTGGTCTTCGGACAGGTCGTATTCGATGCGCTGGCGCGGCAGGTGTGCCGGTAGCGGCTTGCGTCCACGCCTGCTGCGTGCTGGCGTGGGTGCGTCCGGCAGGCCCGTATCGGGCAGCACGAACGTGTTCTGGGCATCGCCGGCGTCATCGTCGTCAGGTTCGATGGCGGCGATCTGCTCGGCCTCGTCGAAGAAGCGATCCTGGAGTTTCTCGCTGCTCGGAGCGAAGCGTTTGCTCTGCGCCAGGCGGAACTGCTCCTCCAGATGGGCGATCCGTTCGCCCATCTGGAGGTTGCGTGCCTCGAGTTCACGGATATAGGCCTGGGCGGCCGGCGGCAATCGGGAGAAGTCTTCTTCGTTCATGTCCCCACGATAGCGGAGTGCCGCGTGCGGTGGGTTTACGTGAATTTGTAACAGTCTGGCCCGCCGTAGCTCACCGGCAACGCCCGGCGTTCAGCTCGCGTGACGGTACGGCCGTACCGGATGACGGCGCACCGCCTCAATATCGATGCCCTCAAGCAGCCAGTGCAACTGTTCGGTCGTCAGCTCAATCACCGCCTGCTGCCGGCGTGGCCAGACGAAGCGATCTTCCTCAAGGCGGCGCAACATGAGCCAGAAGCCAGTACGCTCGTACAAGAGCAACTTGACCCGGTTGCGTCGGCGGTTGTGGAAGGCAAACACGGCGCGCGCAAACGGATCGAGCTGCATCGACTGCTCGACCAGCGTCACCAGAGTGTTGATGCCGCCGCGAAAGTCGATCGGCTCCCGATGCACGAAGACCTTCAGGTCAGCCTCGAAGCGAAACAT
This sequence comes from Paraburkholderia sediminicola, assembly GCF_046027825.1. Lineage (GTDB taxonomy): Bacteria > Pseudomonadota > Gammaproteobacteria > Burkholderiales > Burkholderiaceae > Paraburkholderia > Paraburkholderia sediminicola_D. The sequence continues at coordinate 59,446 of NZ_JAQQDU010000049.1, forward strand.
CAGCGCGCTCCCAATGCGGCAACCAGTGCTGCCAGCAATCCGGTATCGCCTGCGGTGAATTCGAGCTCGAGCTTTGCGCCATTGGGCAACTGGGCCGCCACCCGCACCGACGTCGCCGGGCGTGACGACAGACGCGATGACTCCCGTTCCGGCGCGGGCCGCGCAGCCGGTACCGAGGCGGGTATCGACGTTCGGTCATCGATTGCGACGACGACCGGCACGAAAGCCGATGATGCGCACGCTGAGCCGTCTCTCACATGGGTATTTGACCGTTCGTGCAGTCGAACCCATTTGCACAACTGGTTGGCATTCACTCCAGCCTTCAGGGCCAGGCCAGACAGCGACGCGCCCGGTTGCAGGCAGGCCTCGATCAGCCGTCGCTTGTCCACCGGGTCGAAGCTGCGCTTGCCGCCGACACCAACGCGTGTCACCCGCAAGGGCAAAAAGCTCAGATCATCATGGGTCATGGATTGCGTCCGCAAGTTGTGGTTGCGGACGCAATCGTCGATCTTTTCTGGCTCAGAAACTAGGTGGGCGGAAATTCGCGCTTACAGGCATGCTTGCATTCCATCGCCCCGTGCTCACATTGACTGCAACTGACGCTGATCAAAACTGAGCCCCGCCGCGACGGGCAGTAGACGACCCAGAGCTGACGGCCGCTTGTGCGAATGAAGCGCCCGAAATCTGACCTTCGCAGCTTAAGCCTCAGACTTCCGGTTCGGCAAAACAGACATCGGCGATCTGCGAACCCCCGTCTCAATTTGAGACGTCACTGGATCACCGTTCCTACGTCTGAAATTTTGACAGTCGCTGAGAGAGACTCCCATTTGACCTCAAAGCAGTGGTTACCGGTACGTGTAATGCGGATTGGATATGTCCGGTGCCATCCGAGATCCAGAACCAACGTTGCTTTGCCAACGCGGAGCTGATTCAAATGGTCGGCGAGATGAGTGACTAGTTGGCTGGCGCCCTCGGCGTCCCCTCTCTCTAGCATCGAGATCGCGAGGCCGTGTTTCGCCACGGCGTTGTCGGGAAGCGATTGCAACGCGCGGTTGAACATCGGAATGGCGGCATCGAGGCGCCCGAAGAAGCGATAAAGCTCGCCGAGTTGCGACAAGGCCTCCGGCATGTTGGGTTCCAGTTGCAGAGCCGACTCCAACGCCTCTTCAGCTTCCGTGTACCGTCCAATGTTGAACAGCACAACACCTGCATTCAAGTGCGACGCCGCTGGGGTGTCTGGCGTCGCGGCGGCTCTCTCAAAATACTCGAGTGCCGATACCAAGTCGCCAATACGCAACAGCGTATAGCCGATGTTGTGTAGAAGCCGGGCATCCTCATCGTTGACGCGCTCTGCGACACGAAAGTACCCGAGGGCATCGTCGAACCGATTCTTCTGTCCCGCAATTATGCCGAGCACGCACAGGGCACCAAATGCCTTTGAATTCAGTTTCAACGCTTGCCGAGCGTAGTCTTCAGCCTGAGACAAGTCGTCGAGTAGCTCGCTCAAAGCCGCGCAACGAATCAAAAGCCATTCAGAGTCGTGCAGGACTACGGCAAGGGCTTGGTAGATCTTCAAGGCAGCGCGAAGCTCCTGCTGCGACTCGTAGCCTTCGGCTAAGACAAGCTTTTGCTCAAAGCGAACCGCCAAATCGCCACGGTGACGCAGGTGAGCACGGAAGCTCTCTGACGAATCGAGCTGTGATCGAACGGGGGACATCAGCGTCGTCAGCGCAGACGGTTCGACCAAGTGCCGCGACAACAAGTCCGTCAGCTCGTCTCGAGCCAAGAATGCACGATTGGCACGGGCACGCGAAAAGGTGCCGTGGAGTTCAAGGAGGCAGGGCTTCTCGCGAATGAAGGTGCCACGTGCGCGCGCCCATTGAGTCAACGCTGCTTCCACGACCGAATCCAATCCGTGGCTGGGCTGCACCCGGACAGTGCTGGTCAGCAACACTCTCTTTAGCTCTAGGAAACCAGCTAAGGAAAGTTCCTGATCGAAATCCTGCTCAATGGCCAAGTGCTGCGGGCCACTTATCGACGCATGGGCTTGGTGGGAGCGGTACGCCGCCAACTTGCTGAGTAGCGAATCCACCTCTTCATTGATCGATGACACCATGATCAAGATGTCTTGACGATCCAGCGCTGCGCCCTCAAGAATCGATTTAAGCAGTCCAGCTGTTAGTTTCCGGTCTTTGGTTTGGATGTGTTTCTGCGAGGCTCCAACACAGAGCGTGATGTCGTTCGAAGCCTCGAGACCGATGCTGCTGAAGGCGGCATCCCCCAAATACTTCATGACGATGAGCACCGCGCAGGAATCCTGATAGCTCATTCCCGAAGAAGCGACAGCTCCGCCGGTATGTCTTGGATCGAAGTAACTGGAAGAATGACTCATAGGCTCGCGAAGTGTCTAAGCAGGAATTCTTTGGCGAAAGGCTCCACAATCGCCGCGACAAAAAGGAACAGGGCTTTTAGGCTAACAGCTCAGGGGGGATTGCCTTCGTCCGCGGGAGACCGCCGATGTTTGCTTTGCGTCGGGAAGGGAGCTTCGCCGCAGAACTCAAGGTCTTCCTTGGTTGTGAACTCCACGTCCACTTCCTCTTTTGTGAGTGAGAATTGTTCTAAATGGGCGGACACGGCCCAATACAGTCATATTCGGCCCGAAGTGGAGAGAATTTAGAGTTCCGACATTTTTTTGCGAGCTGCCGGGCATTGGGCTCGTCATTGAAGCCCCCAAGGCCACGCCAGCAGGCATTGCTCTTGCGAAACGCTGGGGAACTGAAGGCTTTGCCGGTCAGGCAAGCGGGGCAGCGGTTTGTTGCATGTCGACGCTAAAAGCGTAGTCGCCGCTCTTGATCTTCTGCTGCGCCTTCTTGAAGAACCGTTCGGGCGCAGTGATGCTGCCTTCTCGCGCGGTGTCGATGCGCTCCATTAGCGCATCGACCTCCTTCTTGAAGTCGTCGAAGCCACCAAGAGCGGTCACGCGCGACGCCTGGCGGAATCGGTCCTGAAGGATCTTGAACTGGTGCGCGGTACTGGCCAGCGCCTTGAGATTCACGTCCAGCTCGAGCGCCTTGTAGACCGCAGGAGTTAGACCGGCCAGCAATGCGCACACACCAGTGAACCACTCCAGTTCAGTTTTCTGTGTCAGGAGCGGCCAAGTGGCAAGGCCGCCAAGCACAATGGGCACGACAACAAAAGCAAAGCGCCATCGACGCAAGGATTTCAGCCACTCGAAGATCGTCGTGGACATGTATAGACAGGATTCTTCCTGACGCTCGCATTCGGCAATGAGGTTTTGGGTGCGCTCATCCATCACACGGCCCGCGGAATGTCAGCACCGAAAATCTTTTGCCATTCGTCGCCGGCGTCCACTACACGGTTCTGGTATTCGTACTCACACGCCTTCGCGGCCCGATGATAGGCTGTTGCGGCGCGGCTTTGCCATTCGTCTG